>CAZQAF010000010.1:0-73528 GCA_964591175.1 uncultured Desulfobacteraceae bacterium | reverse complement strand
CGATAAGAGAATAATATTAAACATCGCCGGAAGAATCCAAAAGTGACCAGATTTTGTCGGGTTTGCGGGATTTGTACTTTTTCAGCAAAGAAACATAACGGTCTTTATCAAATGGTGTCTTATTTTTCAATGTACCATATATCGGGGGAACCAAAATGGCGCCGATCAGGTAATCGTATCGTGATGGGAGCATTTCTTTTTGCGCATGGCATTGTAGAAGTTGATTTCTGTTAACCGTACTGACTTCGAAGTGCTTTCTTATTGATTTTGCCTACGCTGGTTTTCGCAATGGCGGCGACCACGATGACCTTGTCCGGAACTCCGAATTTCGGAATCATTCCGTTTTTAACGAACTGTTCGTAAAAGCGTTTCAAATCTTCTCCGGTGACCTTATTCTTAAATTCATCTTTTAATACCACCAGGGCTATGGGTCTTTCCACCCACTTGTCATCGGCAATACCGATCACGGCGGCTTCGCTGACCGCCTCATGTTGGCTGATGATATCTTCCAGCGCCAGAGATGAAATCCATTCTCCGCCGGTTTTGATGACGTCTTTGAGGCGATCTGTGATCTGGAGATAGCCGTATGGGTCGATAAAACCGATATCACCGGTATGGAGCCACCCGCCTGACCATAATTCTTCACTCTTTTCCGGATCTTTCAGATAGCCGCTGGCCGACCAGGGCGCTCTCACCACCACTTCGCCCGTGGTTTTCCCATCGTGGGGCAATGGCTTGCCCTCCGAGTCGATGATTTCGAGATACACACCGGGAAGGGGCAGTCCTGTCCTGCAGCGTATGCCGATTTGCTCGTCCATGTCCCATTCGAGCATGTGCGGCTTGAGATTGGCCAATGTCAGGACCGGGCAGGTTTCGGACATGCCGTAACTGGCATAGACATTGATGCCCAGATCGAGCGCAGATTGGCACAGCCCGCGGGATAAGGCAGAACCACCGGTAATCAGCTTCCATCCGGACAAATCGATATCTTTAGCGGCCGGGCTGTTGATCAGCATGTGAAGGATGGTCGGCACCCCGTGTGAAAATGTCACCTTTTCCGCTGCGACCAGCTTCAAAATCATATCCGGATCGTATTTCCCCGGATAGACCTGCTTTGCGCCGAGAAACGTCATCAGATACGGTATTCCCCAGGCATGAACATGGAACATCGGGGTCATGGGCATGTAAACATCTCCGGAATTCATAGATGCCTGGGACTTGTACGAACAAAATGCGGACATGATGCCGTAAGTGTGAAGCACGATTTGGCGATGGGTAAAGAATACGCCCTTCGGGTAACCGGTGGTGCCGGTCGTATAGAAGGTCGTTGCTACGGTATTTTCATCAAAATCGGGAAATTCGTAATAGTTAGCGGCAATGGAAAGCAAGTCT
Organism: uncultured Desulfobacteraceae bacterium; assembly: GCA_964591175.1. Lineage (GTDB taxonomy): Bacteria > Desulfobacterota > Desulfobacteria > Desulfobacterales > UBA11574 > UBA11574. The sequence continues at coordinate 72,136 of CAZQAF010000010.1, read as the reverse complement.
TCATATTCTCCGCGAACGGCCAAAGACGTTTCGATGCTTTCCTGCCCTTCTGAAATCAGAATAATTTTTTTGGGTGTCTCGAACTGATCTTTTACAGATTCAAGCAAAGGGAGAAAATCCGAATGAACCAGGATAACATCATCTTGTGCGTGATTAATCGTATAAATGAGCTGATCCGGCGACAGCCGAATATTGATGGTATGGAGCACCGCGCCCATCATGGGTATGGCAAAGAAACATTCCAGATAGCGGTGGCTGTCCCAGTCCATGACCGCTACGGTGTCTCCGGGTTCGACCCCGAGATCTTTCAACGCATTGGCCAATCGATGGATTCTCTTGCCGAAGGCGGCATAGGTATATCGCATCCTGTCCCGATAGACAATTTCCTGGTCGGGTGAATAGATCAGCGGCGTCCGGAGAAAGTGTTTAATCAGAAGCCGATAGTTGTAGGCCGATGGTGTGGGTTCAATGATTTTGGGTGTCATACTGGATCCTTATATTAAAACGTCTATGATAAATCGAAAAATTCGGTCGCCTTTTGGACAACTTCCAGAGGAAACATACGCAGCTCGGCAACATCAAATCGATACTGCGGTAAATGTTCAATGATAAGTTTTCCCACGGCCATCGCTTGTGCACGGTCACGTTGTTTTTTAACCGGTTCACGATCGTCCTGGCTGCTTAACCAAAATTTGTGTAACGCGAAGGTGCGAGGGTCGGGAACGATTATCAGTGATGGCCTGCCGTCATCCCCAATGACGATTTGCTCAAATTTAGGGGAAGAGATTAACCAGTGTAGATTCCGAATTTCAACGGCTTTCAGGTCGTCGGCACCTCCGATACGGATGGGTTCCTTTTCCATGATCTTTTTCGGAAACGGCTTGATAAGATCGACCATATATCCGTCTCGATTCACCGCCCGAAAGTCTCCTGAACGGATGACCTCAAAAGACCGGTCCGCTTTGCGAATGATGCCGAGCAGTCCATCCGGTTTACGATTAGAATTCGTGACCAGCGTCAGTTTGCTCCGGGTATCCCATAGGATATCCATATCCTTGGTCGACATCATGGACCTGTCGAAGAAAACGCCTGCCGCGGCTTCGTAGGCATACATGGCGTTCGTGCCGATGACGATGACATTGCGACCGAGGATATTGTACTGGTCCAGCACCCTTAAGATAGCGGCGACAGTCCTGGGAACTCTTTGGATCATGGCCGCCCTACAAAACCGGGCCTGTTCCTTCAGACGATCTTTCAGGGCGGATAAACGGCTTTTAGCCTGCTGCTTGGCCCGCCGAAAATCGGCAAGAATTTTTTCCGTTTCCTGCGAACGCGGCCCGAGGCTTTTTCCATATCCATAACGATCCAGCGATCTGAAGAGATATTCACGGCCTTTTGCTTTTTTCCAATGCATGCCCCCTTTGTAGGATCGATTTTTCTGAAGCGCGGCTCCTAGGGCTTCGTATAACTGAACGGTGTCAATGAAAACTCGCCGCTGATTGTCATTCATCTCCCTGTAAAGCATGGCGTTTTCCTTCAAAAAGCCATTATTTGATTTTGAAGGAAAACCGTTGTTGCCTGGTATCCGAACTTTATTTCGGGCAAAAGAAAAAAAGTTTTCCTTCAGAATATAGATTTTTCCATATTGAAGGAAAACTTTATTATTGTCAAGCGCTTAATATTTGATAGCGGCATTCGATCGGCGTGTACGTCAAAAGGTCTTGGATCGTTTAATGTTGAGCATACTTTGACTTGGTTTGATCCAGAACCTTGCCCCGGGTGCTGATGACGATATCTTCCATGGGAATGGTTTGTCCGGATGCCTCGAGCCCCTTTTTCACGATCATCGGCAGGCCGGAGCAGCACGGGACTTCCATATAGACCGTGGTAATGCTGTTGATGCCCGCGGTTTTAAAAATCTCCGTGAATTTGTCGATGTAGGATTGGGCGCCGTCGAACTTGGGACATCCCATCATCACGACCTTGCCTTTCATCAAATCCTGGTGCAAATTGGCATAGGCAACGGAAACACAGTCCGCCAGCACCAGCAGGTCGGCCCCTTTAAGAAAAGGCGCTTTGGGAGGGATAAGCCGTATTTGAACCGGCCAGTGGGAAAGGGCCGATTCGCTTTTCGCACCGTCTGACCGTGAAATATGGCTTTCCGGATGAGATTCGATGGGGGCAAACGTCTGTATTTGAGTGGACGGACATCCGCAGGCGATGTCTTGTTTTTCTTCGGCAGCCTCCTTTTCGGCCCAAAATGCCTCCACCGCTTCCTCATCGAATTCATCGGCTTCACGCTCAATGATGCGGAGGGCTCCGGAGGGACATTCTCCCAAACAGGCCCCGAGCCCGTCGCACATTTTTTCGGCGATAATTTTGGCTTTGCCGTCCACAATTTCAATGGCGCCTTCGGCGCAGGAAGGAACACACTGGCCGCACCCGTCGCACAATTCCTCGTCGATTTCGATTATTTTTCGCGACACTTTCATTATCAATCCTCTTATGGGGTTGGTTTTATTTCAACAATACATTCCTTGCTTCTTTACGACCGCCGTCGGTTAAAAAAGATTTGTCGATAATCCGATGGATCTTGTCCGTATCCATTGGATTATCCTTTTGTTTTTCTTCAAGGTTGGTAATGAGATCCGCATCGTAAAGCACCTTGAAGTTCAGCGTTTCTTCGGATCGGGGATGATGGTGATGCCCGATGATATCACAAACCTCTTCGATCAATTCTTCTTTGGCACCCAACTTGATCATGATTGATCTTGCAATGGCCGGTCCTTCCTGCTCCTGGTATTTTGCGGCCGTACTGTTATACTTTTTTTCCGCTTCATGGATACCGATGTCATGCAAATATGCTGCCGACAGGATCACCGCCAGGTTGCCCCTTTCATCTCTGCCGATGCGATCAGCATAACGAGCGACTCGGGTTGCATGCCCGATCCGTTTGAAATCACGCTTAAAATATCGCTTCATCTCTATGGCGATACGGTCTTTTAAGAGGTCTTCTTTTTGAGCCAGAAGTTCCGGCGGCAGATCTCCAATACATTCTTTTGCATACTGGCAGTAGGATGCGCATCCGAAATCCAATTTGGGATTGGCAAATTTATGCTCGCATTTGGGGCACTTCCGTGTGGTATCGTCCTTGAAAAACTCTACCAAATGGCCGCATTCCGGACAATTGGCCTCGAAAATGGCGCCAGGCTTCCAATATCGACTGTCTTGTCCCGGACATTTCATTTTCTTCCTCCTATGATCGACGCCTTTTTAACAGGGTTCACAAGATACAATTTAATCACCTTGTGAACCCTGTCGATAAAAAAAATTATCCCAAAATGGCCTTGAGGTCCTCATCCGGGGTGCTGATGGGCATGATATTGAACTTTTCCACCAGTACATTGAGAATATTCGGGGAAACAAACGCCGGCAGACTTGGCCCGAGCCGGATATCTTTGATCCCCAGGTACAATAGGCTCAGCAGGATGGCGCATGCTTTTTGCTCGTACCATGAGAGCACCATGGACAAGGGAAGATCGTTTACTCCGCAGTCAAAGGCGCCTGCCAATGCCGATGCAATCTGAATCGCGGAATAGGCGTCGTTGCACTGGCCCACATCAAGAAGTCGCGGAATTCCGCCGATATCTCCCAGATCTTTGTCGAAAAAGCGGAACTTGCCGCAGGCAAGGGTCAGCACCACGCAGTCTTCAGGTACTTTTTCCACGAATTCCGTGTAGTAATTTCGTCCGGCCTTGGCGCCATCGCACCCGCCTACCAGAAAAAAGTGACGGATAGCCTTGTTTTTTACCGCTTCGATCACTTTGTCCGCAACACCCAAGACCGCATTTCTGGCAAATCCCACCATGACCGACTTGCCTTGTGTATCTTCTGTAAATCCGGGTAATTCTAAGGCCCTGTCAATAACGGGAGCAAAATTTTTATCTGCGATATGGGTAACGCCTGGCCAGCCCACCAGCCCGGTAGTAAAAATATTTTCCGTATAAGAATCCTTAGGTTTTTGAATGCAGTTGGTGGTCATGAGAATGGCACCCGGAAACGCGGCGAATTCTTTGGCCTGATTCTGCCAGGCGGTACCGTAGTGCCCGTAAAAATGATCATATTTTTTCAGTTCCGGATACCCGTGACACGGGAGCATTTCACCATGGGTATAGACAGTGATGCCTTTGTCCCGGGTCTGTTTCAGGATTTCTTCCAGGTCTTTTAAATCATGACCCGAAACCAGAATCGCCTTGCCTTTTTTGGCACCCAGAGGAACGGAAGTGGGGACCGGGTGTCCGTAAGTTTCGGTGTTGGCGGCATCTAAAAGTTCCATTGCTCGAATATTAATTTCTCCGCATTTAAGCACGAGACCCACCAGAGCGTCGGCGCTGAGATCCTTGGTCAAGGTGGCGGCCATGGCGTCGTAAATAAAATCAAAAACTTTGGTATCGGTTTTTCCCAAAATTGCCGCATGGTCCGCATAGGCGGCCACGCCTTTGATACCGTATATCAGAAGCTGCTGCAGGGAAAGAATGTCGGCATCGATATCCGGGTCGGATTTAACCCCGACTTTTTCCCCTTGTTCCACAAGGGCTTCACGGCCGGATGCCGGCGTAAAATCGGCGGGTCCCCCGTCAAAGTCTGTTTTCCCTCCGGCCGCAGCGACTTTTGCCTTGAGTTCGTCTCTAAATTTAACGGCGTTATGGATCAGTTTCACGAATCGATCCGGATCAAAGTCGACATTGGTCAACGTGGAAAAAATGGCTTCACAGGTAAAATGGTCAATGGATATATCCCTGATGCCGACATTTCGACCTTCTGTCGCCACCTGGGCCAATCCTTTTACCGCATAAACCAAAAGATCCTGAAGGGCGGCGACATCCGGTTGCTTTCCGCAGACACCGATTTTTGTACACCCCTCGCCTTTTGCCGTTTGTTCACATTGAAAACAAAACATGGTTGGCCTCCTTTATTTTATTTGAATGGTTTTAAAAAAGTGTGCATGGTGACCATGTAGAAATTTTTTCTCCGTCTTTTGAATCCCATCTTATACAAAGGACAGATCGAGTGCCTTGACTTAAGTCAAAAAAGCGTGATATTTTTAAAAAAAAAGAAAAAAATAATGGACAAAATTCTTCAGATTATTTCAGATGCGCCTCTCTTCAATGGTTTGCCGGATGAGCAGTTGAACGAGATCAGACAGATTGCGGTGGACCGGTTCTACGACAAGGGCAGTACGATTTTTTTAGAAGGCGATCCCTGCGACGGTTTTTATATCATTGCCGACGGCAGGGTAAAAATTTATAAACTGTCTTTTGAAGGAAAAGAGCACATTCTTCATATTTATGGGCCTGGAAATCCTTTTGGGGAAGTTCCTGTTTTTGCCGGTAAAAAATTCCCCGCCAATGCCGAAACTCTTCTCAAGAGCCACCTCCTATTTTTTCCAAGGACGGCGTTTATCGACTTGATATCCCGAAATCCCTCTCTCTCGCTGAACATGCTTGCCGTACTTTCCATGCGGCTGCGGCAGTTCACTGTGCAAATCGAAAACCTATCCTTAAAAGAAGTTCCGGGACGGCTGGCCTCATACCTTCTATATCTGGCAAAAGAACAGGGCCGAACCAAGACGGTGGCATTAACGATTTCAAAGGGTCAACTGGCCAGCCTTCTGGGTACCATTCCCGAAACCCTTTCGCGAATTCTTGCAAAAATGGCGAAACAGGGATTGATCGAAACCAGCGGCCGGGATCTAAAACTATTGGATATCGGCGGGCTGGAAGACCTGGCGGAACAAGGGAAGCTTCAGTAAGCGGCACTCATGTGCGTTGTACTCAAGATTCGCACCCTTATTTCTGAATTTGTTTTCCGAGTACTTCGTCGGCCCACCCCATAGCGGCTATCATGTTCGGGAATCCGGTGGTGGTTAAAGACAATAATACCACATGGAGAATCTCTTCGGGGGTTGCGCCGGACGCCAATGCTTTTCTGATGGAAGACATGACAGCGCCTCTGGAGTTGGCGCCGATGGCAATACCCAGTTTAACCAGGTCCTGGCATTTTTCGTTTAAAGGCCCTTCTTTCCGGCATGATTTGCCCAATTGCCGATAATCTTCAAATATTTTCGGGAATTTTTTTTTGAAGTCTTCATAGGTTTTCGGTAGATACATAAGGCCTCCTTATCGTGACGGTTTGAATGAGTGCTTGAGCGTAACGCTGTTTCTCGGTCAAAAATTCGAAATACGAAACATGGCAAGCGCTTCGCAGTTTAAAGGTTAGGGGCAGATCAATCAACAATCATAAATCATCAATCCAAAGAGAATCGCCATTTGCAAAACATATCCTCCGGATGCGGGTCCGGCGGTGCAAAGAGACATTCCACACGGATCCGATCATCGATCACGCGGGCAAAACTTGTAAATTCTCTTCGATGCATTTCCTTGCACACGTATTCACCCAAACCCCGCTTGAGTCTGGCTTCCTGGGTGGGGCAGGAAGGAACGGAGATGATCACGTCATTGTCGGATGCTTGAATCCGGTATCCTACGAGAATGCACCAGGGGAATAGTTTTTGGGCACTGACAAATCCTTTGAGTCCCTTGTCATGAATCTGAAATTTTTCTGCCAAGTCCTTTGCCGCCATCGCCGAGACACGATCCCATACCTTTTCGTTGATGCGTTCGGCCGTCTTTTGGTCAAATTCTTCGGTGATGTAGATAAACCAGAATGCATCCACTACGCGGTAGTGCCAAAGAAGAAATTCTATATATTTTTTCAGTTCCGCTTTCGTCATTTTTTCAAAAATTTCCGTATCCACAAGTTAGCTCCTTTCCTTGGCGTCCGTATAAATTTAAACTTTAAAAAATAACGCTGCAATCGTATTTTTACATGGCGGACCAGATTTTCTCATCTTTATCATCTATAATGATCAGGTTCGGTTGGCCGTGTTCATCAAATTCGATCAATGCGCTTCCTTTAGGACCGACCAGTTTCAACGCCGGAGCGTTTTTCAATACATCGAGCAGTACACAGGGGCTTTGATCCTCATTAAAGACTGTCACCAATGCTTTGGCGGCGTCTGTCGAAATTGAAACACGCTGCCTTCCCTGACCGTCGATGAGGCTGAAAGATTGAACGATCACTTCTTTCGCGTTTACTCTGGCGGAACGAAGTTCATATTCCAATTGTCTAATGCGTGCGACAACAATGCCCGCGCCGATGATAATCGCCAGGGGCAGCGCCATCGTTCTTGTTTCGACACCCAGCTTTTCATAATAACCCCCCGCCAATACCAATAACAATACGAGTATAAAAGGCTTTTTCCAGTCTTTGTTCCGGGCCATGAAAAATTATCCTCCTCTTTCTCTCTATTTTCAGGTAAAGTAGGGGAACAGGTGAACGCAACAATCATAAATAGACAACTAATATTACTTGATATGGAATATAGAGTCAAATTTATCGGATTTAAAACAAGGACGATCCGGTGCACGGTTTAGAATTGTTTTACAGATCCTGCAAAATGATGTACGTTTAATGCTATATGAGCCATCGGGTTGTTTTTCGAAAACGTCATTGAAATGACCGGATACAGAGACGAAACCGTGAAACAGGGGAGCATATCCGAATACATACTTTCTTTTTGTTCGGAAGGAAGACATGGTTAAATTAAAACTCAAATCGAGCCAATGGATTGTCGATGAAAATGACAATATGATCATCGGTGAGGGGAGAATGAAGATTCTCGAGCATGTCGAAAATACAGGGTCCATCAATCAGGCCGCAAAAATAATGAAAATGTCCTACAAAGCGGTATGGAGTAAAATAAAGTACACGGAAAAACATTTAAATGCTAAAATCGTTCATTCGGACAGGAAGATGGGAACCCGGTTGACCGGAGAAGGTAAAAATTTACTGGAAAAGTATAGAACCCTAAAGAAAAAATGCCTGATGGCGGATGATAAGATATTCAAAGATATTTTTACCCAAAAATGATGAAAAAAAAAGAGACAATAACAAGCCCGCCGGTGGTTGCCGTTATCGGACATTCAGGGTCCGGTAAAACGACGTTTTTAGAAAAATTGATCCCCGAACTGACGCGCCGGGGATTAAAGGTCGGCAGCATCAAACATGATGTTCACGGTTTCGAGATGGACAAACCCGGCAAAGACAGTTGGCGCCATAAACACGCCGGCACATCGACCACCATTATTTCATCACCCTACCAAATCGGCATGGTAATGGATGTCGAATATGATCACCAGCCGGATGAATTGTTATCCCTTTTTAACGGGGTGGATATTATCTTAACCGAGGGATACAAGCGAAGTCGAATACCGAAACTGGAAATTTTTAGAGTCGAGACGACGCCGGAACCTTTGTGTAAAAATGATGAGAAGCTGATGGCGCTCATCACCGATGCGAATATGGATTTTAATGTTCCGGTGTTTTCCACGACAGCCGTTAAAAAGGTGGCTGATTTTTTAATCAAACAGTTCAACCTTCTCCCTGCCGCGACAATATAAAAAATACCCTGATGGCTCAAATATATCAATTGTTACGACAATCTTTTTCTTGAAAGAAGGCGTGATAGGAAAATGAAAAAACACCATATATTGTTTCTGCCGCACAACGTTGAGATCCTTGTTGAAAAAGGAGAAAACCTGATCCGCGCGGCCATCCAGGCAGGGGTGCATATTAATGCATCCTGCGGTGGAGAGGGGGTTTGCGGAAAGTGCCGTGTCATTATCGAAGAGGGAAATGTTGAAGGCGGCATTTCGGAGAAATTGGATAGAGAAGACATTGAAAAAGGATATCGACAGGCATGTCTCTCCAATGTTTTAAGTGATCTTGTGGTTCGCATCCCGATCGAGTCGGAAGTTGACGCCGGTATGCTCAATTTACAGCAAACACCGCGAAAAACAGCCCGCATCTGGGAGATGAATCTGGATGACCTTAAAGATGAAGGCCTTTTCATGCCGCCGGTGGAAAAGAAATATCTTGAACTTCCGGAACCGACCCCTCAGGATAACCTTCCGGATGTCACCCGACTGGTTTCTTTCTTAAAAGCAACACACGACGAGCATCGTCTGGTGGTTGAGCTCCAGGTAATCCGGAAAATTTCAGATGTATTAAGACAGGGCCATTTCAAGGTAACGGCCACGCTTGCCCGGCCGGTGCAATCCGGGAGAAAGACGCAGATCATACACGTTCAGCCGGGAGATACCACCGGTCGTAACTATGCCATTGCCGTGGATATCGGTACGACAACCGTTTATGCGCAACTGATCGATCTTATAACGGGAGATGTTTTGGCTCAGTTCGGCGACTATAACGGACAGATCAGTTACGGCGAGGATGTCATCAGCAGAATTGTCTATGCCGGCAAACCGGGCGGTCTTGACAAGCTTCATGAAGTGATCATCGCCACCATCAACAAGCTCATTAAAAAAGTAGTCAAAAAGGCACGAATCGATCCTGACGAAATTTCCGCGGTTACCATGGCCGGAAACACAACCATGACGCAACTTGCGCTGAAGGTGAATCCCAAGTACATTCGGCTTTCGCCGTATGTGCCGGCGTCAACCCTCTATCCGCCGATAAAAGCGGCCGATTTGGGCCTTTCTCTGGGAGACCATGTCACCGCCCTGGTGTATCCGGCGGTTTCGAGTTATGTGGGTGGCGATATCGTGGCCGGTGTTATGGGATCCGGAATGTATCGGGCCGAAGAACTGACCCTTTTTATGGATATCGGAACCAATGCCGAAATTGTCATCGGCAACAAAGATTGGCTGGCCTGCGCATCCTGCTCGGCAGGGCCTGCATTTGAAGGCGGGGGGATTAAGTTCGGGATGCGGGCCGCCAAAGGGGCCATCGAGGATTTTTCATTGGATCCCGTGTCGTTGGAGCCCATGAATATTACCATCGGCAATGTCAGACCCAAAGGGATATGCGGGTCCGGGCTCATCACCATTGCGGCCACCATGTTTGAAATGGGGGTCATTGATAATCAAGGGAAATTCAACCGCGACTTGAATACATCCCGCATCCGGGAAACCGACGGCATTTACGAATATGTGCTGGCATGGAAACATGAGACGCAAATCGATCGGGACATTGCCCTTACGGAGCCGGACCTTGATAATCTCATAAGAGCCAAAGGGGCCATCTACAGCGGTTGTATGACCCTTCTCGAAGAAGTGGGGCTGCGGATGCAAGACATCGATCGGATTTATCTGGCAGGCGGATTCGGCAGCTACGTGGACCTGGAAAAAGCGATGGTCATCGGTCTTTTACCTGAAACTGATCCGGACCGTGTTCGATTTTTCGGCAATGGATCTTTAATGGGGGCAAAGATGAGCTGTCTGACCAACCGGATCAGGAAGGACGTTGTGGCGGTCACCAAGCGAATGACAAATTTCGAACTGTCGGAAACCCGGTCTTTTATGGACAATTATGTGGCCGCGCTTTTTCTGCCGCATACCGATATGGATCAGTTTCCGAAGTTAAAAGCGCGCCTGGAAAACCGAAGCGCTTTGCAAAAAGCGTTCGAAACAAGCCGACCAGCCCCGTCCGTTTAATGTCCTTTCACACAAAAGACCGGTTCGGCCTATCGATAAACCAGCTTGGGCGTTTCCATGATGACCCGGGTATCCGGAGGCACCGATTGGGTGATCCAGACATTTCCGCCAATGACGGAACGTGCGCCGATGACGGTATCGCCGCCCAGAATTGTTGCGCCCGAGTAGACGATGACATCATCTTCGATGGTGGGATGACGCTTCTTTCCCCTCAGCCGTTCCCCGGCGTCTTTTGGGAGCGATAGGGCACCGAGGGTCACCCCTTGATAGATCCGGACGTTTTTACCGATAACGGTGGTTTCACCGATGACCACGCCGGTTCCATGATCGATCACAAAACTTTCTCCGATATCGGCCCCGGGATGGATATCGATACCGGTCGAGCTGTGTGCATGTTCCGTCATGATACGGGGCAAGAGGGGAACTTTGAGTTTAAAGAGTTGATGCGCCGCCCTGAATACGCTCATGGCAAAGATGCCGGGATAGCTGAAGATGATTTCATCGTAACTTTTGGCTGCGGGATCACCTTCATATACCGCCCGAACATCCGTTGCCAGTGTTTTTCGTATGGAAGGAATCGATTCAAGGAGTATAAGGGCCATCTTTTGTCCCTGTTCCTCACATTCGGTACATGGGAGATCGTATCTGAAACAATCGTGCCGAATGCTGTGGGCGATCTGAACCGAAAGCATATCAAATAAAACCGAAACCGCCTGTCCCATATAGTATTTCAGATTGACCGGATCGATTTTTTCACGCGCAAAATAGCCCGGGAAAAGGATTTCTCTCAATTTGTTTATGATATCAACAATATAACCTTCAGAAGGAATCGGCTCGTAGTCGATATGGGTGAAACTTTCTTCATCGTAGCAACTGCCGATAATGCTTTCCGCAACATCGGGAAGCTGCTGTTTGAACCGGCTTAAAGATTCCGCATCGATCCGGCAGGACGGATCTTGCTTTATGACATCGTTTTTCATGGAACGGTCTCCAAAATTATGTGTGGTATTTATGTCGCTGCGTTGTGGTTGTGACGCCCCTTGAGAACCCAGGAAGGCTGTCGGGCTGTTTTCGGATGCCAAGTTTGCGCATATTTTTACTTTTTTACCACGATGTGGTATTGTTTGTCAATGCATTAGAAAAGAGTCAATGCCTTTAAAAGTACCGTATCCGCGTTTTCTCATTTAAAAAGGAGTTGACATCCCAACACATTGTGCATAATAGGCTCAAAATTTTGATTTGGATTATTATATTTAAAAGGAAATGAATATGCGGCTGCACTATTTCCAGCATGTTCCCTTTGAAGGCCTCGGGAGCATTGAACCATGGGCCAAAGATATGGCCCATGACATCACATCGACACGGCTTTTTGCCAAAGACCCGTTTCCAAATCTTGACGATATCGATTGGCTCGTTATCATGGGTGGTCCCATGGGCATTTATCAAGAGGATACATACCCATGGCTTGTGAAAGAAAAAAAATATATCGACCAGGCCATTGTAAACGGAAAAATTGTTCTTGGAATTTGCCTCGGCGCCCAATTGATTGCGGACGTGCTGGGCGCCAGGGTGTATCCCAACACGTACAAAGAGATCGGATGGTTTCCGATCCAAAAGACCCGCGATACAGCCGAAACGCGGATTGCGGATTTTCTCCCCGAACAAATCGATGCGTTTCACTGGCACGGGGATATGTTCGATATTCCTTTGGGTGCGGTTCATATCGCAAAGAGTGCCGCCTGTGAGAATCAAGGTTTTGTTTATGATGACCAGGTTGTCGCATTGCAGTTTCACCTTGAAACGATAGAACAAAGCGCAAGAGATTTAATCGCCCATTGTGAAGACGATCTTACGAAAGGCCCCTTTGTTCAATCACCGGAAGCCATATTGACGGAACCATCGCGCTTTAGAAAAATCAATGCGTTAATGGGTGAACTCCTCAATCACCTGGCTTACATATCTTCAACATCTATCCCTTGCGACAGTTTTGGAATTAGAACGCTGGAGCAAGTCCGGCGACTGAAATAGAAGCCTCTCAAAAAAGTCTTTTCGTCGGATATCGGCGTTGAACCCTCGTCTCAAGCCAAAATCTACCATTTCTGGACGGACACTGATATGGTCGTTATTTCACAACAAATACTTGACGACGAAAAATCCGGCTATCAGAAGAACCGTGAATATCGTGGCGAGAACGTTGAAATATTTATCGATAAACGCCTGAATGCTCGGGCCGAAAATGTAAATAAGCCCACCGACAAGAAAAAAACGTGCGGATCGAGACACCAGCGATGCCAGGATAAATACGGAAAAGTTAATCTTAAAGGCGCCGGCGGCGATGGTAAAGACCTTGTAGGGTATCGGCGTAAAACCCGCTATACCGACGGCCCATGCATCGTATCTATTATAAAGAACTTCAATATATGCAACCTTTTGAGTGAGGCCGTAAAAATCGACGATGCGAGCGCCGACGGTCGTCATGAACTGCCATCCGATAAAATATCCGAAACATCCCCCGAGAACGGATCCTGCGGAACAGATCAATGCATATTTCAGGGATTTTTTGGGAATGGAAACAGCCAATGCGATGAGAAGGATATCCGGAGGAATGGGGAAAAAAGAGGCTTCGCTGAAAGCCAAAATAAACAATGCCCATGATCCGTAGGGCGTTTCCGCCCAGTGAAGAACCCAGTCGTATAGGCGTCGCAGCATGAATTAGCTTCCCCATCCATATTCACCCACAAGTTTGACAAATCTGCATCCGCCTAAATTCGTTTTATGAATGCCATTTTCATCCTTGTAAAGTTTTATGAGTTCCTGGGAGTACTGATCCCCAACGGGGATGACCATGCGTCCGCCGATAGCCAGTTGGCTGACCAGAGGTGTAGGAATAGTCGGAGAACCGGCTGTCACAATAATCCCGTCAAATGGGCTTTCATCCTTCCACCCTGAAGTGCCGTCTGAATATTTCGTGACGATATTGTGATACCGGAGCTGGTCAAAAAGCTTTCGGGTTTTGGTATAAAGCGGGTATAATTTTTCAATGGTATAAACACGAAATACAATTTCCGCTAAAATGGCAGCCTGATATCCCGACCCCGTTCCGATTTCAAGAATCCTGTCATCTTTTCCGGGCTGCAACGCCTGGGTCATCTCGGCCACGATATAGGGCTGGGAGATGGTCTGCTGTTCACCGATGGGAAGCGGAAAATCGCCGTATGCCTGATCTCTTAAGGCATCGCCGACAAAGAGGTGCCGGGGAACCTTGAGCATGGCAGCCAGAACATAAGGGTCGGTGACGCCCCGAGCTTCAATCTGCCTTCTGACCATCTCTTCGCGCTGGCGGGTGTATTTTATGGCGTTTTCTTTCAAACGATTTATCCTTTAACCGGGCGCAATAAATTGAAAACCGGGTAAGTGTTATGCGTATTAAAATTTATTTCAAAAACGAAAACAATAAAAGGTTTTTATTGCCCGTTAAAGCGTATCTGCATCCTGTGTGATAATATACGGAATTTCTATCAAAACAGAATAGTTACGTCAAGAAATTAGAATTCAAAAGCAATGTTTTATAAAATTTCCGTTTTTTGTGCTCGGATGTATTATCGGATCTTTTAAAGCGTTCATTAACATTTGAATAATATTGCTCAAATAAAGAACTTGATTTTTCCTCTTCATATAACATAATCTGATCCATCCGCGGATGTGGCTATATTTCTCAATGCGCCATAAAATTTAAGATGTTAGCGCTGAGCTTTGACATTTTACCCGTATTCAGAATCGGCAGATAGGATCAAATCACCCCATGAAAAGTGTGCGACATTTGAAATTGTGCGTGTTGCTTTTGCTGTTCCTTATTACGCTCGGTGTAACAGGGTATATGACCATTGAACATTGGGATTTTTTAGACGCCCTGTACATGACCGTAACGACGCTCACCACTGTGGGATATGGTGAAGTTCATAAATTGAGCGACAGCGGCCGGGTATTCACGATTTTCTTTATTATTATCGGCGTAATCTACTTTTTGTATATTGCCGGTGTTATTGTCCAGTTTATGGTGGAAGGCCAAATCAGGACGATTTTGGGGAGGAGAAGCTTGGATAAAAAAGTCAGTCGATTAAAAAATCACTATATTGTTTGCGGCTATGGTCGAATCGGAAGAATTCTTTGTAAAATGTTGGCGAGAAAGCCGGTTGACCTTGTTGTCGTCGAGAAGGACGCAGAACTCATACCGCTCATGAATGACGAAAAAATTCTCTATGTGACCGGCGATGCATCGGATGAAGCCAACTTGATAAAAGCCGGCATAAAACATGCGAGCGGACTGGTGGCCGCCCTGGCCAGTGATGCGGACAATGTTTATTTGGTGCTGACCGCCAGACAACTCAATCCGGATATTTTCATTATGGCCAGAACGACACAAAACAAATCAAAGCCCAAATTACTGGCGGCAGGAGCCGACAGGGTGGAATCACCCTATGATACAGGGGCGGTCAGTATGGCTCAGCGGATTGTTCGTCCGACGGTGACCTTCTTTCTGGATCAAGCGCTGGCTTATGAGCCGGAGAGCATACAAATGGAAGAAATTCCGGTATCGCCTTCTTCCGGGCTGATCAATGTGATGTTGAGAGACTCGGGAATCCGGCAGCAGTTTAATCTGATCATTGTTGCGATTAAAAAATCAGATGGCAGCATGTTGTTTAATCCGTCCTTCGAGACGGTCATCGAAAGCGATGATACGGTGATTGCCGTGGGAATGGCGAAAAATCTTCAGAAACTGGAAAAGGTGCTGAATTCAGCATGATAAATGCCATACGTGTTCGGGGAAAGCGCATCCCCCTGAACACGTACGCGCGCCATAACGGTAACGAGATGATCCTGATTGGCGTTATATTTTGTATATAATTCTTTTTTCTGTAATAATGATATCCACGTACTTGTCATGTGCCTCCATTTGCACCTGAGGCAGGATTTGATCTTCAAAGGTGAGAGCGACCTTTCTTGCGGTAATCGGCAGATTTGGAATAAGCCGGTCGTAATTTCCATTACCGGACCCGATCCTTCCTCCTTTTTCATCAAACGCAAATCCCGGAATGATGGCAATATCGATGCATTCAATGGGGACAACGTTACAGCGGCTCGGATCCGGCTCTAAGATATGTCCGGCGGCCGGCCTTAAGTCCGTCTCAATATTGTCCAGTTTAAACAGTATTGCTTCGCGTTTTGTTGTATCAAAGGAAGGAAGAATAACGATTTTTTTGAAACTTAAACATTTTTTGATGATGTTCATGCTATTTACTTCGCAGTCCCGATTCAAATAAAGCAAAACAATGTTCGCTTCCAAAAAATTAGCAAATTCGAGGAGCCGTTTTTCAATTTTATTCGTTTTCTGTCTGATCTCTTTTTCAGAAAGCAAGGCCAGTGCTTTTGAAATGCTGCGACGAACGTCATCTTTTGTTTGCCGAGTTTCTTCCATATATATTCTCTCCTAGGAAAATATTTTGAAATAAAGCTATAATATACAAACTTGACGGGTAATGTCAACTCGCAATAATCATTGACTATATGGCATGCGAATGATACGATCCCACCAATTTTTAAAGCGTGGGTGATGGCTTAAAAAAAATTGAGAGTAAGATGCAAACCGAAAACTTTTTTTGTTGCCAAAACCCGTACGCCATCTGTGAATATCATGTTTTTAAAAAAATTTAGGGGCTGACATGCTGGAAATCAAATTTATAAGACAACATCTTGACGAGATTGAAAAATCGCTTGAAAACAGAGGGGATTCAATAAATTTGGAAGTCTTTAAACGTTATGATGACCAGCGAAAATCCCTTCTGCTTGAGATAGAAGCGTTGAGGCATCAAAGAAATGTCGTTTCCGAGCAGATCGCGGCCATGAAAAAAAACAAAGAAAATGCAGACGACCTTATGACTCAAATGCGTGATGTCGGCGGCAGAATCAAAATCCTGGATCGTGATTTGGCTGAAAACGAAGACAAAATCGATCAGATCCTCTTTGAGATACCCAACTTGCCCCATCCGTCGGTTCCCGTCGGCAAAAATAGTTCTGAAAATCCCGTATTTAAAAAGGCAGGTGATCCCCCTGCCTTTGATTTTGAACCGGCGCCGCATTGGGCGATAGGGGAAAACCTGAAAATATTGGATTTTGAAACCGCGGCTAAAATTACCGGAGCGAGATTTCCCCTCTATTTGGGCGCCGGCGCGCGATTGGAGAGAGCGCTCATTAATTTTATGCTTGATATTCACACGACACGGCATGGTTATAAAGAAATCCTTCCTCCCTTTATCGTAAACCGCAACAGTATGATCGGTACCGGCCAATTGCCCAAATTCGAGGAAGATCTTTTTAAGCTTCAAGGATGGGATTATTTTTTGGTACCCACGGCCGAAGTTCCCGTAACCAACATTCATAGGGGGGAGATCCTGGATGAAGAAGTACTGCCGATTTACTATACGGCCTATACACCGTGTTTTCGCTCGGAAGCGGGTTCCTATGGAAAAGATACCCGGGGCCTTATCAGGCAGCACCAGTTTAACAAGGTCGAACTGGTTAAGTTTGCCACGCCCGAAACTTCTTATGATGAACTCGAATCTTTGTTAAGCCATGCGGAAGCGATTTTAAAACTCCTCGAAATACCCTATCAGGTGGTCGTTCTATGTACCGGAGACCTTGGCTTTTCAGCGGCAAAAACGTATGATATCGAAGTTTGGATGCCGGCGCAGGGCGTTTACAGAGAGATTTCATCCTGCAGCAATTTTGAGAGTTTTCAGGCAAGACGCGCCAATATCAGATTCAAGAGAAAGGGGAAAAAAGGGACGGAACTGGTTCACACGCTCAACGGGTCCGGGCTCGCAGTGGGGCGAACTGTGGCCGCCTTGCTCGAAAATAACCAGCAGGCCGACGGATCTGTTCTGATTCCTGAAGCATTGAGACCCTATATGGGCGGACTGGAGAAAATCACCCCATGAAATCCCAAGATTTCCCGAAAGAAATAAAACCCTTTATACTTCCGAGCCATGACAGTGACTTGATGTATCGATGTCTTGGATGCGGCCACTGGTTCGGGATCCAAAAATTATTGTATACCTGCCCGGATTGTGGACAGGTGCTTTTGATTTATGACAACAATTTTGAAAAGTTAAAAAAAATTTCCGCGGATGTATGGCGAAAAACCTTTGATTATCGAAAAATGCTCACGATCCCGGCGCTCAAGGGGATATATCTTTATCATGAATTCATCGGACCCGCGATTCCGCTGGACAGCATTGTATATTTGGGAGAAGGTCATACCCCGGTTGTTGAAGCAAACCCGATTTTACAAAACAAAGCGGGTCTTAGATTCTATTTTAAAAATGATGGTCAAAATCCTTCCGCCTCCTTTAAAGACCGGGGTATGGCCAGTGCGTTGAGCTACATCAACTATTTGGTTCAGGAAGGTCATATTTCAGATGTATTGGCCGTATGTGCCTCGACCGGAGACACGTCCGCTTCCGCTGCCTTATATGCCGCCTATTTGCAGCCGAACGTAAAATCGGCGGTACTGCTTCCCCACAAAAAAGTAACCCCTCAGCAACTTGGGCAACCTTTGGGAAGCGGGGCCGCCGTGTTTGAGATCCCGGGTGTTTTTGATGACTGTATGAAAGTGGTGGAAGCGCTCTCTGAGAATTATAATGTCGCGCTGCTCAATTCTAAAAATGCATGGCGGATACTGGGACAGGAGTCTTATTCATATGAGATTGCGCAGGCGTTCGAATACGATATGGAAAATCGAGTGGTCGTTGTTCCCATTGGTAACGCGGGAAATATTACCGCTGTGATGAACGGATTTTTAAAATTTTATGAGACCGGAATCATCACCTGTTTGCCAAAAATCCTTGGCGTTCAATCGGAACATGCCAACCCGGTCTACCGGTATTATCTTGAACCGGATGCAGCGAAACGGAAATTTACGCCCGTTGTTGTCAAACCCAGTGTTGCGCAAGCAGCAATGATCGGAAACCCGGTTTCAATGCCGAGGGTGATCCACCTGGTTGACGTATATAACCGTATGTCCGGGAAGCAGAATGTTTTTTTTATCGAAGTCACCGAACAATCGATCATGGACTGGGAGCTTTTGGCCAACAGAAACGGACATATTGCATGTACGCACGGCGGCGAATCTCTCGCCGGTTTGGTTGCGGCCCGAAAACAAAAAATTATCGAAGAAAAGGATGTCGCCGTGGTTGACTCGACAGCCCATGCCATCAAATTTTCAGGGTTTCAGGAGAAATATTTTGAAAATAATTTTGAAGCGGAATTCGAAATTTCTCCGGACCCTGCACTGATCAATGCGCCATTCTATGTTCATCCAAAGGGCTTGGCCAAAGTTCCTTCACCGGGCAAGCCGCTGGAAGGCGAAGATTTCGACCGGTTCGTAAACCAGACATCCAAGGATATCGCAAAACGGCTGGGGCTCAAAAAGGTTTTTAAGGCATGAAAACGCGAAGGTCATTTTTGGTATTTATTTTTTTTGTATGGATCACAGCGATATTTTTGACGGCCTGTTCCCTGGCATCCGCGGCATTTTACTATAAGAGCTACGTGGTGCGGTACGACCGCGGGTGGAACATATTGTGCGAGCCGTATATCGTCCAAAAAAATGACTGGATTTTCAAACTATTTCGACAAAAAGGCGAAATTTCCCACAGCGATTTCCCGGAGTTTTTAAGGATATTCGAACGGTTAAATCCACACATACAAAACATAGACCATATCCGCCCCGGCCAGCAGATCCTTATTCCCTTGAAGAAAGTCAATGAAGACATATTTTCAGAGGAATCTTCGGGTGTCGTTACAATCCCATATTTTAGCGCCAAAGGCTTGCCTGAAACAAAAACAAAAGCGTCCACGAGCTATCGCGTTAAAAGCGGAGATTGCGTATCGGTCCTGATTGCCAATAGATATGGAAAATACGGCATGGAATCTTATCGCGCCGGCGAAGAATTATTCAGGAAACTGAATCCGCAAATTGAAAATTTGAATCTTATTTATGCCGGGCAAATGATCCGGTTACCGAACCCCCAAACAAGCATCCAATTGCCGTTTCGGTCTTCCGACAAGAGTGCCGCACCTCGTGAGCATCCGGTAAGTGAAGGCAGCGTCGCAGTGTCTGATCAAAAAACATCGCCGGCTTCCGTGCTGAAAGTCGGCAAGAAACCGTCGGATTCCACGCTGTCCGATGTCGCATCGATATTGGATGCGAAGCTGTTTAATAAAGGCAGCTATTACCTTCCCAGGCACGGGCAGGAAGATTTTAAGATTGATCTTTTTAGGACTCCCTTCATGAAGCTTGATAACGGAACCCGAATCTTTTTTTTCAAGGGCGATGAGAATCCGGAATCCGAGATGACAATGATCAAAACCTTTTGGAAAGATGTGCGTGTCGTCACCATCGAGCCCGGTGATTCAACGGAGAAGATTTTGGGAGCGGTTTTTGGAAAACTAGAAGCGGGCGTTTTAAAACGTAAACTTGATTTTTCGGATCATGGCGTTGATGTTGAAGTCCGGGGGAAATGGATCATTGAAAAATCCCGTGAAATAGGAGAACCTGAACGGTACCTTTGTATCTCCCTTATTCATAATTATAAAGAACAGACACCGGCACCCATCGTTCGGTATCTGGATCAAAACAATATCGTCATCAAAGATATTATCGTGGGTGAAAACCCCGGCCCGCCGAAAGCAACAGTCTTCCCACTCATCAATGTCGGCGGGCCTCTGGACGTCGTGGTCAATGCCGATCGCAAGACATTTGTAAAGAATCTTCTCGCTGCCCTGGGATATCGATATATACCCGATAAACCGATTACATTTCAATATGCGGGGGTCCAGATCCAGGCGGCGTCAAATCTGGCTTCAGACAAAAACGGTAAGGCATTTTTAATCGATTTCGGAGATTTTTATGGTGATGCGGTTCAGGCCATCGAAAAGAGCGGCTATTCCATTATACAAATAAAAGACAATGACATTTTAGACGATATCATACAAAAGCTTTTCGGCGCCATGAATGTTTCCTTTACAAAAAATCCGGCGTTTTTAGCGGCAAAGCGGCCTGCTGCCGAAAACATAAAGCTGACCATCCCGGGTTTTTTAATGGATCATCAAGACGCGCCCGGGACGCTGATAACGCTTGCGCCGCTAAATCACGGAGTCATCCAATATTTGACCGATAACAACATCAGAGTCATTCGAATCAAATTTCAAAGGAACAAAAATGAGTAGACGTTTGTTGGGGGGGGCTTTGTTAACCATAGCGCTGTTGAGCATTTGGTCGTGTGCGCCAGATCTCACGGTGCAAAAAAAACAGGAAAAGGCTTCCAGAAATCTCGGAGAAGCATATTATCAGCGCGGGAATTACACTGAGGCGTTGAGAGAGTTTCTAAAGGCCGAGTCCCTTTACCCGGACGATCCTTTTCTCCAAAACGATCTCGGGCTTGCTTATAAAGCCAAAAAACAACCGGATCTTGCCATCGAGCATTTTAAAAAGGCCCTAAAGATCAATCCGGATTATGCACCTGCCAAAAATAATTTGGGGACGGCATATCTTGACAAAGGAGATTGGGATACGGCCATTAAATATTTCAAATCCGTGTCAAAAAACCTGCTCTATACCACGCCCCACTTGCCTCTGGCCAATCTGGGATGGGCTTACTACAATAAGAAAGAGTATCATCTTGCGGAAAAATACTACCGTGAAGCCCTTGATTTAAAGCCTAAATTTATCAATGCCATGCGCGGCCTCGGCCTGACATATATGGCCATGGGAAAGCTCGACGACGCGGCACAAATACTCGAAAGCGCCGTAAAGAATTATCCGGATGTTTACCTTTTATACCTCGATCTCGGCAAGGTCTATACAGAATCAGGCGAAGAAGATAAAGCGCTGGCGGCCTATCAAAAAGTTATCGAACTTGATCCCGGCAGCGAATCGGCCGCGAAGGCGAGCCGGGCGATTCAGGACATAAAAAGATACCATTATTGAACGGCTTTTATGTGTGACCCGACAAGATTGGCCTGCTTGAGCTGAACCACTCTCGGCGTAATAAATATCAGCAATTCATCGGTGGTGTTTTCTTTGGCGTCTGTTTTAAAGAGCCACCCGAGAACCGGTAGTTTTCGCAAAAACGGTAGGCCTTTTTCGTTTATATCCTTCCTGGTTTTTCGAATTCCCCCGATCACAATCGTGTCTCCGTCATTCACCAGCAGCTCGGTATAGGCTTCCTTGGTGGTGAAGGATATCTGGTTATTGATCACCGCGCCGATTTCATTGTTTTTGATAACGATTTTCATAGTTACCCGGTCATCGGGGGTAATATGGGGCGTCACTTCCAGCTCAAGGGCGATGTCTTTGAACTCGGTGGTGGTATTCCCGTCCGCATCCAGTTTGTTATACGGATAAGCCAATCCCTGTTTGATTTTGGCCGGCTTGTTGTCGAGCGTTAAAATTTTCGGGGCGGAAATGATTTTAACGCTTCCTTCGGACTCCGATGCCGACAGCTTTGCATCGATGATCTTGAATGTATTCCCCACCACTCTTGAAAATGAAATTCCAATCGCGCCGAGACTGCTCGACGGCGGATTTGTTGCGCTCATATCAAAACCCAGCGTTCCGCCTAAACTGCCATCCGTTCTGGTTCCGCTGACTTGCCATTGTGTACCGATTTCCCTGGAAAAGGTATCCGTGGCTTCAACGATCCGGGCTTCGATCATGACCTGAGGCGTCACTTTATCGATCTTTTTTACGATTTGTCTGGCTTCTCTAATTTTTTCAGCAATGTCCGTGATGATAATTTGGTTGTTTCTGGCATCGACGGTGACATTGCCGCGTCCTTTGGTCACGGTGATATGGGGCAACACGTCACTTTTTGCATTTGCATAATTGACGGGGATGTAAGCTGTTGTCATCGGTTCAAGGGTTTTTTTCTGTGCCTCCAGCTTTTGCTTTGCGGCGAAGGCGGCCTGTCTTTCCTCTTGCTCGATTCTTAAGGTTTTAAGAGTGGCGATACGGATGATATCGCCTTCGTAAACCATTCCGAGACCATTCATTTTTAAAACCAGATCAAGAACTTGATCCCATGGAACCGGCTTGTCAAAGGCTAATGTCACTTTTCCGGTTACGTCTTTGTCGATGGCGAAATTTTTTCCACTGACATCCATTAAGATACGAAATACGTTTTTAATGTCTGTTTCGTAGAAATTGAGGGCGATTTTTTCGCCGGTAAATTTTCCGGTTTTGACAGCCATTTTTTTCTGTTCAACGGTTTCTGCCGCTTCTACGGGCTTTGCTTTTGTAATCGTCTGAGACAGCACTTTTTCCCAAGGCGGAAGATTGGCCTTATCAAGGGGTTTTGGCGGAATCGTGGACGCTGCAAAATGGAACAAGATAAGATTGTCGGTATGTTCGATATAATAGGGTACCGGCTGTCGAAGCTCGATGATAAATCCCGCCTTGTCCTTCATGGCGGATGTCTGGAACGGTATGATGCGGTTGACGGCGCTTCGAAAGCGCGTTGTGATCAAAGGCCGTTGCCGGTAATCCGGAAGCTTTGAATGATAAAGATAAAGCAACAATTTTTTGTCACTGATCTTTTCAAGGTGGTATTTTGCAGGAATGGTGGTTCCGATAATAATAGTCGATTTACCCCCTTTTTCACTGGAAAAGTCGATCCGGTTCACCCACCCTGATTTGTCGCTGCCGGCCTGTGATTGAGAGGGCTCGGCGGTTGCAGATTTGATCGGCAAGCTCTTATTTTTGGAAGAAACCGACGACGTTGGATTGCTTTGCATTTTGGCACTCGACTTTTGGGCAATTTTCAGTGTCGGGGCGTCAACGTCTTGTTTTTTAAAAGATATAACAAGGCCCCCATCGTCGCGATTTACTTCATACGAAACATCTTTTTTCAATAAAATTTCGACACGGCTGGTCTCTTTTTTGGTTTTTAATGCGGATGTATGAATTGAGGCGATAATATCACTTTCCGGATGATAGTTTTCGTCGATATCACCAAAAGTCGTTTCAGGGAAATAAAGCATCACACCCGGCGGAGATGGCTGCTTGACGGACGTATAGGTCAGCATTTGATTCCCGCTGATCCGAACGATGCTTGCTTTCGGATCGTCGGTCGTGCTTATTTGGGTGATGAGCTTTGGTTGGGGAGATTCAACAGCTGGTTCCTGGGCTTCTTTAACGGACTTGGTGTTGGATGCACACCCGATAAACACGAGCAATAATATCACCCCAAAAAACGTGACGATGTTCATCTTTAACAATGTGTTGATCTTGCAATTCATACTATTCTCCAGGAGGTTTCTGAAGTTTAAGTGTTTTCTCTATGGTGACAACTTTGCCGTAAATATTCTCGCCCTTTTCTTCGATAATGATCCTGTCATCTAATATTCGTTTGACTTTACCGGATTGTGTTCCGATATAGGTCCCTTTTTTAACAATATATCCTTTCCCCGACGCTTCCTGGACCAAAGCTCTGTTGCCGCTCGGCGCGCGTATGATGCCCACAAGCGTCAACTGGCTGAGATTCAGCTTTTCAAGCGGTGTAAGGGGTTTTCGGCGCTTTATTTTGCTGTTTGAGGCAAGCGAGACGGTTTCTTTTTTGAAAAGGGGTTCAAAAGGATCCAGTTTCCCTTCGGGATTATATAAAGGGATTGTTTCAGATGGTTGCGCATTGACCGATACTGAAGCTTTGGCGCCCTGTTTTGAAAGATCGGATCCTTGGGGTTGCGGTTTGGATACAGGGGGTTTTATGGGCGCTTTTTTTTCTGCAATGATGATTTTTTTTGTAATTTGCCTTGAGGTTGTTGGGGGTTCGGATTTTTTGCATCCGCCCAGCAAAAGCAAGGATAAGATAATACAAGGGATGAAGCGTATAAATAAAGGATGTTTATTCATGATCTAAGGTTTTGATTGAATGTCTTTAATCCATGAAGCTTATTTGCGCTTCTTCGGCGTCGTTTGTTTTTTGGGCTTTGCTTCAATGAACCGGTACGTAATGGCCGTACAGGATGTTGTTAAATTTTCGCCCCCTTTTTCGGCGCTCATTTTGATATCGTCTATATTTACGATTCTGTTCAACCGTGACACTTTATCGAAAAAAATGGCAACATTTTGATAGCTTCCTTTTACCGTGATCGAAACGGGAATTTCAGCATAAAAGTCTTTGTCGCGTTCGGGCAACGGCCTGAACAGTAAAATGTCCAGCCCGGCATCCCGTCCGGATTGTGAAATACTGGACAGCAAAGAGGGGATCTCTTGTTTTTCAGGCAGCTTTTTCGTAACAACTTTAAATTCAAATTTGGCGTTTTCCAGTTTTTGCTGATATGATTTAAGCTGGCTGGCTTTCTGTTGTGCCACACTCAATTTCTTTTCCAACGAGCTGCTCTGTTTTCCCAGCGAGTCGATTTGACTGAGTTTCGGTAAAAAGGAAAAATAAAGGAAAGGTCCGACAAGCAATACAAAGACTCCCAAACACAATAAAATCCGGTAAAGTTTGGATAGCTTTCCGATCTTATCGGTGGTTTGAAAGAGCCAGTTTGATATTTTTGATGTATCGATTTTATCCATTATATTTTACCCGGTTTTTTGCCGGCGTCATTTTTATCCTTTGATTTATTCAAAGGGACCCTTTTACATCCGATGTCAAAGTTTTTAAGATTTAAGTTGTTAACGATTTGTTGTTTTATGTTTTTTAAGTTCACATCTTGGTAAAGTTTGGAATTTTCCAGCCGGCTCATAAAATCGGCAATGGTCTTATTATCCAAGGCTATCCCGTGGATGCGGATATTGTCGCCTTTGGCCTCAAAATTGGTGAACCACAGCCGTTTAACCGGCTTGTTCTCGCTGCTTGCTGATGCGCCGGACGGTGAACCGGAAGTTTTTTCAGCCACCATTTTCGACATATTTTCAAGAAGCAATACCGAAGCCCTGCGATTTTTTTCTATGTTCCTGATCACCTCGGTTTTTTGATTTAATTTTTCGAGGGCTTGTTTTATTTGATCCACCTTTTTGGATTTTGTTTCAGCCTGGGCCAATAATGTTTTTGTATTTTTTATTTTGGTGTTCAGGGCCGTAACTTTATGGGAGAGTCGGACATTAATCACAATTAAAATTGCAAAAACCACAAAAAACGCAAAGAGGAAAACATTGATCTGCCTGAGAATATTTTCTTTTTTCCGTTCTTCACGGTAAGGCAGCAGATTGATCCGTATCATTTGTCACCCAATTTTCGTGTTGCAAGGCCCATACAGATCGCGGCTTGAGGCGCGATTTTTTCAAGATATGAAGAATCAAACCGCTGGCCGTCGATCTCAAGGGCTTGAAACGGATTGATAACTTCGACTTCGGCGGATGTTTCGGCAGCCAGAAGTTCTCTGAATTTCTTAATGTTGGCGCCGCCGCCGCTGAGTATAATCCTGCTTATTTGCTCTTCAGGATAGGTAGACAAAAAAAAGTCGAGGGCGCGTTTGATTTCGACACACCAATCCGACACCACAGATGAAACGATATCTTTTAAATCATCAACAGGCATTGCATCTGAACCATCACCAAGTTTGACAGTTTCTGACTCCTCGATTGTGCAGCCGATGGTGGACGCAATTTTATTATTAATCTGATCGCATCCCAAGGAAACATCACGCATAAATTCGCTGATATTATCTTTTAAAATATTTAAAGAGGTTTTGCTGGCCCCGATATCGATCAATGCAAGATTTTCGTTTTCAGGAGGATAGTTCGATTCGAAAATATTTTGGAGCGCGAACGCATCGACATCGATGATTCGCGGCCGGAGTTTGGCCATTTGCATGAGATTGATATATTCGCTAATCATCTCTTTCTTAGCGGCAACCAGGAGCACATTCATCTGATTGGGGTTGTGTTCGCTTTCTCCCAGTATCTGGAAGTCCAGATTAACTTCGCTGATGTCGAAAGGGATATATTGTTCTGCTTCAAAATGGATGGATTCCTGCAATTCATCTTCCGTCATGGTCTGAACATTGATTTTTTTAACGATGACCGAATACCCGCCTATGGAGATCGCAACATTTTTTTCTTTGAGTTTTGAGGATTTGAAAAGTTCACGAATGTATCCGGATACGGTCTCGGGTTCTTTGATAGAACCTTCTTCAATAAGACCGGGTTCAATGTCGACGGTGTTAAAGGTTTTTAGGACCAATCCGGATTTTCCGTCGACAATTTCAGCGAGTTTTATGGTTCTGGACCCGATGTCCAGGCCGGCCAGGCAGTTCTTTTTCGAAAACAGATTCATTCGCTTTAATCACCAAAAATCTTGTTTTTGTCAGCAAGGTTGAACCCGAGCGCCAGAATAATTTTTCGCTGAGTTTCCAGGCGGCAGGGCATTCCTTTTTCAATGCGCGCAATCGTGATCGGAGACACGTTGGCTTTTCTTGCAAGTTCGGTTTTGCTCATCAGCAAAGACTCTCTAATTTTTTTCAGGCGGTTGCCTTTCATCCAGAATCCTTATTTATACCATAAGCAGAGATAATACCGTTATCATCCATGGATGAATAAAGGAAGCATTATTTACAGTGATCACTATTGTACCTTATATTATCAACGAGCTCAAGAGTTTTATGCATAATTATAGACAAATTTTAATTAATTACTTTATCTGGTAGTGATTTAGGTAAAAATACCATATATGGTATTGTATAATCAACGATTCTATACGTACAATAAAATAAATCCATCAATACTATCGCTGACGCCCCCTTACCGTTGAACGGGGCATTCCAGCGCCCGTGAAAATAAAGCATTGCCTTGACTTTAAAGGTCGATTTAACGTATATGATTAAAAGTCAATCGCTTAGTTTGTGTATTTAATCTCTTATTCGTTTTACGTTTGGGATGAACGATATATACCCTATCGGCATCACCCCATCGGAACTTTAACCGAAGTTTATGAAACAGCACGTCACAGAAGAAAAGGTAAAGCCGTTCAGGTTGGTTAAATACTTTAGCTTTACCAGCCTGATCCTCATATTTGTCGGTACGTTGATTTTTTCTTTGCTCAATACACACTGGGCAAAGGCCATGCAGGAAAAAAAAAGCGAAGAGTATGCCCGCGTTCTGATCGAAAATCTCAACCATCAGGTATTCTTGCAGTTCATTATCCCGGTTGCGCTAAAATTCGGAAAGATTCAACTGAGCAACGAAAAACAGTTTGAACGAATGGATAAGGTCGTCAGAAGCACGCTTCACAGTTTTAAGATCGATATGGTCAATATCTACGATATGGACAACACCATTTCATACAGCTTTGACCATTCGATTATCGGCAAAGAAAATGTCGGAGGCAAAGGATATAAAGATGCGCTTAAAGGGAAATACACGTCAACTCTCATACAAAACGGCAATTGGTTTGAGATTTTGCTTGGATTCCCCCAAGACAGCCGATTGGTTACATTCGCCCCTTTGCGCGCGGAGCAGCCGCTTTCCAGGATATCCGGTCCGGTTCTCGGAGTGGTTGAAATTGTGCAGGACTTAACCCGGGATTATAAAGAAATTTTCGATTTTCAGATTCGGGTTGTCATTACCGCTTCAGTCGTAATGGGCGGCCTTTTTTTGGCGCTGCTATTTGTGGTGAAGCGGGGGGAAGGCATCATAGAAAAGCGGGCTCGGGAGAGACTCAAACTCATCGAGCGATTAAACCGAGCCGAGCACTTATCGACATTGGGTGAAATGGTGGCTGGAATTTCCCATGAAATTCGAAATCCATTGGGCATCATAAAGAGCTCATCCGAACTCTTAAAGAAAAAAATGGTCAAATTCGATCCTTCCAATGCCATTCCGGATATCATCATTGAAGAATCCATACGACTGAATAATATTATTACCGATTTTTTAAATTTCGCAAAACCCAAAAGCCCGAACCTTTCAGCCTGTAACATAGAGGATATTCTTGAAAAAAACATCACTTTTCTGACATCGCAGATCAAACAGGAAGGGTACACCGTTGAAACGCATTATGATGAAAATCTCCCGGAAGTTGCCGCTGATGCGGATATGCTTTACCAGGCGTTTTTGAACATCCTGATCAACGCCATGCAGGCAATGCCCGGCGGCGGCATCATTCAGGTAAGCATTCATTCGGCTGATCATACCGTAACAATCGTGATTGAAGACGAAGGTGAAGGTATTCCTGAAGATCTATTGGAAAAGATATGGGACCCTTTTTTTACAACAAAAGCTAAAGGAACCGGCCTGGGGCTGGTCATCGTTAAAAACATTATTGAATCCCATGAAGGAAAAGTCGACATCATCAATAAACCGGACGCCGGATCCCGCGTCACAATCGCCTTACCCGTCAGTTAAAGAGCATCGTCATGGAAACCATCCTGATCGTAGATGATGAAAAAAATTATCCGTTGATATTAAGCGCGATCCTCGAAGAGGAAGGATTCGAGACCTTCACGGCGAACAGTGGCCGTGAAGCACTTGATATTCTATCAAATACCGATATCGACCTGGTACTGACCGATATGAAGATGCCGTCCATGGACGGTATCGAACTTTTAGAAAAAATCAAGGCCAAAGATCCAGATCTCCCCGTCATTATGATGACCGCCCACGGCACGGTGGATAAGGCTGTGGAAGCCATGCAAAAAGGGGCTTACAGCTATATTCTCAAGCCTTTTGATAATGATCGATTGATCATATATGTCAACAAGGCGGTCGGCATGTATCGGGTTGTCAAAGAAAACCGGCAGCTCAGAGATGCCGTGGAGTCGAAATATCGCCTCGGAAATATCATCGGAAAAAGCAAGGTGATGCAGGATGTCTTTGAAACCATACAAAAGGTTGCACCTGCCAGCGCCACGGTATTGATTGAAGGTGAAAGCGGCACCGGCAAGGAATTGGTCGCAAAATCGATTCATTTTAACAGTTTACGACGAGATAAACCGTTTGTCGCGGTGAACTGCAGTGCACTCGCCGAAAATTTGCTTGAAAGCGAACTTTTCGGTCATGAAAGAGGTGCGTTTACCGGCGCTGTGGCCATGAAAAAAGGTCGCTTTGAGTTGGCGGACACCGGAACGCTTTTTCTAGATGAAATCGGCGAACTATCACCCAATCTGCAGGTAAAGCTTTTAAGGGTGCTCCAGGACAAAATTATTGAACGGGTCGGAGGCGTCAAACAGATAACGGTGGATATTCGAATCATTGCCGCTACCAATAAACGGCTCAAAGATGAAATGCTGTACGGACGATTCAGAGAAGATCTCTTTTATCGTTTGAACGTGGTACACATCGTTCTGCCGGTTTTAAAAGAACGAAAAGAAGATTTGGGTCTTCTGGTCGATCATTTTATCGGAAAATATAAAGATGAACGAAAGTCCGATATTTTGATTAATGGTATCGATCCGGAAGTAAAACGCCTATTTTACGAATACCATTGGCCGGGAAATGTCCGTGAGCTGGAAAACGTTATTGAAAGGGCCATGGTGTTATGCCAGGGCAGTACGATAAAAGTGTCGGATCTTCCGAAAGAATTTAAAAACAGTATCGATAATTTTTTGGATATTGAAAGTATTCCCGCAGATGCAAAATTGGATGAAACGCTGGCCATGATAGAAAAGAAGATGCTCGAAAGAGCGTTGAAATTAACAAACAATGTGCAATCCCAGGCAGCGGAATTGCTCGGAATCGGCAAAAGCGGGCTGAATTGGAAAATAAAAAAGTTCAAACTGGAGATCGGTTCAAAAACTTGAACGAAAGGAATCGCGAAGATATAATAATCATATCAAATGGTTGTATTACAGACGGGGGTGAGGGTTCAAAATTTTGAACAGGGCTGGATTGGCGTTAAATATCAGTTAAATGAATATGTTATGCTGTTTAGCCTATGGCAGCGTTCAAAATTTTGAACGTTTTTGAATTCAGTTCCTATAATTCTGTGGAAAATAAAAAGAAACCATCCGTGGGGATATATGATTTATCTCTCTATAATTACAGCAGATATGAATCGATAAAAAAAATAACAGAACCCGCTTAAATTTCTGGCAAGAAAATTGCATGAAACATTTTCAAACCTAATAATTTCTTTATCTGTTTTCCTCCTTAATGACCAATGACAAAAGTTCATTGGTCATTTTTTTTGATTTGTTTCAGAAATCCGGGTAACTATGAATTTTCCGATATTTTTTCCTTTACAATCTCGGTATATATCGACTCGGGGTAGTCGGATAAAATTTTCTTGAAAGCGCTGATGCTTTTGTCTTTATTTCCAACGGCGGCATACATCTCGCCCAAATTGAAAAGGGCTTCATCTTTGAGGGGGTAATCCTGAGCCGTGGCCACCATTTCAAAATAACCCGAGGCGGTTTTGTAATCTTTTTTTGCTTCATAACAATACCCCAGGCCGCTTAATACGAGATTTTTCAGGAACGGTTCATCGTTAAACTCTGCAAGCAGCTGATTATAAAGGGTTATTGCTTTACCATAATCTTTGGCGGCATAACACATATCAGCATAATAAAGTCTTGCCAGAATTCCTCCCTGCCTTTGAGAGTAGTTATTGATAATTCGTTCAAAATCCTTTTCGGCGCCCTTTAGCGCTTTGTCCGGCCCTTCGGTTTTCAGTAATGTCTGATATTTGGCGACACCTTCTTGAAGCAGGGAAAAAGCCTTGTTTTCGGATTTTTTCAGATAATAAAGCGAGGCGGCCCCAATAATTAACATTATCAAAAAAGCGCCAAAGGCACATGAGACTTGTACCTTATGTGCCGTGACAAAATCAAAAAGTTTTGTCCAAAAGGAGATGAACTCGTCGGGATTGTTGAGGTCTCTTTTTCGAGACCGAGATACCGATTTTCGCGCCATTATTCCTCCAGTAGTATTTTAATTCTCTGCCAGCCCGCTTCCGGAATGTTCGCCCCCGTCACCCGTGTCACTTCGTAGCCGCAAGCCGAGCCGAGTTTTCCGCATTTTTCAAAACTGTAATCGTTTACCAGCCCAAATAAGAAGCCGGACGCCCATAGGTCTCCAGCTCCCGTAGTGTCCTTAACTGCTCCGTCCCCAATGGGGTCTATTTTTAATGTTCTTCCGTTATGGGAAATATAGCTTCCCCTTTTTCCGACTTTCAGTGCTGCAATCGTCGTGTTTCTAGCCATGGCAGTGATTGCTTTTATGTCATCGGAATAGCCGGTGAATGCCTGTGCTTCATCCTCGTTGGCGATCAAAATATCGACATAATCATTGACAATGTCATCAAGAATCCTTTTCGACCCCTCGACGACCGTAAAACTGGCAAGGTCCAGTGAAATCAATGCGCCTGCGGATTTTGCCGCTTTTAATGCCGCCAGAATGAGCGCCTCATTAAAGAGAAGATATCCTTCGATATGGACAATGGCGGCATTTTCAAAACATTTTTCTGTTATTTCAAATGGCTGAGCTTCCGATGACGCGCCGAGGAATGTAAACATGGAACGCTGAGCATCGGGTGTAATAATGGACAACACCCTTCCGGTGGGTGATGATGATTTAAAAAGAGCCGGATCGACATTGTTTTTTTTCAGATCGGTTTCAAACAGCCGGGCCATCTCACCACGGCCGCTTTTACCGACAAATCGTGCCGGTCCCCCGAGTTTGCCGATACCCACAACGGTGTTGCAGGCCGATCCCCCCGGTACGAGGACGGGTTCTTGGGTGGTATATGACAACGTCTGTTCGATGAACTCCCTGTCAACGTATTTCATTCCACCTTTCACGGCACCGGTTTTTTTCAAAAATTCGTCGTTCTCATAAGCCAGAATATCGATCAACGGGGAACCGATACCGACGACCAATTTTTTCTTCTTGTCATTTTGTTCTAATTTCATCGTTCACCACACCAGGGACGCAAGATTCCATCCGCTGTTTATTGTCAGGGGATGTTTTATGTTGTCAAAATACCATAAAACGGCGTCTTCGTCTATCGAGTCGTTTTATTCCTTCTTCTTCTGCCGCCTGCAGGGCCGTTTCATAATCCGTTTTCGACGGATGAACGGAGAGTGCTTTGATATCTCCGGCCCGGCCGCAGGGTCGGTACTGCGGCATGATATTGACATAGGTATTCTTTGAAATCCTGCGGGCGATAAATCTCATAATTTCCCGGGTTCCTGAAAGCCCCGAAGGCAGCACCAAATGCCTGAGCAGGATGCCGCGCTGCGCAATTCCCGCATCATCGATGACCAGATCACCCGTCTGCCGGTGCATCTCCAGCAGCCCCTGTTGAGCCACCTCAAAATAATTTTCGGCGTTACAGGTTGCTTTTGCGATGGCCGGTTCCCAGAATTTAAAATCCGGCATATAGATATCGAATACACCGTCGAGAAGCT
This sequence comes from uncultured Desulfobacteraceae bacterium, assembly GCA_964591175.1. GTDB lineage: Bacteria > Desulfobacterota > Desulfobacteria > Desulfobacterales > UBA11574 > UBA11574. The sequence goes on along the minus strand of CAZQAF010000010.1, from coordinate 39,149 downwards.
TCAGTGTTTCAACCAAATCGTATCCACCGGTGTTGTAGACCAAGGGAAGCGAGAGTCCCTTGGGGACGGCAACCTCGATGGCGGAAAGAATCTGGGGCACCACGTGGGACGGGGTAACAAAATTAATGTTGTGACACCCTTTTTTTTGTAACCAAAGCATGACGTCGGCCAGTTGTTGGTCGGATATTTCTTCGCCTTGCCCCAGATGACTGATGTCATAGTTCTGGCAGAAAATGCACATCAGATTGCAGTGCGTAAAAAAAATCGTTCCCGAACCATGGGTGCCGACCAGCGGGTCTTCTTCCCCGAAATGCGCGTTAAAGCTTGAAACGTAGGCCTTTTCACCGGTTTTGCACACACCGGTTTCGCCGGCCGTTCGGTCCACCTTGCACTGCCTGGGGCAAAGGGTGCAGGATTTTAGGATTTCACGGGCCGTTTCGATCTTTTGGGCGAGCAATCCCCTTTTAAACGTTTCAATATACGCGGGTTCAAAATGGTCCATTCTAAGGATCTCTTAACTTAAGAGTCGCTGTCAGGTTTGAAAAGATATTTCACGCGAGATATCAGGCGCCGATCATATTTCCCCCCTGATATACCAGAAAAGCCATGATCCATGCAAGCACCGTGCTATAGGAAATACTGAAAATCATCCATTTCAAAGAAGCCGTTTCCCGCCGGATGGCCGACAACGTTGCGAGACACGGCATGTACAACAACACAAAAACCATCATGGCCAGTGCCGCGGTCGATGTCATGCCGGAAGAGACCAGAGCGTTCTCAAGGGCTTTCGAATCCTTCTGGTCGGCGGCATAAAGGATTCCCATGGTGCTGACAACGATCTCCTTGGCGACAAAACCGGTCAAAAGGGCCACGCTGCCGCGCCAGTCGATACCGATGGGCGCAAAAACAGGCTCGATGACCTTGCCGATACGGCCCATATACGATTTCTCAGCCTTTTCGGCGGCTTTGGATTTTATGAGACGGTCAACGGCAAGATCCATTTTTCGTTCCAATATATTTTTTTCAGAATCCTTTTCGGCGGCCATTTCCGCTTGATAGGATCTTTTAACCTGTTCGATTTCCGATGCATAATCCTTAGAATAAGATATATGTTGCGGAAAGGCCGAAAGCGTCCAAACCACGATGGAACCGATAAGGATATAACCGCCCATTTTTCTTAAAAAGATTTTGCTTCGATCCCACATATGGATCATCAGGCTTTTGATCATCGGGATTCGGTACGGCGGCAATTCCATGACAAAGGGCGCGTCAGCGCCCCTCAAAAGAGTTGATCTGAAAAGACGGCCGGTGATGATGGAAAGAACAATGCCCAACAGGTAGATGCAAAAGATCACGGTTCCGGCCCTGGCGCCGAAGAAAGCGCCCGCCAGAATAATGTAAACCGGAAGCCGGGCCGAACAGGACATAAACGGCGTAATGAGAATGGTCAGGGTTCGATCCTTTTCGCTTTCTAAATTCCGGCTGGCCATGATGGCCGGAACATTGCATCCGAACCCCATCAACATAGGAATAAAGGATTTCCCGTGAAGCCCGATCAGGTGCATGATCTTATCCATCAGAAACGCAGCTCTGGCCATATACCCCGTATCTTCAAACAGGGCGATGCAAAAGAAAAGAATCAGAATATTCGGCAAAAAGATAATGACGCTTCCAACCCCTGCGATCACGCCCTGGATCAGAAAGTCCTTGAATATATTGTTCGGAAGCGCCTGGGCCAAAAATGACGAAAGAAGTTTTATGCCGCTGTCGATCCAGTTCATTGGATAGGTGCCCAAGGAAAACGTCAACTGGAACATGGCCCAGATAAAAAAAATAAAAATCGGAAACCCGATAAACCGGTTGGTCAGGATAAGATCGATGTTTCGGGATATATCGACGCGCTGTTTTGTGGAGGTGGTCAGGACCTCCATGATGATTCCGGCGATAAAGCCGTACCGCTCGTCGGTCATAACGATTTCCGGATCATCATCAAACCGGTCGATGAGAAAATTACGTTGATTATCGATGTCTTCAAGAATTTTCTCTTCGATAGTGCCGGTTTTTTCCAGGATGCGCTTTTTTACGATTTCGTCGTTTTCAAGGAGTTTGATGGCCGTCCAACGAATGTTGTATGACATTGCGTCGGCGCCGTGGTTTTCGATGATCTTTTCAACTTTCGAGATGGCATCCTCGATGTCTTTGCTGTACTTTACCTTTCGTTTTTGGGGAGCGGCGCTGTCCGACTCGGCCAGCGCGATGGCCTGCTCCAAGAGCGTTTCCATGCCCTTGTTTTTGTTGCCGACGGTAAAGACCACGGGAACGGCCAGAAGTTCGGAAAGCTTTCGGTCATCGATTTTGAAGCCCCGGCTTCGGGCAACATCGGCCATGTTTAAGGCGAACAGTACGTTGCAATCGATTTCTCTCAACTGCGTTGCCAAATAAAGGCTTCGTTCGAGATTGGATGCATCGATGATATCGATCACCACATCCGGCCGTTCTTCCAGAATATAATCCCGGGCGACGATTTCTTCTATGGAAAAAGGGGTTAAACTGTATGTTCCGGGGAGATCGACGATTTTCAGATCGTGACCGGAGTGTTTGATGGTCCCTTCCTTTTTTTCAACCGTGACGCCGGGCCAGTTTCCGACTTTCTGGCGCGTGCCGGTCAAGTTGTTGAATATGGTGGTTTTGCCTGAATTCGGGTTGCCGGCGAGGGCTATTGTGAGGCGTTTTGGGGTCATATTTCTACGGTAATTTGTGCGGCTTCTTCAACACGGAGTGATATATGATAGCCCTTGACGATCAATTCCACGGGATCTTTTAACGGCGCATATTTTTCAACATAAATTTTAGTCCCTTTTAAAATGCCCATTTCGAGGATCCTCCTGCGAAGCGGTCCGTTTCCGCCCACGCGAACAACGGTCGCGGTTTGCTTTTCTTTCATTTCACTCAACAACATCCGTTTATCTCCGTATTCAGCTTCTAACCGGTTCAACCAATATTTTTTCCGCGAGTCCGCGTCCCAAAACATAGCGATTGTAGTCCGCAGCGATGACCATTTGTCCTTTATTGAGGTTGGTCACGATGTCGATCCGGTCTCCGATTCTTAACCCCATGGATAACAGCCGCATACGGGCGCCGGCACCCCCTGTAAATTCTCTGATTTCCACATGCTCCCCCTGTTTGGTATGAATTAGCGGCATGGGGCGTATGTGATCTTTGAGGCAATTGGAACAGATGCCGTAGATTTCCATTTTGTGCTGAAGCATATGAAAATTATGGGCCGCGGCGATCCGGCCCTGCATTTGTTCGATGTGTTCGTCTTTGAACTCATAAATATTTCGACATTTCGTACAGATCATGTGATCGTGATGATGACCCAAATGCCAATGTTCGTAACGCACTTCTCCATTGTCGAATCTGTTTTTCCGGGCAAACCCGAATCGACACATCAGCCTCAGGGTGTCCCTGACAAAGTCGGTCGTGAAAAAATATCCGTTATCATTAAGGAGTTGGGCCAGCTCGCTCACGGTAATGTGACGTTCGGTTTGAAGAAAAACTTCCAGGATCTTGAATCGATCTTCGAACTCATCGATGTTTTCCTGCTGGAACAGTTTCTGAAATTGTTCTTTTTCCCGATGGTGAACACGTTTCATGTCGATTCCTATAAAAAGGCTAATTTTAGCCGTTGTGAACAATCACAAGCACCCATGACAGTAATGCCTGTTCAAAGCGTTGTCAATAAAGGCGAAGGCCGGAGACGAAACACTTAGCTCAATATCTAATGCCGTGTCAAGCTGCCGTAAATACGCAATAACTTATCCGGAAGTTCACGAACGTCGGATATGATATTGTAATGAACGTTTCCGTAAAGATCATCCAGATTGGGATCACCGGCAAAATTGACGGTAATGGCATGGGTGAATATATTTTTTGAACGGGCTTCCAATATGGATTTTTTCGTATCTTCAATGGCATATTGATGTTTGTAGTCCATGTCATTTGGAAATCCGTCACTTAATACGATCAGCAACCGGACCTTTGAAGAGACCGCCTCCAGCTGACATGCGGCATGCCGAATGGCGGCGCCGATCCGGGTATTCCGTTTGGGCGCCAGGGCATCGATGCGGCCCTTGACCGCATCGTTTAAGTTTTCCCCAAAGTCTTTGATTCTGAAATAATCAACCCCCAACCGCCCGGTGCTGGAAAAACCCGCGACGGCAAATTCATCTCCCACGACCTGAAGCGCTTCGCAAAACAGTACGATGGCCTCTTTTTCAACGTGAAGTATGGTTGCTTTGGAGTTATAAACCGTGTTGGCGGTAGACCGGGAGAGATCCACCAGCAACAAGGCCGTCACGTCTCTTGTCCGTTTGATATGTTTGATATAAAGCCGATCGGAGGGGATTTTTCCTGCTTTCTTATCCATTGCAAAATCCAAAAGCGCCCGATAATCAAACTCGTCCCCTTCCACCCACTGTCTCAATCGCATCAACCCTTCGGGTTTTAACAATTCAAATGCATAGCGAATACGCTGAACAAGCCCTCTATGTTTTTTCAATGTTCGGATATAAAAGTCGCCCGAAGATGCAGGTATGGATCGATCCGCCACCCTGACGTGAGAAGAGAGATAATCCGTAAGATGGCAATCCCATTCTTTGTACCAGAAAACAGATCCGATATCGTCGTCGCCGTACACCGGCACAAGTAACCCGTTATCTTGCAAATGAGAGAGATCCAGCCATGATAAGTCAATGGCGGTTTCATCGGCAATCCTGTCCGGCCGGTTTTTATTTTGATAATTGAGAAGTATCGAGTGAATATCTTCATGGGAAAGCATCCCTTTGTTCGCGATCAATTTCCGGCGAATGTCCGACTTGTATACCTTGTATCCTTTGACCGTCAATCGAACGGTCAATTTTGCCGCAGTTTTCTCAATATGGCGATGGGTCATATAAAACAGATCGGGGCGCAATTTTCTTTCAAACGGGGTTCGCAGTGGTTTGTAGTTTATTTTCGAGTCGTTATCATGTTCGGAAATTTTAAGCACCGCGTCGATAACCGGATAGGCTGTATGCACCAGCCCGGCACAGGCCTCAACGCTGTTGTCGGCGGCCATTGCGGTTTTAAATTGTTTTTCAATCTTAATGACAACACGCGAAATGGTTTCATCAACTTGATCGGAATGTTCGATACCAAGGCCAAGCCCTATATTAAGGTATAATCGGAAAACAGCATCCAGGCGCCCCTTTGGGTCATTCATATGAAAAGCCTTTTGATGCAGCAACGGAAGCGTCCGGCGGATCAGGCCGGGGTAACGCTTTTCGAGCAACAACCGGATGCGGCCGTGTTCAAATACGGTAAAAAGATCGGCTGCCAAATTCGGGGTCGGAAATATCAGAAAAAACCGTTCGAGGTCGGACATTTCCTCTGGATCGACGCCGGCATCGGCTTTGACATACGGATCCCGGATATGGGTTGAAGGTGGATATTTTTTCAGTGCCTTTTCCAGGTCGAAATCAAACGTGCCAAATTCAAAATGCCCGGCTTCAAGTCCGGTCAGGCATTTAAACAGTGTTGCGTTTTCGTTTTTTGAAGGGAACAGATTGATTTCGTCGGCCAGATAGATGGTTTTTCCGTCTGAACAAATGAATGTTTTTCCGTCATTCCGATTCACCAAGGAATCCGGCAAATCAGACAGCGGCCGAATGGATATGGGAAGGCCCGTGCGGGCGCGAAGATAGCGGCTTAACGGGTGTCGAATCTCGGAAAGCCCGACCGCCACCTGCATATCCGCATATGCATCGAGGCCGAGGTTCGATTCCAGCGATAAAAATTTTGAAGCGAACTTGATGTTTCGCCTTGCTTTGTCCAAAGCTAAAGATACAAAATCCGCCAAAGCGTCTTGGGAAAGCAGGTGCAGACCTTTTTCCATGCCGCGTAAAAAATGATCGAACAAATGATAATCGGCTGTAATCACCCGATGAAGCTGTTTGATTTGCCAGGTTCGTTTTGAAACGGCAAAGGATCGAACGGCACGCGGAATATGATGGGCAAACATCTGGCACTGAACATACGACATATCCTCGGCGAAAGTTACACTCAAAAGATCCATATAAGCGTTTGCGGCGCCAAGGTCCTTTTCGTTCAATATGTCGGAAAGCCCGGCAAAAGGATCCTTTAAGGTATAGATTCCCTTGTTCAGCATGATCTTTAGTGTTTGTAAAAAACGTTCTAACAACCGACCGTCGCTGTGCATGAATACCGGCACAAGATGTTCGGCCATAATTTTTCCCAGCGTCGGCCCTTGCTTTCCAAAGGAACGGACGAGTTCCCGGTAGCGATGAAAATGTCTGGAACAAACCTCTCCGATAAGGTTCGAATACCCTTTGGCCACGGAATGACCGAAGGATCTCTCTATGGATAGTGCCCAAAGGGTTTCTTCTACCAAAACAGCCACATCTTCTTTAAGCGTGTCAATGCCCTTGTTCTCCAGCGAGGTGTTAACCGCGGTAAAAAGATCCGGGTCAGCCGTTCGGAGGGGTATGATCAGTTCTCTGTAGTTCATTATTCGATTTTTCCATCATCACATGGGATACAAATCGTCCACATGCCGATTTATAAACAGCATATCACAATAGTCTTTTTTGAAAAGATTGTAAACAATCGACGTTTTTGGTCTGGATTGTCAGAGAAAAAAATGATAAGGGAAAAACGATCCTTTCCAATCGGCCCCAATAGATAACCGTATCGGTGATAAAAGGAGGATCTGCCGCCATGATAAAGTATCAAAACATTCTTCTTATTTATCCGAAGGTCCCGAGCAATACTTACTGGAGTTTCAAACATACACTAAAAGTAATCCGAAAAAAAAGCGCCATGCCGCCGCTGGGGTTGATGACCATTGCCGCCTTTTTCCCGGATACCTATCATCTCAAGCTGGTCGATATGAATGTTTCACCCTTGAGCGACAACGATATCGCGTGGGCGGACGCCGTATTTATCTCCGCAATGATCGTTCAGCGGGTCTCCATGGAGGACGCGATTCGACGCTGCCGGCAATTCGGCAAAACCATTGTCGCAGGCGGCCCCTTTCCAACATCAAATCATGAGGACATCGCGGGCGTCGACCATTTTCTCACCGGAGAGGTGGATCAAACCTTGACGGATTTTTTACAGGATCTGGAAAAGGGTATCGCGAAACCGGTCTATGCCAAACCGCCATATCCGGATATTTCCAATCTGCCGGTCCCGAGATTTGATCTTCTGGATATCACGGCCTATGGTTCCATGTCCATTCAGTATTCCAGGGGCTGTCCCTTCCACTGCGAATTCTGCGATATCTGGTCCATTTACGGCAACAAACCCCGGTTGAAATCTGTCGGCGCCATTTTGCACGAACTGGATACCCTGTTTGATCTGGGATGGCGGGGACCGGTGTTTATTGTTGACGATAATTTCATCGGGAACAAGAAGAAGGTCAAGGCCGACCTTCTGCCGGCCCTGAAAACCTGGCAAGTCGCGCATGATTATCCCTTCCATTTTTTTACCGAAGCCAGTATCAATATGGCGTCCGACGAAAACCTGCTGGCGGCCATGCGAGAGGTCGGATTCAACCAGGTGTTTATCGGGATTGAAACGCCCGATCCCGAAGGACTCAAAGAAACCGGCAAGATCCAAAACTTGAATTCGGATATGGAGGCGTCGATCCGGTCCATCCAACGACACGGAATGGAAGTGATGGCAGGTTTTATCCTTGGGTTTGACAATGACAAAGAAGACATTTTCGATCGTCAAATTGATTTTATCCAGCGAAATGCCATTCCCAAGGCCATGATCGGCTTCTTAAACGCCCTTCCCGGAACCCGTCTTTACCGGAGGCTTATGGCCGAAGGGAGAATTTTAAAGGCTTCCATCGGCAACAACACCCACAACATGACCATCAATTTCAAAACCATGATGGACCCGGGGCGCTTAAAAGAAGGATATAAAAAAATTCTGAACAGCATTTATGATTTCAATCTAAAGAATTATTTTGATCGTTGCAGCCGTTTTCTGGACACGATTGAGTATACCGACTATTTTCAGCGAAAAATTTATTTCGATGAAATAAAAATCTTATTCAGGTCAATTTGCCTGCAGCTGTTTACGCCATATGGTTTTCAGTATTTTAAGTTTATTTCCCGGAACATGATCAAGCATCCCCGTATTTTTGCCGAAGCCGTCTCTTTGAGCATTTCCGGGCACCACTTCTACACCATTACGCAACAAACTCTGAAAACCGAAAAAATCGCCTCGATTCTCGACGAGAAATACCATTATTTTTGCGATTTGGTGAATGAATCTTCCGAAGCCATGAGGACCAATTCAAAAAAGCGCCTTCAATATATGACAAAGCTCTGGAAAGAACGGGTAAAACTACTCAAGCAGATGCAACATACCATCGATCACATCCATGGGGATTATCGTTATGAGCTCAGTCAAAAATATTTTGAGATCTCAAAAAAAATGCGAGAGAAACTGGCGAATTTCGAAACCATGGTGATGGGAACCGCCGCGCCGTCCCGGCAATAAGAGAATACCCAAAAAAACGGGATATTTTTATTGACAGACCCTACCACGCTGTGCCACATATTGCACGGTGATTTTGTTGATACCGGTCCCACGAAAAAGAGGGGGGAATTTATGGATTGCAAGGAATTTGCAAAACTTCGGAAAAATCTGAACAAAACCCAAAAAGAAATGGCGCAGCTATTGGGGGTATCCATCAAGGCCATACACAGCTATGAGCAGGGCTGGCGAACCGTGCCGCCTCATGTAGAGAGACAGATGTTTTTTTTGACTGCCAGAAAAAGAAGTAACAACAATAAACAAAAACCTTGCTGGAGCATTAAAAAATGTCCCCCCAAACAGAAAAAAGCATGCCCTGCATGGGAGTTTCAGGCGGGCAAGTTTTGCTGGTTCATCAACGGAACCATTTGCTGCGGAACAGCCCACGAAAAATGGAAAGAAAAAATGGCGCTATGCCGTTCCTGCGAGGTTCTGGCGTCGCTCACGGGATCTGACCCGGGTTAAGGACTGCCGGAAAGTGCAAATCGTTATGTAGAAAAAATCCACAATTTCATATATTGCTGATTATATAAGCTAAAAAAACGATCGATCCCTCATTATCGGCCGCTGTTGCCGCCGCACTGTAGTATTTCCCCACATTTGACTTTGGTGATGAAATCCCCATGCCCGATCCGCTCCTTTGTTTTTTTTCATAAATTAACAACGATATTAGGCAGATAAGCTTTTACCCATTAAATGATATGGTTTCTGGCATGCGCCTTGCTCTAATCGTGTTCAAAAAAAATGTTAAAGAAAGGAGCATGGGAAATGGCTGAGAAAATGATAAAAAATCAGAAAAAACGGTTTGGTTACGGGGGGTCCTACAGAAAAGGCAACCGGGAAGATCTCGGCGGGAGATCTGAAATCGGGGCGGTCTTCGGGGGTCAGGTCTGGATGTTTACACCGGAAAAGACGGCCGATGTGAACAATCCTTGTATCTGGATGCAAGCGGGTGTTGTCACCCATAAAGATTGTAACAATTTTTATGACTGCAACACCTGCAAATACGACCTTGGGATGAAGAAACAGGTTGAAAGGAAAAATCAGATCAGCTGGCAGGATGCGATGCGGAAAAGACCGGGGAAAAAGAGAAGCTGCAGACACAGCCTTACACGCCGTATCGAGAACAGAATCTGCGGTCTCAATTATAATTGTTCCAAGTGCGATTTCGATCAGTTTTTTGAAGATGTTTGGACCTTAAAAACCGGAAATATTCCCTATGACATACAACATGTCAAAGGTTTCGACGTGCCCATGGAATACTTTTTTCATAATGGACACACATGGGCCCGTATTGAAAGCGGCGGATGCATTCGAATCGGCTTGGATGATTTTGCGCGCAAACTTTTTGGCAAAGCCGATGCCTTGGATCTCCCCCTTATGGGAAAAGAGCTGAACATGAATACCGTTGGTTGGGGACTTCGGAGAAACGGCAATCCGGCAGACATTCTTTCGCCGGTGGGCGGCGTCATTGTCGAGGTGAATTCAAAAGTTCAAGAAAATCCGGAAATTGCCAATGAATCTCCGTATGGCGATGGATGGCTTTTCATGGTGCGAACACCGGATGTCAAAAAAACGGTCAAACATCTTATGACGTCTACCCAAAGTCTTGACTGGCTCGATAACGAAATCCATACGCTGGAAGAAATGATAGAGGCCCTTTCCGGTCCGTCGGCATCCGACGGCGGGTACTTGCAAAATGATATTTACGGGACCCTGCCGGATTTGGGCTGGGATAACTTGACGAAAGCTTTTTTCAAGACATGATGTTTTATTTTCGAACATCTGGAAAAATTTAGCCAAACGATTTAGAAAGGCAGGCAGTAATGGATGTCATTTCTTTGGAACATCGATTAAAGGAAACACACACACCTTGCATTTGGATGCAGGCCGAAGTCGTTCGACGCAAAGATTGTACGAGAAATTATAACTGCCATGTCTGTCCTTTTGACCGGGCATTAAGACGTGTCTGCGATGAAAATGCAAGACGCATCAAACCCGGTAAAACCCTCAAGGGAAAACACGGTCAACTTGTATTCTGGAAAGACCGGTTAAAAAAAAGGCCGTTGTCGAAACGCCCGTGCCTCCATCATATGAAAGGACGCATCAATTTCAAAGTCTGCAGCAGAGAATACAGATGTGAAGATTGTGAATTTGATCAGTATTTCGATGATCAATACACCGTTCATGCCGCGGTTAAGCCCGTCGATTTCATCGATGTCGAAGGCATTAAGATTCCACACGGGTTTTATTTTCACAGAGGACATACGTGGGTTAAAGTGGAAGAAGGTTCCGATGTTCGCATCGGTTTGGATGACTTCATTCTCCGGATTCTGGGTCCGCCGGATCACATCGAGGCGCCCCTTATCGGCAAGGCTTTAGCGCAGAATTCCGATGATATTGTATTGAACCGGGGGACAAACAGGGCCAAAGTTCTCTCACCCGTTAACGGTGTGGTGACCGCCGTTAATCCCAACGTAAGAAATAATGGAAGCCTTGCCAATCAGGATCCTTACGCCGAGGGCTGGATTTTGAGGGCACATTCTGAAACGCTTCGGAAGGACTTGTTAACGCTGATGATCGGCAGCGAAACAAAAGATTTTTATAAAAAAGAAATGAATCGTCTATATCAAGTCATCGAAGACGAAGCCGGCCCTCTGGCAGCCGATGGCGGCCAGTTGGGGACCGACATCTACGGAAACATTCCCCGGATTGGCTGGAATCGCCTGGTAAAGCTCTTCCTGCACACTTAGCTTGAGACCTTTGCAACATGCCCCTTTTTGCCCAATTTCTGCGTCAGGCTCAAATTTTAATCCTCAAAATACTTAATGTATTCCTGCGGTTAAAATTATCGCCTTCCTTGAACTTGAACAAAAATGAGCATTTTTCAAAGGTCTCAGTGTATAAAAGCGGTTCCGGGGTCAGCGTTCAAGGTAAGGTTACCGACGATCTTCAGATTTTTGACATCCTTTTCATTTCATCTTCCAAAAGAACCTTGCAGTAACGACAAAGCCGGTGTGTTTTTCGATCGACATCTTTGATGGTTCGGCAATAATGCATGCAGCAGGCATGATCTATGCAATGGCGGAGATTGAACGTGTGACCCAGTTCGTGAATTGCTTCTTTTACGACCCGCTGGATAAATATGTCCGACTGCGCTGTTCCAAGACCTTCGCTTAGACGATGGGTTGAAATAATGCATGCTTTTCCGCCCAATTGTGCTTCGCCATAGACATAGGTCAATATGGGGATAAAAAGATCCACGTTGCAAATGGCGAGTATTTTAACGGCTCCGGGAGGAACCAGGTCCGCCAGTTTTTCCAGAATCGATGTGGAACAATGCTGGTCTCGGCTTGATTCAAAGGCAAAATCGACGTTTTGAAGCACTGATGCCGTCAACGCGTCGTAGCCTGTAATCCGATGGACTTCCCGGACGACCTGCCGGATCAGTTGGGGATCAAAATGCCCTATGGGAGAAATGATGATATGTTCCTGCACGTTTTTTGCGTTTCGGTTTCCGGGCATTGGATATGTAAGGACAAATTTCCCACCATTATAAATTTTTGTGACTGAATAGGTCTAAAAATATTATGTCGGCTTGTTAAGGTCATACCGTTTAATTTTGCTGTAAAGCGTGGAGCGATCTATACCCAAAATCTGGGCGCTTTTCGATATATTCCATCCGCACTCGCGGAGTATTTCGGAGATATGCGCTTTTTCAACCTCCCTGAGAGAGCGGTGCTTGCGAGGTTGAACGTTTTCATGGCAGAAAATCGGTAAATCTTGGGGCATAATGGAGAGGCCCTTTCCGACCACTACGGCCCGTTCAACGGCATTTTCCAGCTCTCTGACATTCCCCGGCCATTCGTAAAGCATCATATCGTCTATGGCTTCACGGGTGATCGTTTTGACCGGCTTGTTGGTTTCCAGGGAAAAGCGGTGGAGAAAATGTTCGGCAAGAAGCGGGATATCCTCTTTTCGTTCTCTTAGCGCCGGCATCCGGAAAGAAACGACATTCAGCCGGTAATAGAGATCTTCTCGAAGTATTCCTTGTTTAACGGCGTCCACGACGTTTCGGTTGGTGGCGGCAATAACCCTGAAATAGGCTTCATGGGGTTGTGTGCCGCCGACACGGTAAAAAACGCGATCCTCCAGCACATGCAGTAAATCTATTTGCATTCGCATGCTGATTTCTCCGATCTCATCCAAAAACAGTGTGCCGCCGTGCGCCATTTCCAATCGTCCCTTTTTGGTCTCTTTGGCGTCTGTAAACGCGCCCTTCTGATGACCGAACAACTCGCTTTCCATGATATGACTCGGAATGGCGCCGCAGTTCACGGCGACAAAAGGACCATTGGAGCGGGAACTTTTGGTATGGATGGCCTTCGCTGCCAATCCCTTGCCGGTGCCGGTTTCACCGGATATCAAGACCGTAGATTCCATGGGTCCCACGTCTTCTATCAGGTCAAAAATTTTCTGCATGGCTCTGGATTGGCCGATCATGCTCTCGAAGCGGGTGCGTTCCCGGTATTGTTCCCGCAGAAAGATGTTTTCCCTGGCCTGAGCCTGATGTAGGATGATTTTGTCGATCAGCACACCGAGTGCATCGGGATCAAACGGTTTAAGAAAATAATCATAAGCGCCTTTTTTCATGGCCTCAACGGCCGTTGAAATTGATCCGTATGCCGTGATCATGACCACGGCCACATCGGGATCGCTTTCCTTGACCAGCCTGAGAACGTCAAGTCCGCTCATTCCCTCCATCTTTATATCAACCAGGAGGATATCGAAACGGGAGTTTTTCAATATTTGCATGGCATCTTCGCCGCTGGCGGCCGAAACAACGTCATGGCCGTCTCGTTTCAGCCAGCCGGCCAAAGACTCTCGCATGATCATCTCATCATCGATGATAAGGATCTTGGTCTTATCCATAAAATCCTCCGCGTTGGTCGGGGGTTACGGTGGGTTGTTTCAAGGGGAGTCGTATGGTAAAGATATTACCTTTTTCTTCACCGGGTTTCACATAGATGGTGCCGCTATGATCTCTGATCAATCCGTAGGCCACCGACAGTCCGAGTCCGACACCTTTTCCTTTCTTCTTGGTGGTAAAAAAAGGTTCGAAAATTTTGGAAACATCCGCTTTGGGAATCGCGACGCCGGTGTCTTCAAAACTGACGGAAACCTTGTCGGATTTTTTCAGGAATTGGCTTTTCACGCTCAAAGTACCGCCTTTATCCGTTTCAATATTTTCAGCGGCATTGGAAATGATATTCATAAAAACCTGTTGAAGACAATCTTCCGAACCGATAATTTCAGGCAGATCCGGATCGTAATATTTTTCAATCTTAACCCCGTTCAGTTTAAGAAGGTTCGCATTTAAAAACAGCGTTTTATCGATCAGCCGGTTGAGGTCCACCTTTTTAAAATCCATCTTGGATTCTCGGGAAAAGGCGAGCAGATTCGTGACGATTCGGCTGATACGCCGGGTTTCCGTTTCCATGAGACTCAAATAGTGAAGAAACGTTTCGATATCTTTCTTCCATCCGATCGATTCTTCTTCAATAATCCGCTTCATGAGCATCGTCAGGTTCAGGATGCCCGCGATGGGATTATTGATTTCATGAACCACGGAAGCAGACAACTTTCCCAATGAAGACATTTTATCTTGATGAAGAAGCTTGTCATGGGTTTCTTTTAACTGCCGCGTTCGTTCTTCGACCATATGCTCAAGACGCCGGGTAATTTCTTCCTCTTCCTGTTTTTGTTGGGTAATATCCCGGCTGATATGAATAAATTTTGAAATTTTGCCGTCTTTTTCCCATACAGGATAGACACTGACCTCTATATGAAGCGGATCTCCGTCAGGGCCGACCCGGGTCCGGATTTGACGGCAGGGTATTTTGTTTCGGATGACGTCGCCCAGGGGACAATCGTATTCGGATTCATCACAGGGATAGATCAATTGCTGATAGATTTCATGGCACTTGCGTCCGATAACATCTTTGCGCGAATATTTCATCTTGTTCAGGTAAGCATCATTGACCTCTATGATATCCATGCCGGGAGAGATGACCATAATATAATCTTGAATGCCATTTAAAATGGTTTCAATTTCTTCATTTCGCTTTCTTAACTTGTTCTCTTCAGCGGAAAGCGCCTTCCAGAATACATTAAAGACATTGAAAGCCATAATCCTGATTCGAGACGGCCGGGTAGCGAGGATGTCTTCCAATATTGTCTCGTCGGGAGTCAGAAGGATAATCAGGTGTATGTTGTAGCGACGATCGTAAAGATCGTGATAGTCACTGAATGTCAGCAGGCCGAATTCTTCCGCCTGAAGCATTCCCGGAGAAGCGGGATCAGGGTCTGCCACAGCCAGGACAGGGGCGCTGACACTATCTTGGGTCAAATCAAACGTCGTCTTTTTCAGAACTTCCCTGCAAAGCTTTCCCCCGCCGACAAGGGCAATGTTCACGACCGAAGGTTTTCTGTCCGGCATCGATTTGAGTCCTTAACTTAAGTTGCTGACGCTTTAAATTATCACAAGGTCTTGAGAGATGCAACAATCATGTCACATTGTGTCATCATCAGCTGGTGTTGTAGGATTGTGAAATGCCGATGCGCCCGCATGCAGAATCTTTTTGCATATAATGAGGTTTTACATTATATTTCAATGAGGACCCAAATGCGCGATGCATGATTGCTCCGCGTTTTTTATTCGTTGACAGAATATACCACGATGTGGCATATTGATCTTTCGTGCCCGCATGATACGGCAAGATTTTAACGCGAATATTTCATGAAAAATCAGAGGCAGTTTTATGGGTTTGGATGAAAACTGATGAGAAATAAAGATGCTTATCCATTTTCATGCACGACCAAGGTTTAATAAGGGAAAACAATGAACACCTCGGTAATGGATCACAAGACGGCATCCGAACGCCGATCGGGAAAAAAAAGAAAACGCATCGGCGACAGAGGGGATTATTTTCTGAACAGAATCCAGGGGGAAACCAATGGGAATGTTTCGGCGTGCTATCAATGCGAACGCTGCACCAATGCCTGCCCGGTCAGTCATTTCATGGACATCAAACCCCACCAGGTCATTCGTTATGTTCAACTGGGATGGCGCGAAGACCTGTTGAGATCGTCCACCATATGGGTATGTTTGTCCTGTGAGATGTGCACCACTTACTGCCCCAATGAAGTGAGGGTTGCGGAAATCATCAATCATTTGAGAAACATTGCGGCGCACTCATCCATTGCACCCAAAGAAAAACACCTTGCTGTGTTTCACCAGACATTTCTGGAGGTTCTGAGCAAATCCGGCAGGGTCAACGAATTCCGGTTGATGAAAGCGTTTTATTCAAAACCGAATATTTTGAACGAAAAAATTAAAAGCGGTAATTTGAAAGAAGAGCTCCTGTTGGGCCTGGCCCTGTTGAAAAAAGGAAGGTTGAAACCGTTCTCGTCCAGATCGAAGCTTATAAAGGAGATTCGAAAAGCCTATATTCAAGCCCGAGGAGAAATTGTTTGATGAAACTGTCTTTTTATCCCGGCTGTTCTCTGGAAGGCATGGCCGTCGATTATGCGCGATCCATTGATGCGATATTTAAAGCGCTGGATATCGATCTGGTGGAAATCGACGACTGGTCCTGTTGCGGGGCAACGGCCGCCCACAGCCTCAGCGAGGCCATGTCGGTGATATTGCCGGCAAGGAATCTGTCTGCCGCAGAACAAATGGGCCTTGATATTGTCGCGCCATGTGCCAACTGTTTCAACCGTCTCCGGTTTTCCCAACAGATGGTACAAAAAAAGGTGCTGGATATCCCGTGGCCGGTGACCGGCGATTTAAAGGTTCATGATATGACGCGTTTTCTGGCAGAACCGGACATGATCAAACAGATCAAGAAACGGGTGTTGAAGCCGTTAAACGGCCTGAAACTGGTCTGCTATTATGGCTGTCAGATGGTGCGCCCGCCGAGGATTACCGGTTATACGGATTATGAGAACCCCCAGACATTGGATCGCATCGCCGCCGCCGTCGGCGCCCGGGTGATCGACTGGTCTTATAAAGCCACCTGTTGCGGCGCCAGTATCGGCATCGGGCGCCGGGAAATCGGAAATTCGTTGACGAAAAGACTTCTGGATAAAGCGCGGCAGGCCGGTGCCGAAGCGGTTGTCGTATCCTGTCCGTTGTGCCAGTCGAATTTGGATATGATTCAGAAGGATCGGTTAGAACAACCGGTTCCGGTATTTTATTTTACGGAGCTTATCCGGTTGAGTTTCAGCGACAGGGGGGATCCGAAATGGTTTAAAATGCATTTTGCCGATCCGGTTCCGTTGTTAAGCAAAATCAATGCAATCTGATTATAAAATCGTGAAACGATTTTATAAGACGCGGCGATACCGCTTGGTTTTGCTAAGCGCTAAATATCTTAGAAAATAGATGGATTTTTATCATTATGGGAGTTGATCTTAAAAATCCGGTGGGAAAAGTTATCGTTGTCGGCGGCGGCATCGGCGGGATCCAGTGCGCCCTCGATCTGGCGGATACCGGCTTTTACGTCTATCTCGTCGAAAAATCGCCCACCCTTGGCGGTACAATGGCGCGCCTGGACAAAACATTTCCGACCAATGACTGCTCCACCTGCATGTTTTCTCCCAAACTGGTCCAGGTGGCCGGGCATGCAAATGTCGAAATTCTGACCCGAAGCCGCATCCTCGATCTAAAAGGAAACCCGGGGCGATTCATCGCGGAGATTGAAAAGCGTCCCCGGTACATCAGCGAGGAAAAATGCATTGCATGCGGCCAGTGTGCCGAGAAATGCCCCAAAAAAGTGCCGGACCCGTTTAACGGAGAGCTGGGAATGCGAAAAGCGGCATTTTTGACCTTTCCCCAAGCCGTTCCCTTAAAGTATGCCATTGATGCCGAACACTGTCTTTACTTAACCAAAGGAAAATGCGGGGTTTGCCAAAAAATCTGCCCGGCTGATGCCGTGGAATACGACCAGAAGCCCGAAACCCTGGAAATCGAGGCCGGCGCATTGGTGATTTCAACCGGTTTCGAACCGGCCTTGACAGCCAAGGAAGGAGAGTTCGGTTACGGAAGATATCAAAATGTGGTGACGTCCCTGCAGTATGAACGGATGCTGTCGGCCACCGGCCCCTATGAAGGGCACATCCGGCGGCCTTCCGACGGAAAAGTTCCTCAAAGTGTCGCCTGGATTCAGTGCGTCATGTCACGGGATCCTTCCAGAAACCGACCGTATTGCTCTTCGGTTTGCTGCATGCATGCCGCCAAACAAGCCATTTTGACCCGTACCCATGAGCCGGATACCCGGGCCGCCATTTACTTCATGGATGTTCGAGCCCACGGCAAAGGATTCGACGATTATGTGGATCGCGCACGTTTCAATTACGGCGTGGAATACCGGCGATCCATGATTTCTCAGATCTATCTGAATCCCGTAAGCGAGAATCTGATCGTCGAGACCTTTGATCACCACCGCAATCGGAAAAAGGAAGAGGAATACGATCTGGTGGTTTTATCCAGCGGTTTTAAACCGTCTGAAGGGTTTACCGATCTTGCCGGAAGGCTGGGATTGGCGGCGAATCCTTATGGATTTTTGACCACGGAATTCGATGAGCCGGTGTCCACATCCCGACCGGGAATATTTGTCTGCGGCGGCATCGAAGCGCCTAAAGACATCCCCGAAACCGTCATTCAGGCCGGTGCCGCCGCCGCCGAAGCCGCCATCCTTGTCAGCAAGGCCAGACATACTGAAACCATCGCCCTAGAGCCGGTGGCGGAAGAACTCATTGAGGCCGTTCCCAGAGTGGGGATTTTTGTTTGCCATTGCGGCACCAACATCGCCGGTGTGGTAGATATTCAGGAAGTGGTGGCGGATGTGAAAGCACTCCCCCACGTGGTGTTTGCCACCGACTTTATGTTTACCTGCTCCACAGAAACCCAGCAGAACATTATCGATCTTATTAAAAAACATCGGCTGAACCGTGTGGTGGTGGCGGCGTGCTCGCCGAAAACCCATGAGCCGTTGTTTCAGCAAACCCTGAAAGAAGCGGGATTGAACCCCTATCTGTTCGAGCTGGCCAGTATCCGGGATCAGTGTTCATGGGTTCACGGGAACAATCGTGATAAAGCCACCCAAAAATCCAAGGATCTGATTCGAGCCAGCGTGGCCCGGGCCATTCAACTTGAACCGCTGTATGACAAATCGTATCCGGTGATAAATAAAGGACTGGTTATCGGCGCAGGCCTTGCCGGCATGACCGCTGCATTGACCATCGCGGATCTGGGATTTCAGGTTCATCTGGTGGAAAAAAGCGACCGGATGGGGGGTTTTGCGCAAAATCTCCCATTTACGCTGGAAGGACATTCCCCTGCACGATTGATCCGCTATCTCATCGAAAGGGTCACCCATCATCCGAATATTTCCATTCATCTGGATAGCAAACTGGTTTCCCACGGCGGACATTTAGGCGCTTTTAACGGGACGCTTCAAAACAATGACAATCAGATCGATATCAATTACGGTGCCGTGGTTGTGGCCACCGGAGGGCGTCCGTATGAACCCGAAGAGTATCTTTACGGAGAAGATGAGCGGACTCTAACTCAGGTCCAGTTCTCCAAACGACTTCTGGATGATCCTTCATGGGCCCGTCAACTCAAAAGAATTGTGATGATTCAATGTGTGGGATCACGGGAACCCGACTTTCCCTTTTGCAGCAGGGTGTGTTGTTCGGCTGCCGTAAAAAACAGTATCCGTCTCAAAGAAATGAACCCCGGTGTGCAGATTATTGTGTTGTATCGAGATGTCAGAACCTATGGCTTCAAGGAACTGTATTATCAAAAAGCTCGGCAAAAAGGTGTCCTTTTTTTTCGGTACATCCCTGAAGAAAAACCGGCGGTGTATGAGAACAGCGGTCAAGTGATCGTCGATTTCACGGATCGCAGTTCTCACCAGGATTTTCGCGTCGAGCCAGACCTGGTGGTGTTGAGCGCCGGCATCCGGCCCGGTGAAGGCGCATTGCAAATCGCCCGTCTTTTGAAATTGCCTGTTGCCGACGAGGGGTTTTTCCTGGAAGCCCATGCAAAATTAAGACCTGTCGAGTTTGCCACTTCGGGTATCTTTCTCGCAGGTCTGGCCCATAGCCCCCGGTTTATCGAAGAGAGCATCACCATGGCCAAAAGCGCCGGGCAGCAGGCCATGAAAATTCTGTGCAGGGAGAGGATGACGACGTCCGCAGCCGTGGCCGAAGTCGATGCTGAAAAATGCGCGGCATGTCTGGCGTGTGTCCGCGTGTGCCCGTTCCATGCGCCGTTTATCAATGAAGACGGGGTGTCCGAGATTCCGCCGTCGGCCTGCATGGGATGCGGTATCTGCGCGTCGGAATGTCCCGCCAAGGCCATCCAATTGAAACACAGCACCGACGATCAGGTTTTGGCAAAGATCGATGCCTTGCTGTCGTCGGCCATGGCAAATTGAAGATTAATCAACCGAAAGTCACCGGCACATCGTTTGGCGACGTGTGAATGCCGGGAGTACCCTGACCTGCGACACCGGAAGTATCCAGGGCGCACATCGCTGCGCATCATTACGGAGGGAATCATGAGCATATTCAAAGATATCAATCACACTGTAGGATCGACGCCGCTGGTGCGTCTCAATACCATTGCCGATGGACTCGGCGCCGATATTGTCGCAAAGCTCGAGTTTTTCAATCCACTGGGAAGCGTCAAGGATCGAATCGGCATTTCCATGATCGAAGCCGCCGAGGCCAAAGGATTGATAAACCCGCAGACCACTATTGTGGAGCCCACCAGCGGCAACACCGGCATTGCCCTGGCGTTTGTCTGCGCTGTCAAACAGTATCCTTTGGTGTTGACCATGCCCGAAACCATGAGCATCGAGCGGCAAAAGCTTTTAAAACATCTCGGTGCAACGCTTGTTTTGACGCCCGGAGCAGAGGGCATGAAAGGGGCCATCGCAAAAGCAGGCGAGATTTTGAAAAACACCTCCAACGCGTATATGCCCAACCAGTTTTCAAATCCAGCCAACCCGGAAGCGCATCGCAGGACCACTGCCGAAGAAATATGGCAAAGTACGGACGGCAACGTGGATATATTTGTTTCAGGGGTCGGAACAGGCGGGACCATTACCGGCGTATCCGAAGTGATCAAGGCCCGGAAGCCGTCGTTTAAAGCGGTGGCGGTGGAGCCGGCGAATTCGCCCGTTCTCTCCGGCGGAAAGCCCGGACCGCACAAAATTCAGGGCATCGGCGCCGGCTTTGTTCCGGAGGTGCTGAATACGGACATCATCGACGATATTGTGACGGTGACCAATGATCAGGCCTTTGAAACCGCCCGAAAGCTGGCGGCGCTGGAAGGGATTTTGTGCGGCATATCATCCGGCGCTGCTGTCTGGGCCGCCCTGGAGCTGTCAAAGCGGAGCGAAAACAAAGGAAAACAAATCGTGGTTGTTTTGCCGAGCACCGGCGAAAGATATTTAAGCACGGATTTGTTTGCTGAATAGTAAAAATCTGGGCCATAGGAGCTATTTTATTTAAAGCCGTTCCAGAGTGACCGGTTTTTATGACCCAATTAAGAGAAATATTCCGGGTCGAATTTGTGTTTGTCGTCCCGGAGCCATCATATATCCGACTGATGACCGGATTGGTTTAATATGCCGGCAATGGATTGGCCCCATTTTAAGCTGCCGTCTAAAAGTGCCTTTTTAAACCCTGAAATGGTTGCGTCGTGATATTTGATGCCGGACGGAGATAATGCGAACCGGATATATTTTTCAAGCTCCGCGTTCGTTAAATCCCGATAGATATACAGGGCGAACAAAAGGGTTTGCGATTTCATCACCGCCTCGATTTGAGGGCGATTTTTTTCCAATTGGGCGGCAATGTCTTTCAGGGAGCCCTGCTGCTCCCGGGGCAGTGATTGAACAACGGCATAGGCCACCGCAATCTGTGTATTCATCGCAATTTCAACATTTGTTTCCGTCGCTTTAACGGCGGCATCCAGTTTTCTTAAGATATTCAGACGACGATCAGCCGGCGGCGCCTGTTTCAGCCGAGTCGCAAATTTTTTGACGTCGGACAAGATTTCCGGTGTTGAAGCCGCATCCTCGAGCCGAGTGCATTTTTTCCCAAGGGGCGAATCCAGCCAATTTAGAACGTTGTCGAGATCTTTGACGGTCATGGATGCATTTATTTTTTTTATGATCGTCTTCTTGATACGTTCCGGTGAAAACGATTCTTGTACAGAACCGCTAATCGCCGTTTTCGTATGCCGGGGCAAGCCATTGATGCGATCATCTTTTTCCAGTGCCTGTACCACGCTGGATCGGATTAAAAGCGGAAGCTGCCTGACCTGCTTGTCTATGCCGGACTTTATGTAAAGGGATTGAATCAGTTCGTTTTGATTTTGTGCATGTGCAATGACAGGCAGCATCAACAGAACAATCATCCACAATATCGTCTTGGCCTTCATCTTATCTCCTGTTTCATGGCATTTTGATTGACATTTGATTATCAAACTTGAAACGCGCCGTTTAAAATATAGAAACATGCAACATACATGCCATAGATCAAGCAGTTGAACATGGGATTTTTTACTGTTACATTTAAAACATAGCCTTCGGAGTCAGGATAGAGATGAAAGGTTCTGCGGATTATCTTTTTACGGCAACCGCTTTGAAAAACGTATAGCAAAATACCCCGTCGGTTTCCGTCGTTCTGTACAATGCCTTAATGCCATCATCAAAGGTTGTTTCGTCAATTAAACCGGCTTTAACAGAAGATTCGCGCACGCCTTCGATCATTGCCGTGAACGTGTTTTTTGTAAAGCCTTCCACGAGATGCGGCTTGCTTGAATCAACATAAACCATCCGAGGAGAGACGCGGATAGCGGCAAAACCCGCTGTGTTTAGGAGGGGATACAGTTCTCTGCCGATATTGGCGTTGCCGTCGGCTTTTTTTTGCAGTGCGACCTGGCATTGAATCGCTTTGTGCGCCGCTTCACTGTCAGGATAGAAATACGTCGAGCCATGATCCCCCTCGATAACTGTGATGGTGCCCCCGGCTTTGAGAAGATTTTTCAGGCAATGGAGTGCTTCAACCGGCTGTGCCAGATGTTCAAGAACAAAACAAACAAAAATGTGGTCAAATGATTCCGGCTTAAACGGCAGGTTAAAGATGTCGCCCTGCCGGAAGCTGACATTGGCAAATCCGGCGCGTTCAATTTTTTTCTTGGCTTCTGCAACCGAACTTAAAGATATATCGATTGAGGTGATATGGGCTTCAGGACTGTTACGAACCAAAGTTATGGTTTGCGCACCGACACCGCAACCCGCCTCGAGGACTCTGCTATTTGCCGGGTACCGTGTATCGGAATGCAGTAATTCGACAAGCGTTGATGCCTGGTCCTGCAATCGAATGTTTTCTCTTTGGTCATATCCATGCACGTATTTCATAGGCATATTTTACCGATTTCTGAAGTTATCTCAAGCATTTTGTTTGTTTGGTCTTTCATACGTATAATTTTGCCGCCCGGCTGTCTGAATTTATTGCGAACACCGAATAAGACAATTGAAATAGTTGAATCTGATCCAACAGAGTTTATATTTAATATATGCGAATGTTAAAAATGGCAAAAATAGGGACGATAAAGGTGTCGAATATGGAAATTACGCGGTTGGAACCATCACGAAAAAAGGGACTGATTGTGGTCATTACCGGTCATGGAAAAGGAAAAACCACCACAGCGCTCGGTATTGCAGTCAGGGCATGCGGACACGATATGCGAACCAGTATCATTCAATATATGAAGGGTGACATCTATGCCGGGGAATGGGACGGCATCAAGAAGATGGGGTGCACGGTGGAGCTGGTTTCCACCGGAAAAGGCTTTTGCGGGATTCAGGGAAATCCTTATCCTTTCAAAGAACACCGGAAAAATGCACAGGATGCGATCCTGCTGACCCGGGAGAAGATGGCGTCGGGTATGTGGGATATCCTTATTTTGGATGAGATCAACAATGCGTTGCACCTGGGCTTGGTCGACCTGGAACAGGTGGTGGAAATCATTCGCAACAAGCCGGAGCAAATGCATCTGGTTTTCACGGGAAGAGATGCCCATCCCCAAGTGGTCGAAATGGCGGATACCGTCAGCGAAGTTATTGAAGTGAAGCATGCCTATCGAAAGGATATCGAGCCTCAGCCCGGAATCGATTATTAGATAGTGTCCATCCATAAATGAGGATTTTTGTTCAAGATCAAGGCATGCGAAAAAAATAACCGCAGGCATATAGTTGATATTCCGAGGATTATTTTTTGAGCATAACGCAGAGATTGGGCAAAAAGACCATTTATGGATGGACACTAGATAGCTTCTGATAAATTCTATGTTTCGTCCAGCACCTTCCGAACGGCTTCGGCAATTTCACGCTTAAAGATCGGCTTGGAGATAAAGGCCCGTATATCGATTCTCAACGCCTCGTGCTCGTCTATTCTTGAACTGAAGCCGGTGCAAAGTATCACCGGGATGTCAGGTCTTATTTTAATCAGAAGAGAAATTATCCCAGGCCGGAAAAAAACGAACATCTTCCAATCCTTGGCATTTTGACGTTTTAAACCCCATAGGCAGAAGATACCTTAAAGTCTTTTAAAAGCTTTCTGACGCTTGCCGCCTGATCTTTTTTGACCATGAGTCGCATGGGCACGGCATGAAAGACAAAGGGCGCGACATGTTCGCCTTGAATAAAATAGGTGATGCCTTGGGCATCCAGAAAAGATTTGAGAAATGCCTGGTCGCCCGCATTATGAATTTCAAAAATAAATTCATACTCTACGAAGTCTTTTTTTTTCATATGTGAAGCGTGTCGCTTGTAGACTTTTCGATTTCCGGGTTTTTCAAGCGGCCATTTCATCAAGAATTTTCAAAACAACCGTTGACGTGTACGCCATGGCCGGACCTCCCGCCATCAGAATGGAGATTCCCGCTGCTTCAAGGATTTCTTTACGGGACACGCCCAATTCAACGGCCGCTTTTACATGGGTCCGGATACAAGGTTCGCAGCGCTGCGCCAGCGAAACCGCCACCATTATCAGCCGCTTTGTTCTGGCGCTCAATACGCTGTCTTTGGTCGCCGCGTCCCGAAGCATTCCAAAGGCGGTCGCCACATCGGGCAACTGCTCTTTTAACAATGCAATCCCGTCTTCTAAGGCATATTTGGTTTCCATAAAGTTCTCCTTCGTTTACTGCGCGCAAATCCTTTCACATCCCTTCCATGAGCTTGTAATATTCCTTGATCGTGCGAATGGATTCCAGTGTGGTTTTGAACAAGATCCAACTGAGAATAAGTATTCCGATCGTGAGCCCGATTTTCCACGCCGGTGATGTTTGCGGGCGCCACCAAATCAACGGCAATGCCAGCGGTCCCACACACAAGACAGCGATGATAATAAAGGATTTTCTAAAATACCATGGAACATTTTCCTCTTGAAAACGCGGGTCCTTGGCGGGGGCCAAAAATTCACCGCAGTGTTTACACTTTATGGCTTCGTCTTGAATTTCTTCAGCGCAAAAAGGGCATTTTTTCATTTTGATCCTTGTATTGTCAGCGTCATTTTATAAAGTATCCCGATACTCGCCAGACCCCGTCTTTGCCCAACATGGGAGTGACGGTTTCCACTGCCGTTTTTTTGTGTTTAAAGGATGACGTGAACTCGATGACGACATATTGACCGTCGGGAGCGCCGGGTAAAGTGGTCTTGTAGACGGCGCTTTTTACTTTTCTTGAAATAAGTTTACCCAGCGGTTCCCGCAATGCTTTCAAGGATGCCACCCATAAATCAGATTGAACAGTATGTCTAAACAAATCGGCAGCTTCTTTCCAGCTTTCGGCATATTTATCTTGGTCGACCAGCGCGAGCCATTTATTTGCTGCAAAAAGGGCTGACGCCAGCTTTTTGGAATCGGACGCCGATACGGCCATACTCGAAAACATCATTCCGATAACAACCAGCCATGCGATTTTTCGAACCATCAATCGTTGCTCCAAATTTTTAGGATTTGTCCTTTTTTCCGGTTATATCGTTTATGCCATTTTTGTCAGATAAGCAGCTTTCGTCAGCCAGAGCTCCTCCATTCGATACATATGCCAGTAATCATGCATCAGGGTATGGCGGGTCAGAATGTAAAGGGAATATTTTTCGTATTCCGGGTGCGTGGCTGTTTTTTTCCAGGTGATATCCCGGGCGTTTTCAAGGAGCTGGAGCTGATTTTTCCGGCAGTGTGCGAACTGGTCGAGGGCGGCGTTCATGTTCATTCGCGGCGGGGTATCGGGTTCGTCCTCGCCGTTACCGGGAATGTACGGGATAAATTCCGGGTGGTCTTCATTCATGAACCGCTGAAAACGGTCCAGCAACATGGGCTGCACTTGAGCCAGGTGGCTGACATGCTCGGCGACCGTCCAGAACCCTTCACCCCTTCTCACGTCTATTTTGTCTTCGGGAACGGCCAATACGAATTCAGACAATATCTTCGGCGTTCGTCTCATTCCTTCCAACAAGTCCTCTATGTCTCGCATCTTTTTCTTCCTTTCGGCCGGATAATGACCGTATGCTTTGCTATTATTTGGGTCGGTTCCGACCTCTCTGCTCAACGTTCAAAAATGTTTCGGCCGCTTCATAGCCCCCGGGCGTCAGCAAAGCGGCGGTTTTAAGCGTATTTACAATTATTGCAATCCATATTTTGATTGTCAATTCCCAAAGTTAAAGACCGGATAAACGTGTATTAATCCATGCCGGTGCATGCTCTAATTTGCGAAAAACCTTGGTTTCAAACAATAATATTTATTTCTTTTAAACCCCTCCAAGTTCTGCTTTCATTTCTTGTTCCATTGCCCTTATACGGCGCGTGATATTTTGCATGACATTTTGAGAAGATTCGCCAAGCTTCTGCATGGCAATCTGTTGTTTGTTGATATACAATTGACCGAGTTCAGATTCAAAAAAGTGTATTAAGGACCTCAATTCTTCATTGGAATATATTGATTTGATAATCTTCAAATGGTTTCCTTTGATTTTTTCCCAGCTCAATTCCTCCATCAAAATATTGGTCATCTTGTTGGTATATTTTTCAATGAGTTTTCGTTGATTTTCATCCCAGTTATTCGCCTTGGAAAGTCTTTTCATCTGCTGCGACATCTGTGCTTTTAGCATATCGAGTAATTTGCGGTTTTGTTCCTTTTGCCGGGTAACAATCAAAAACGTTTCTGCGAGGTTATCCGATTTATCTTGATTTGCATCGGAACTCACGGGAACAAACAAAAAAAACAGAATCAGAATAATCGTGAATTTTCTCATAAACTTTCCTTTTTTGTCTTATATGTCCAACGGGTTGTGAAATCTTTCCCGCTGTTTATATTCCGGACAATATATTTCAAATGTTCAACACTGGTACCGCAGCCGCCGCCGAGTATTTTTTACACTATACTTTTTATTCAAAGCGATCATGAGGTTGCCCCAGTCGGATATGTCATCGGCATGGAGCGTGACGGAACCATCCAGTTGCAAGTGATCGAGAGACGATGCATTTGCCTTGAGAATCTTTTGTATGTCCATCTAATATTTTTTGTCTTTCAGCAACCCCTTGAGGATCGCGAACGGTTTGTTGTCGTGATGAGACGCCCCTTGTTCACCGGCCGGCGTCGTTTCGTCATACCATTGGGCAACCTCATCCCGCGAATGTTCGTTTTCGTGACAGTAGATGCACAAGAGCTCCCAGTTGCTGCCGTCCGGCGGATTGTTATCGTGGTTGTGATCCTTATGATGAACCGTGAGTTCCCGAACCCTCTTGCCTGAAAAATCGCGTCCGCACCGCGCACAGATCCACGGAAACATTTTGAGCGCCCGCCCTCGATAGGTTTTTTCCTGACGCTCCCGATCACGCCGAATATCGGCGATAATTTGATCGCGCCGGTCTGACTCACTTCCTGTCTTATTCGATGACATGTGAATCCCCTTCTATGTTGATCACTTCTCGTTGAAAAGCCCGTCTAAAAGCCCTTTCTTTCATCCGTTGAAATTCGAAGATCGGCCCTTGTCGGACTTATTTGATTTGCAATACCTTGCGGATATCGTCTTTGTGGATATCAACATGCTCGTAAGCCCAGACAATGAACCGTTCAAGTTTGCCATGGCCATGAAATGGATGCCGTCCTTCACGAATAAAATCCTGTTTTGTCATCCCTTTCACGATATCAATGGTGTCTTCACGAACGGATTTGAATTGTTCAAGGAGTTCTTCGAGGGTCAGCCCGTCTATCTTTTTGGGCTGGGTAAGGTTAAATCGATCCACATCAAAATCCTCGGGTGAGCCCGGACCGCCGGATAGAATATTTTTAAACAATTTCTGCATGGAGCGTTCGATGGTAATAAAATGCGCCAGTACTTGTTTAACGGTCCATTTTGCGCCGTCGGCATAAATTTGAGCTTGCAGTTGGTCATCGGATAACGAACTGAAAAACGATAGGGTATCTTTCAAATTGTTTTCGAGTTGATCGATGATTTCAGCGCGCCGGTCGGTCATAAAACCTCCTCATGCAGGATGTTCGGTGTCGCATATTTCCTTTGAACGCGGATGTTATGTACCATTTAATCTTTTCTTATTTCCAGGGTTTTTTTGATATCCTGTAACTCATTCAATAATGTGCTGGTGGTGATACTGTTTTTATAAGCCATCAGAATCAATTTTAATGAAACGAGAAAAACACCGGCTTCCAGCAGCAAATCGTGGGTGAAGCCTTTGATAAACAATGCCCACACAAAAAGAACAAACGTAATCCCAATAACAATTGAAGTTCCGACATCAAAATGTTCGCTCATAATTCCCTCATTATTTAAAAATAACATGGTATGAAAATTGTCCGGCAGGTTGACCAGAAACGATATTTTTTTCATCACCGGGTTTAGCATTGGGATAGCATGAGAAAAGAATTCTCCGCATCTGCAAGTTCAAACCCGATGCACCCCTAAATCCATTCTTTTAAGGTTGGCCAAAAAAAAACACCGGCGGCCTGGCCGACGGGAAAGACCGGGACCGGACAACGACAAGCAGGTGTAATGAATCAAGAATGTCCCAACACGGTATGCGGCTTGTAGGACGAGCCGAGGCGTTCAATTTCGTCTTCGCTGAGCTTGACCCGGGTGGCTGCCGCCGCCTCTTCAATATGCGCGATCTTGCTGGCGCCGACAATGGGTGCCGCCAATCCCGGCTGATGCAGCAGCCAGGCGTAGGCGATTTTGGCGTTGCTTTCGCCGCGTTGGGAGGCCAGTTCGCTGAGGCGGTTCACCACGGTGAAGTCTTCTTCTCGATAGTAAAGCTTTTGAGCGAAGTCGTCGGTTTTGGACCGGGTCGTGCGGCCGGCCGAGAGATCGTCCGGCGTGCGGTTGCCGGCTAAAAAGCCTCTGGCCAGCGGACTCCATGGAATCAAGGCCACGCCCATATCGCGGCAAAGCGGAATCATTTCCCGCTCTTCTTCCCGATAAATCAGGTTGTAATGGTTCTGCATCGATACGAACCGAACCATCCCTTTGGATTGGGCGATGTGCTGTGCCTTGGCAAACTGCCAGGCATACATGCTGGACGCCCCGATATAGCGGACCTTTCCCGATTTGACGACATCGTGCAGGGCCTCCATGGTTTCCTCGATGGGTGTGTCGTAATCCCAGCGATGGATCTGATACAGGTCGATAAAATCGATCCCCAGACGCTTAAGGGAAGCATCTACCGCCGCAAAGATGTGCTTGCGCGACAATCCGGCGGTGTTCGGCGGAGGGGGTGCTGATTCTGCCTGGCCCCCCTGAAAGGCTTTGTCGACCGGGAAAAATACTTTGGTGGCAATCACGACTTCGTCCCTTCGGGTAAACTCCCGTAGAAATTTGCCGGCGAGTTCCTCGGATGCGCCGGATGAATACATATCGGCGGTATCGAAAAAATTGACGCCCAGCTCAACGGCGCGCTGCACGATGGGGCGTGCATCCGCTTCATCGAGTACCCACGGCCGCCATTTCGAAGTTCCGTAAGTCATCATCCCAAGGCAAATACGCGATATCTTGAGACCGGTTTGTCCTAAATTAACATAGTCCATAGGGTCCTCCCTGTCTTATCTTTTCATTTTTTTCTTTTATCTTTTAAATAAATTGCCTTTGAGGGTCCGTCGCCGACAGCTCTTTCCTGGGTTTGAAACAGATTTGTCGCCGATACAAGTTCCCCCAAATTGCTGTATCGGTTGGATGGAATACTGCAAAATAATTTCCTTCCACGCTGAAATTGGAGAAATTAAAACGGCCGGCTAGTGCTTGATACAGATCTTGCCGAAATGCTTTCCGGAGGACAGATAG
Organism: uncultured Desulfobacteraceae bacterium; assembly: GCA_964591175.1. Classification (GTDB taxonomy): domain Bacteria; phylum Desulfobacterota; class Desulfobacteria; order Desulfobacterales; family UBA11574; genus UBA11574. Next base: position 9,098 of record CAZQAF010000010.1, on the reverse strand, counting down.
TCAAGGGCAACGCGCAAGTCCTCGAATTCGAATACGCGATCGATGACCGGCTTAATGTTGTGCTGCGTCATTGCCGTCGCCATTTGGATAAAATCATCCCGGTTGCCGACAGTGATTCCCTGAAGCCGAACATGTCGCGTTACGATAGGTCCCAGCGGCAAATCCATGGTGCCGCCCGCAAGCACACCAATCAAACTTATGGTGCCCCCGGCCCGGACAGCACGAAGCGATTGCGGAAGCGTGCCTTGACCGCCAACCTCTACAATGTGATCGATACCTTCGCCACCCGCAATTTCACGTGCACGTTTACCCCATTCCGGAACTTTAAGATAGTTGATGGTTTCGTCAGCACCCATCATGCGTACGCGGGCCAACTTGTCATCACTGGAGGATGTGACGATGACAACGGCATCCAGCATCTTCGCGAACTGCAGGGCAAAGAGCGAAACACCGCCCGTGCCCTGCAGCAATATTTTGTCCCCTGCCGCGATGGCGCCCTCCGTAACCAATGCTCGCCAGGCAGTCACCGCTGCAGTGCCAAGGGAACCCGCTTCCATGTCGTCCAAATCAGCGGGTGCATGCGCCACGCCATGCTCGGGAAGCACCATGAATTCTGCCATCGTACCATCGAGCTCACAACCCAGGCTCAGAGACAATCTCTTTTTATTCGGCGGGCCATTGGTCCAGCTCTGAAAGAACAACGGGCAAACCCTGTCTCCGATTTCAAGGTGTGTCACGCCGTCTCCCATTGATTCCACGATACCCAAACCATCACTGAGCATAATCAGCGGCAGCGCCTTCATTTTCGATCCATAGCCGCGCACAGGAACGAGAAGGTCTCTGTAATTGATGGCGGATGCCTTCATCCTAAGCCGCACCTGGCCGGCTCCGGGCTGCGGGTCCGGTCGTGTGTTGATGCGCACATTTTCCATTGACCAGTCATCCTCAACTTGAAAGACTCTCACGTGTCGTTCCTCCTAATCCTTTTTATATTAAACGTCAGTTGGGCTTACCCAATTCTTATCCAAGTCAGAGCGTTTCCCGGAACCAATAAACCAAAGTATAATTGAAATAATAACGGTGATGCATGCAATCGTATATGACAGATTTTTGCCCTGCCAAAGTCCAACAAACCATTCCCTTGTTAAAAATTCATGAGGCGCCTTTCGTAGACAACCAACGGTTCGTAGCCGAAGATGGCATTCAGATGATGCAAAAAGGCTTCACGACCTTCTTTCCGCCACTTTTCTTCAACGACTTCGTTCACCTTCCGGTAGCCTTCCTGCAAGTCGTCGAGATTGGAGAGATCCCCTTCTGTCAGCGTCTCCTTCGAGACCTCGTCGATCAGGTTCACCCACATTCGGCTCACGCCCATAATGTAGAAAGGCCAGGCCCTTTTTATTTCGGGCGACCAATTGGGGTCGCTCGTGGCCCCCAAGTCAGACCGCAAAACGATGGTTGTGTCGTCGTAAATCGTGTCTGCCACCAAATGCGCAGCGATGAGTTCGCCGAGAAGCCGGCTTGACCGGATGGCGTCGTAAATCTCTTGCGCTGTCTCCCTGGAGGCGTAGAATATAAAGCTAAATTCATGCCCGGCTTGATCCCGCCCCGCTCGACGATGGAAGCGCCAGAGAGAGATTTCCTTTTTATACTGATCGAGCACAGGGGAGATGACCCTGTGGGCCAGTATGAGGTCCATGTACCACGCGGGATCCTTGTCCTGCGGCCAATCCATTCGAAATCGGGCATACCACCAGCCTTTTTCGGCATTTACCGTCTTTTGTCCAACCGATTCGGGTTGAATCGGTCGGACCCTGCCGAGCCATGCACAACCGGAAACCGCAACCGCAACCAGCAACCCCATTAACCAGAACCCGCACTTTCTTTTTCGCAAGCAAAGCCTCCTCTAAACGTGTATTTTTGGCGCCCCAAATGGCCTTTTTTGTTATTTTGGGGTGTTTTTGTTTAAATGTGTAGTTCCTTCGAATTTGAGATTATGCACTTAGCTTTAGTGATGCGACTAAAACGCGGCAGAATAAACACCCTACCCAAAGCATCAGGTTCGGCATGGGGCATTTTAATACAGCAGTCGGAGTTTAAGGATGTCTTTCATGAGTTCAAAATGATTATCGAGCGAATAAATTGTACATTTATTTTGTTTCGCGTTTTGGGCAACAATGAGATCAGGTATGCCAATTCCATTTAAACCGTTTTTCAAACATTTGAATTGGAATTCCATAATTTGATCCCAACGAATGGATAGTTCCACCTTATTAATGTTATGCAATAATGATATAATTTTTCTTTGGTTGCGAATTCTTAAATATGGGACGAGTTCTGCAAGAATAAGTTCATTAATAACAACGAGGTTTTCATCAATCAAGAAATCCAGCTTTTCAGAATTATTTCCAGTCCTGAAATACTCAATCCAAATGGAGGTATCGACTAGTATCGACATTGACGCCCTCTAACGGCGTTCATATCGATATCCAAATCTACCTTGCCCTTAAATTCTTTTAATCCCGAGATCTTTGATTTCCGGATTAAATCCTCTAAAGCGGTAATAATCACTTTTGTTTTTGTTTTAATTTTAGTCGCTTTCATAGCCTCATCAATTAAATTTTCAGGTAAATCAAGCGTTGTCCTCATATGTGGCCTCCCCATCAACAAATTATGCATAAAGTTATCATTTGATGCATATAAAGTCAACCTTTTGCCAACGCGGTCAATTTGTCTAATGCATACTATAAGGTGTGTTTGGCGTTTGATTATCTATCGAGTTAAAGCATATTGGGCCATCCGTGAAATCAGCCTTTTGGAAATATTCTTCTATCTCCCTGATTTTGAATAAGCATTCCATTTTTTCACGCAATAGCCATGCGGTAGAAATCCATGTGGGCAAGTTTCAGCACCTCGACTTGCTCGAGGCCGGCCAGTCTCGCCATTTTTACAACCTTTTCCGGTGAGAGGCGGTGCTCAAGGGGCGGTCCCTGTTCCTCTCGCATGTAGGGCCATTCCAGGACAACCACCCTCACCGTCGCGACCCTGCGAGCCTCGCTTAAGGCGCCTATCGGGTCATCGGTCTCGTGCAATACGTGCCCTAAAAAAACAACCTCGAAGTCGCCATCCCCATAGGGGATCGCTTCCGCAGCGCCGTGCCTGAACGCCGCCGTCGGCACGAGTCGTCCGGCCTCTTGCAGCAAACCGCTGTTGGTATCGATTCCCGTGACCGTGCACCCCCTTGCCGCGAATGCCTCTGCAAAGACGCCGGTACCTGTGCCGACGTCTAGTAACCGGGGTGTTGCCAATCCTTCGATGCTGAGGTTCGCCACCCTGTCTACCTCAAGGCTCGCAATCCTCTCGGCGGACCGCAGGCGATCGGCGTCACCATGAAAGCGCCGTTCGTGTTCTTTCTCGGTCTTGTCCTTCTGAGCCTTCTCTGATGCATCCAATTCCCAAGTGTTGTAACAAATCACCTCCGATTCGGATTTTCGATTTCTGGGGCTGTGTTCCAGTTCCCTGTGCTTTTCGCTTAATGATGCATCATCCCCCGGATAACCCACCGCAACGAGGGTGATTACAATGTACTCATCAGGGATGTGGAATGCGGCTTTTATTTTGGAAGGTTCAAAACCTGCAATGGCATGGGCATAAAGGCCCTCCTTAAAACCTTGAAGCATGAGATTTTCCGTGGCCAGTCCGCAGTCGAACAGGGCATAGTCCCTGCGGTCGCTCAACCGGCAACCGAAATCCGGCTTTGTTGCCACCACGACAACTGCCGGTGCTTTTTTAACCCAGTAATTGCCGTCGGACAGGGCGTCATGGATCTTTTTCAGGGCCCCATCATCGGTAACGACAAGAAAACGCCACGATTGATTGTTGAAACAAGATGGCGCAAATGTGGCCGCGGTCATGAGTTTGTGAATGATGTCATCGGGTATCTTTTTATCACTCAGGGCCCGTTTCGCTCTTCGGATGTTAATTTCATGAATCAATTCTTTCATCGGTCTCTTCCTTTCAAATTATTTTCTTATAATCTTTGGATAAGATAAATATATGTCGGTCGTTTACTCTGATTCTTAATTTCAAAAAATTGCGGCAACAACTCACGCTTTCCGGGACTATCCATTATCGGAGATAAGTATATAGCCCCTCTGCCGTCCGAAGGATCTGATGCGTTCCCCAGTAATTCGACAAGGGCTTGATAATGTTCGGGCGAAAGTGTTTTTCCGATAAGAAAATTGCCGGTAATCTCAATGTTCGTAAAGGCGGCATTAATTTCGCACATTTTCTTAAAGGCCTCTAAAACCTTTGATGCAGATACGGGTTTGCGAAGGAATGCCAGTGTTTTTGGGTCCATGGATTCGAAGCCGATATTGATGGTGGTATGAAATGGCAGACCACTTAACCTTTCAAATAACCTGTTTTTAGATGTGAGCAGGGAATCTACGCTTCCAAAAAGGTATAGACTGGAGATCTTTGTGCATGGACCTCCAAAGCCAAAAGCCTTGCCGGCTTCAGAAACGGCCATATAGATCAAGTCATCCCCGGCTGCGAGTGCGTCATGATTTCCTAAAAAAAGCGCATTATAATTCTCAAGGTTGCGTCCGTAAAAAGCCTTGAGTCGTCGAATTTGTTCAATGATTTCGGATCGGGAGCGCGCTTTGAACTGTTGTTCCGTTTGAACGCAACAAAAACTGCAATGATAAAGACATCCGTCCGCAATCATCAGCGGGATGATTTCGTAATCGACATGACGCGTATCCGGCGGAAGAACCGACAGCCGTCCACCGATGATCGAACTCAACTGTTGGGACCGCTTGTACAGGACCCTGTCATCATTATTTAAAATAAGGCTTATTAGGTCTTTGGCTTTGGAATGCAGCCCATCTTTTCGCATCCCGTACAGATTCGCATACAGTTGCGACCATGCCGCAAATGCATTCATTATGCTCGGATTTGAGAGATAATTCACTTCCCAAATCGAGTTGCTGGGATATGGAAGGCAGGGCAAATAATATTCGCCCAGCCACGATATAATGCCGTGTTCGCCGCTTTTGTCGCCCACGGAATAATACACCCAGTCATTGCCGTCCGTCCGTTTTAGCTGTTCGGCCGGATGCGGCCAGTTGACATCAAGGCCCCGGATAAATTTAATTTCACCATTTAAATTAAACCGGAATTCATATTCCGATGTTTTTATCTCTGAGTATTTTCCATATCGAAGTGGAAAGGTATCCTTTTTGATGGTGCCGGGGCCTTGCTTTTCAACGCTGATCAAAAGATTATTTAAAGGGGAAAATGTCATGATTCATTGATTCTCCTGCCGTTTGACCCAGGCGGATATTATATAAGAAAATAAGCTGACGGTTTGGGAGGAGACCATCCCGCCAGAGCCTTTGGATCGGGGTGATAGAATTCGACCTTCAGCGGGTAACAGTCCGCTGTATCGCTGGAATGCTTCGCGCTGCAATCGCCGCCGGGGCAGGTCGACAAAGCCCCCAGTAGATCGATTTCGGCGAAAAATTCGATAAAGTCGCCGGGGCGAACCGGGCTTGCTTTCATGAAATACTGATGCGTGTCATGGGTGAAGCCGGTGCACATGAAGACATTGAGTACATCATGGATATGCGGTTCGGCCTGTTGCAACGGGCGTCCGGTTTCAGCGGCCAGAGCCCGGGTCAGATTCGAATGGCAGCAGCGGTGATAGTCACTTCCGTTCAGCAAACGGTTGGTATAAGGATCGCAGCGCGTGCCGATAACGTCATGCACCCCGCTGCCGTCCGCATCGAAGCCGTACCAGTCGAGGGTGTCATGGGTTATCGTCGCCATTGGCCGCATATGGGGAAAACTGCTCCACATCCGGTCGCCGGTGCTCAGGTGCGTGCCATGCAGCGCTCGGGTCTTGCCGCTGTAAAACCGTTCCGACAGGTCGTCCTGCGCCCAGAGATTCAGATCGCCCACCTGCGGGCCATCCACGCTGACGATCCGGAAAAAACTCCCCGCAGCAACTCGGAAAGTTCCGGCGTCACGCGGTGGCACGATCATATCGCCCGTCAATTTCATTGTTTTACGCGCGGTAATATATTGGCTCATGTCCGGCAACGGCAGTGTATCGGTCGGATAGCAGATCGCGGGTTTAGCCGACCTGCGAGCATCGGCATCAACGGGAGCTTTATTTTCAGCGATACGTTTCATGGATGGTGTTTCCTTAAATAAATTGGAATATAAAATGCCACGATTATAATTCCTGATAATTTTTTTCAAATGTATCTGAGGATTCAACCATGAATTACCTCCAGCACAAAATAGCGTGAAAGGGCATGTTCGGCACTCAAAATACCCTTATAAGCCTTTCTGGGAAGTGTTTATTAAAAGTTTTCATTCAGAAAGAATTCGAACGGTTTCGCGTTCGTCCTTCCCCAGAAGATAAAAAACGACGAATTTTGCAGGGGAATCGGTATCATTGTCAAACTTTTCTATTCTTACATTTTCAGGCTCATAAAATGCGTCGCCGGCCTTAAGGTGTTGAACCGGCGTTCCTTCAATTTGAAACGATATGGTTCCTTCTGTGATTACGCCAACTGTCGGACATGGATGAAGGTGTAAGGGCGCCTTTTGTTTTGGTCCCATTGTCACCGCTTTAACCTCCACCGTTGAGATGGTTCTGCCTGAATTAATGATAGCCGTAAGCAAATCTTTCCGTGTTACTGATGGTGTCATTGGCTGCGTTACCTCCCGAGCATTGCGATAACTTCAATTGGGCGAAAGTGGCGGCCTCCCATTTCCGTGTAAGACTTGATTCCAGCTTTCTTCTTTAATGCTTCAATATCCAGATTCTCAAACCAACTTGGTAAATTCTTCCATATCTCATGGAATCCAAATCCGCCTTGTGTCATCTCGCGTAAGGCCTCTTCCTTCTTCCAGTTTTGAATTGCAACCCGGTAAAGCGCACACATGATACCCGTACGATCCGCGCCATGCTGGCAGTGAACCAGAACCGGGGTGCGTTTCGGATTTGTAACGATCTGTAGAAATCTTACGGCATCTTCTTCTTCGGGATGCCAGGCCTTCATGTAAATGTGTTCATAGGATAATCCAGTGTTTCCGATTTCATTTCGATCTGAATGAAATGAACGCAGATTGACAATGGTCTCGATTCCAATAGCTTTGAGGTTGGCCATACCTTCTGCGGACGGTTGCGCACTTCGATATAACGAATCCGAGACTTTGTGAAGGTTGGGAACACCTTTTACGTGCATCGGCCTCGCCCAATTCGCAGGTCGATGCGCTATAGATATTTCACTTCCGGAAGCAACGTTGAGCAGCGCCAACGCAATGATACTGATTATAGCGAATCGCTTCATATGCTTCACCCACAGAAAGCCATACATAAAGAGCATAGATAATAAAATTCAATGAGTTTTCACACGGTCCGGCGCCTTGTTATGTTGGGACCTACGTGCCGTTACCTCAATTTCGACTTTGATTCTAGGATCCGGCAGCTCAGCAAACCATGTAGTATTCGAAGGTTTGCAGGCTTCACACCACTCGCCAATTACTTTTGCTGCGTCCATATAACCGCCCTTATCCGCAATGATAACGCGGATACGAACCACATCATTCTTATCTACATTCGCCTGTGAAAGGCACCAGTCAATATTACTGAAGACCTGCTGAGTTTGCTCGGTCATACTCTCGGCGATCGTCATGTCGGTATAGTCAAAACCTGAACAACCAGAGATGAAGACCCATTCGCCATCATCAACCACGCGAGAGTAATTCAGTAATTTTTCAAAGTCTGAATCTAACGAATACTTTTTCCTAGTCACTACGCCCTTCCTTTCCAACATAACGAGCCCGTTAATTCGATTTGCTTACCAAGGCATCAAAGCCGGCCTTCGCATCCGGTGAGAATTCATGAAACCGTTCTAATCTATCACATGGCTGTTCATCACACATTGCGCAAGTAGTAACTTTCTTTTCTATAGCACATTTTCTTATTTCACATACTTGGCAATAACCTATTAGCCTGCCTCCTACTGAAAGACAGCCATCACAATTGATATCTTCCGGTTTTAGCTTAAATCCAAACTTTTTTTCATAAAGCGCCACGGTTTTTTCCCTGGCAACATCATCATTCGCCTGGGTCGCTAAATAGGCCGGGCAATTCGTACAAACAAGACCACAACAGGCCGTCATTTTTTGCATAAGGTGTACTTTCCTTTTCCGGTATTGTGAACAAATCCAAAAAGATTACAATTCACTCTGAAAATCTAAATGGCCCTAAAATTCGCATGACTTCTTATGCCGGCCGCTGCTCGTGTTATCTTTTAAACGTATCGTTCGTTATAGCAAATGGTTCCCGTGGTAATCCTTATTTGCAATTAGACGACTAGAAAAGATATCCGACACTTAGGCTGACCCCATCCATCATGAGATTATCGTCAGTTAAGTCAAATTTAATCCATTTGGCTTTATAGAGTGCCTTTATAAGAAAATGATCGGACACGTCAAAACGAAACCCCGCTCCCAGGGTATAAGATAAATCTGTTTCGGTGAGATTCACCTGTCTAATGGAGCTCGTCCAATTCCCACTAAAATGCATAAATCCTATTCCACCCGTTAACAAGGGAGTAAAGCGAGTCTTAAGGATGTTGATGTCCAGGTTGAAATCCAAGGCCAAGAGGTCCGTATCCCCTGTTAACGGAACACCGGATACCCTGCCCGTTATATCCGTAGAACCCAAAAGAAGATCTGTATTCAGATTGATGTGGTCATTGAAATTAAAACCATATCCCAATCCACCAACTATGGTGTCATCGAACGCTATCGTCGGCATTAAGCCGGCAACGATTCCGGTTGTCGTAGCCCCATCCATAGATTGCCCAAGCGCAAAAACCTCATGCTTTCCTTTTCTGCTCCACTCTTGGGCAATACATTGATTAGATGTCATAACCAAACAAAGAGAAAAAAAAATAAACAAGCGCGAACCGACCAGAATCTTCTTGAACAAATCAACTTTCATATTTATCTCCCCTTTATCCCGCATTTAATATGAACCATAATGTTGTTAATATGAATTCGGTAATTGTTGC
>CAZQAF010000009.1:73059-74323 GCA_964591175.1 uncultured Desulfobacteraceae bacterium | reverse complement strand
AGAGAAACCGTCCCGCAGGTTAAACGGGACTTAATTGATTAGACATATAATAATCTTTATTTAGAAAGAAAGCAAGCTAAATGCTTGTTTTTTATAAAAAACAGGGAACACGCATTTAAACGAGCAAAAACGATATGTTATGGGAACAATGTCTAAGAAGGTTCTATTGCGTTTTCTTCAAGCGTGACATAAAAGGGAACGTCCATATGTCGCCTAAAAAGCCTTGGGAAAAAATTACATTCCATATGATAGCAACGTCACGTTATTCGATAATTGCAATAAAATGATGTGAAATCCCGCGCAGCGGGAGCAGGATCGAATCCTGCCGGAAGAGCCGCAACTAATGTAGGTTAAAAAATTATATACATAATTCATAACCTGCGGATTTTCTGGTGCGCCCGGCAGGATTCGAACCTGCGACCTACGGATTCGTAGTCCGGCGCTCTGTCCGGGCTGAGCTACGGGCGCGGAGGAATTTCATTGAAATACCATTCCCTATTAAGCTATATAGGTGGATATGTCAATATAATCGTGTAACGATTTTATGAAACTCCCGCCCCGCTGAAAGCGGGACGGGATCTAATCCGTCACATAGCTAAGGGAATGAACTACCCCGCAGCAGAGCTGCGAGGTATCAAAATGAATTTTTACCTTATCAACCTCGATGCAGCGCATCGAGGAATTCTTTTGATTAAAATTTAAATAAAAAGATATGCTTGAACCTTACTTCGTTATCATTTCTTTAACGTATTATTTATTTTATTAATGAGTTAGTATATTTTACTTAACTTTGTTCTTTAATTTTGAACAATGACAAAAGATGACATAAAGTTCATGAACCTGGCCATAAACGAGGCTAAAAAAGCTGGACAAAAAGACGAAGTTCCGGTAGGTGCTGTGCTGGTTTCCGGATCTGGGGATATTCTCTCCCAATCGCACAATCAGGTCATAACGTTTGCGGACCCTACCGCACATGCTGAAATATGGGCATTGCGCGAGGCCGCAATAAAGGTCTCGAATTACAGATTGTTAAGCACAACCTTGTATGTCACCATCGAACCATGCGTGATGTGTATGGGGGCAATCGTGCACGCCAGGGTGGCCAGGGTCGTTTTCGGCGCAAACGATCTCAAATGGGGGGCGGCGGGATCTTTGTACAACTTCGCCGATGATACGCGATTGAACCACCGTCCGGAAATTATCTCCGGTGTATGCCGGGATGAATGCCGGAAACTGATACAGGATTTTTTTCGTTCAAAACGGA
>CAZQAF010000009.1:0-72959 GCA_964591175.1 uncultured Desulfobacteraceae bacterium | reverse complement strand
GTATGCCGGGATGAATGCCGGAAACTGATACAGGATTTTTTTCGTTCAAAACGGATGAGATCTGCTCAATAGGACACAGATTCTCACAGATGTTCACAGATAATATTTTTGCAATAAATCTCTTTTTGCCGATCTGTATTTGATGAGTAGTTCATATAAAGTATGCCAACGGTTTTGGTTTATTGCTGAACTCTGAACACTGAACACTGAACTCTTGTAAATAAAAAGGAGTGGCCCGTGTCGAATATCATAATTGTTGGAACCCAATGGGGTGATGAAGGCAAAGGTAAAATTGTCGATCTTCTGGCGGAATTTGCCGATATGGTGGTACGATTTCAGGGCGGCAATAATGCCGGTCATACCATGGTCGTGAACGGTGAACAATTTATCAGCCATCTGGTGCCATCCGGCATCTTGCAGGGGAAAACCTGCCTTTTGGGAAACGGAATGGTCGTGGATCCCGCTGTTTTGGTTCAAGAACTCGATGAATTAAGCAGCAAAGGGATCCATGTCGGACCGGACCGGCTCAAAATCAGCGAAAAAGCCCATATCATCATGCCCTATCACAAGCATATCGATCTGGCCCGGGAAAAGATAAAGGGCGATCAAAAGATAGGCACCACCGGAAGAGGGATAGGGCCCTGCTATGAAGATAAAGCCACCCGAAGAGGCCTGCGATTTGTTGAACTGCTGGACACCGAAGATTTTGGTGAAACCGTTAAATCGATTTTAAAAGAAAAGAATTTATATCTAAAACACTGCCTTTGCGCTGAAACATTGGATGCGGAAAATATCATCGATCAATACAAAGCGTTTGCCCAACGACTTGCACCCCATGTGGTCAATATCTCAATTGTCATGAACCAGGCCATCAAAGAAAATAAACAGATCCTCTTTGAAGGCGCCCAGGGGACCCACCTTGATATCGATCACGGGACCTACCCTTTTGTCACCTCGTCCAATACGGTATCGGGAAATGCCTGTTGTGGCACCGGTATCGGTCCAAAAGAAATCACCGGCGTTGTCGGGATTGTAAAGGCTTATACCACACGTGTGGGAAGCGGCCCCTTCCCTACGGAGCTTTTTGATGAGATTGGTGAAAAAATTCAAAAAAAGGGGGCGGAATTCGGCGCCACAACCGGTCGAAGACGCCGCTGCGGATGGCTCGACGCCGTTTTATTAAGAAATGCAGCACGCCTTAATGGACTGACAGGTCTTGTAATCACTAAACTGGATGTACTGGACGGTTTGAAAGACCTTAAAATTTGTACTGGCTACGAATATAACGGCAAAACTATCTCGGATTTTCCGGCAAGTCTCAAAATTCTGGGTTCCTGTAAGCCGGTTTATGATGTTTTGCCGGGATGGCAGGAGGATATATCCGGTATTCGAAAATTTAAGGATCTTCCTGAAAATGCAAAAATGTACCTCAGCCGCATCCAACAGCTCACGGAGACGCCCATCGATATTGTTTCCGTGGGACCTGCAAGGGAGGAAACGATAGTCATCAATAACCCCTTCAAGTGAGACCTTTGAAAAACGTCCTCTTTTGCCCAATTCCGGCGTTAGACTCAAATTTCAATCCTCGAAATACTCAATATATTCCTGTGGTTAAAATTTTCATCTGCCTTGGCTTTGAACAAAATTGAACATTTTTCAAAGGTCTCAGGGTTTAGTTCCAATGAATGATGAATTTTAAAGAAGTGAAATTTCTTTTATTTTTAGTGGATTATATTGCTTTATATTTTTAAAAATAGTTTTCAAGGCAGAAATCGGCAATTTTTCGCAAGGTTAAGAAAATCAAGGAATTAGGCGGAGGCGTACAAGTGGTGCGCCGCACAACTAATTCCGTAAATTGACGCAGAGATTGCGGAAAAGGGCCATTTCTGTATGGAAACTATTGACATTTTGTGAATGAGCACATAAAAGAAAAAATCAGTCGGGACGTGGCTCAGCCTGGTAGAGCACAGCGTTCGGGACGCTGGGGTCGCGCGTTCAAATCGCGCCGTCCCGACCAACTACAACCCAAAAGGCCGGATTAAAAATCCGGCCTTTTGGGTTGTAGTTTTTCTAAAATCAATGTTGACAGCACCACAATGTGTCGTTATTGATAATAAATAGGCAGCCATGTGCTCTTAAGTGTTCAAATTTCACCTCTCAAATTAAATAGCTGCAGTATTATTTCGGTCATATTTCGCAAATATTTTCTAAAACACCTTCCGGTACGCGATAACCGAGGTTCCGAAAACCATGCCGAATCTTCCACTGACTTACAGATAACATTCAGTCGGATTCGAATTTGTTTCGGAGACCACGCAAGCATAGGTATGCGTTCGGATACTTCGTTTGTTATTTCTATGGCTATCTGCAATGCGAAGTTAACTTTCTTTATAGACAAATAACAAAAGGCGTAATAAAAATGAACACATTGAAACTCATTCCTAAATTATTTTTCGCGGCCTCACTGGCTTTGTTTTTGACGATGCCGGCTGCTGCATTTGGCGCCAAAGGTGCTTTGGTGACGTATCAGGTTAATGGGCAATCTTATGAAGGATATTACATTGCGCCTTCTAAACAGGCACCCTTCGTCTTACTGATTCATGATTGGGATGGGCTTACCGGTTACGAAATCAGGCGCGCTGACATGCTCGCTGGATTGGGCTATGCTGTCTTTGCCGCGGATCTGTTCGGTAAAGGCGTACGGCCCACCACTGTGACGGACAAACGCCAGCATACCGGAGAACTCTATAAAGACAGGGGAAAAATGCGCGCATTGATGAACGGCGCCTTGGATGCGGCAAAAGAAAGAGGCGCTGATATCAAAAATGCCGTGGCGATGGGGTATTGTTTCGGCGGTGCGGCAGTGCTTGAATTGGCAAGATCAGGGGCGGATCTTAAGGGCTTTGCGACGTTTCACGGCGGACTGAAGACACCGGAAGGACAAGATTATACCAAGACTAAAGGCGAAATTTTGATCATGCATGGTTCGGCGGATACGAACATTACCATGGACCAGTTCGCTGATTTGGCGAAAGAATTGGAATCAGCCGGTGTTGCACACGAAATGATAACCTACGGTGGCGCGCACCATGGTTTTACTGTTTTTGGTTCAACCCGCTATCAAGAAAATGCGAACAGAAAATCCTGGAAACGTTTTCAGGAATTCCTTTCGGATAAACTGAAAAATTAAAGATAAAATCGTCTAACGATTTTATTCTCGCATACATATCAAGACAGCATGATTTTTTGCAGGTCTTAAATTTTAAAGGTTTGGAACAATGGCAGAAATTATATCAAGTTCACAGAATGATCTGCTAACAGAACCGAGTGAATTGCACGGCCAAAAGGCAGAAATGGAAGCACTCCAAAAACGTTGCCAGCGGGCGGAAGCCGCCTTGAAGGCAATTGAAGAGAGGAACCAGCTGTTTGGTGAGAGTGCGCCGTTCGGCATCTTCACGGCTGACCTGAAAGGGGACATCACCGGGCTGAATAGCAAAATACAAAAGATGCTCCCTTGGCTTGCCGATCAACATCCTGAATCGATGAACATTTTTGAGTTTCAACCGCTGGTTGATTCAGGCGTTAGTGAGGATATTCGCCGATGCTGGCAAACCAGACAATCCGTTATTCGCGATTATTCCTGCATTAACGATGACGGGAATTGTTTGGCGTTGCGCTTTCACATCAGTCCTGTCATAGATGCTGCAGGTGATGCATCGGGTGTTTTGGCATTTGTGGAAAACGCTACAAACCTGAAACTGGCCCAGGCGGCCGCCGAACAAAGCGAAGAGCGATATCGCTTGTTATTCCAGTCCGCACCAATTGCCATGATAGAACGGGATGCCTCTGAACTCAAGGTCTATATTGCACAGCTTCATCAATCGGATGATTTAAATTTAAAGCAGTACCTGCAGCAGCATCCCGAAGAAGTGCCGCACTGTATGTCGCTTATTAAAACAGTTGACTGCAATGCTGCTTTTTGTGAACTTCTGGAGGCTGCGAATAAAGACGTTTTTATGGGTAATTTTCCCATGGCGGCGCTGGGCGACGAATTCCAACAATTGGCGGAAGAAATTATTCTGATGGTGGCCCAGGGATCTATTCGACGCGAAAGAGAACTAACGATTCAAACGTTAAAAGGAAACCGGAAAATCGTCCTTATTCGAGCCCTGGTGCTTGCAGGTCATGAAGATACATTATCGAGGATCGTAATTTCTTTGGTGGATATTACCCTGCGAAAAGAAGCCGAAGAAGCATTACGGACCAGCGAACGCAAATTTCGTGATCAGTCGCTAAGAGACAATTTAACCTCCCTCTATAACCGGCGATTTCTTTATCAGTCTTTGACCGGATTGATCCAAGCCGCCAAAAACCAACAAACCCCGTTATCGCTTCTTTTCATGGATCTGGACAATTTCAAGGAGGTGGTGGATGCCCATGGCCATTTAAACGGCAGCTACGTGATTCAGGAAGTTGCTGCCACTATCCGAGGTACCCTTGAATCACCGGCCTATGCCGTCGCTTATGCCGGTGATGAATTTGTCGTGGTTCTTCCAGGGTCTAACCAGCACCAAGCTGCAAGCAAAGCATCACAAATTCAATATCAGATAAAAACGTCGGTTTATCTTCGCAGTAAAGGTAAAGCAGTACGGCTTCAAGCCAGTTGTGGAATCGCCACTTTTCCCGAACATGCTGTCGATACCGATTCCCTTTTAGACGCAGCCGATCAAGCGTTGTTTTCAATCAAAAAGATCAGCAAGGGTGCCATCGGTTATTATGAAAACATTGATCATTAATTTCTTTAACGCATATTTTAAATTATTTCTCAAAGCCCCCATCCGGATTTAATCATGTCATCAAAAAAGCAAAACTTATTCAAATGCTTGTGTCCCGATTTTTTTATTTACATAAATATTTCATCATCCTTTTATATTGATTTAAAAACATAAGAATATTATAATTCATCATTACGGCATGAAAACACATGGGGCCCATATTGATAATGACCCTCAAAAAGAAGCTGAAAATCCGGCTATCGATCGATAAAGACCTCATTTCCTATAGGGGTGGGTCTTGCGTTTATGTTGATTAACGAGGAAATAGATGAAAAAAATTTATGTAGACTATACCAACCAGGTAAAGTTAAGCTGTCCCAAATGCGGATTCCAAACAATTAAAAATGTATTTAAATTTAAGGATACGTCAAAGCGGCTGAAAGCCAAATGTAAATGTGGCGAGGTTTTCCGGTTCACCTTGGATTTCAGAAAGTATTACCGCAAAAATGTCCGGCTGGCCGGTGAATACTTTGTTCAGGGAAAGGATGAAACAGGAGAGATCTTTATCGAAGACATTTCAGCAACCGGAATCCGATTTGCCAGTCTTAAACCACACCAGATTTCCAGAAAAGATATCCTTGAATTGAAGTTTATTCTGGACAATCCACAGAAAACGCAAATCCGAACAATCGTCAAAATAAAATGGATCATCGATCGCAATATCGGCGCACAGTTTGACAATCCGAAATCGCTCGAAAAAGATTTGGGATTTTATTTGAAAAACTAATATCCGAAAATCATTTAATATAGCTATTCCAGCATGTCGCGAATCGGCTTCTCATATTCCGGGAAATATCGATTGATGACTGAAAGATCAAAGCTGCGAAGAATGCTTGGTCTTTCAGATTAATCGGCATGCACCTCTTGCAAGATCTTTTCTACGGATTCATGAACGTCATTCTTTATATTTTCGACATCTTCTTCTCTAAGATCTAAAAAATCCATGGCCCCATCCTCCGCCGGATAATCCGCACCGTCTGTTTCCGAATGATAACCATTTATCATGGCAATGTAATCCGCTATGTGAAGGATAAAAGCCAGTTCATTGCCGTCTGATCGCGAAGGCGTATGATGGTACTTTATGGCTTGGCTTTGGTCAGTAGGAATTTTCCATTTCTGGCATAACTCAAAGGCGATTTCAGAGTGATCGAATCCAAGAATCGTTTTTTCGGCAACTAAATAAGTCTGGCCACCGTTCGCCATGAATTCATCAAAAGCATCTTTTCTTTCATAAACATATGGATTGAGGACCAGCTTGCCGGCATCATGAATAAGACCGGCAAAAAAGGCCTGGTTCCCGAAATCAGCATCCTTTCGATTTGCAATGATTCTTGATCCAAAAGCAACAGCAATGGAATGACGCCAGAGATCCCCGGAATCGAGTCCGTATCCGCTCAAATCCTTGCTCATCAGATTTGAAATGCCGGCAACTGAAACCAGTTCTCCAAGCGTTTTAAACCCAAGCAGCACCGAGGCATGATGAACGGAAGAAACTTTCCCGCTCAAACCGTAATATGCTGAATTGGCCATTTTCAATACCCGGGTCGAGATAGCCTGTTCTATTTCAATGATCTTGGCAAGCTCCTTGACGTTTGAATCAGATCTTGCCATGATTTCCTGCGCTTTTTGAACCACGTGCGGCATTGCCGGCAAATCGTCCATGGTTCGAAGGATGCCGTATTTCAATGTCATGCCGGAGGGTTGTTTTTTCCCGAAAGACGCATCAGGAGCAGGCGGGGCGATCGGTGTTTTTTTCTTGGCGTCAGGGACCGGTTTCGATTTATCCGGTTTATTCGGTTTTGCTATAGCGCGCAAATCGATGACAATCTTTTTTTTACAAGACGAACACTGCACTGAAAATTTTTTACCGAACGGGAGTTTATCGTCTGGAATTTTATACGCCTTCTGGCAAACTGGACAGTCTATTTTCATCGTACTTGTTGATTCATTAGGTTGACAATGATTTTTGTTGAGGCATCTATACGGCCGGCCATTTGTTCAAGTATCTTTGAGGTAATTTTAGGATATTTGTCGACAATTTCATTCAATTTGTCGCCGGGGTACCGCTCGACAATGGACTTTCCCCTTGAAATCACGGTCTCTGATCTTTCTTTTCCGGTTATGGCGGCAACTTCTCCAAAATAGTCACCGGGTTGAACGATTTCGGCAATTTTTTTCCCTTCTCTTACGACAACCAGCTCACCTTTGACCAGCTTAAAAAAATCAGCCCCTCTATTCCCTTCCCGGAAAATTACAGCTTTACTGTCATATTCCTCAACTTCCGGACTGGCAATGTATGCAGGAATGGCGCCCTTGGTTAAATTGGTTCTTCTCAAAACTTCTTCGACCGAGGTCAGTCCCTGGCGAATTTTTTCCAAACCCGCTTCCCTTAAGGTCATCATGCCTTCCTGCAGCGCCGCCTTCCTCAATTGATCCTCCGTAACATTGGCGCTGATGATATTGGCGACATTCTCCGTAACTTCCATCAGTTCAAATAAACCCACTCGGCCCCTATAACCCGATCCCATGCATTCCGGGCAGCCTTTGGGACCGTATATTTTAAGATCCGAAATTTCGTGGGGAGAAAATCCCAATTCCACAAGTTCCGCCGGATTGAGACTTTGCTCCAAAGTCTTGCATTGCGGGCAAAGCCTTCGAACCAATCGTTGGGAAAGGACCATCGTCACCGCGGAAGCCAAAAGATAAGACGGTATGCCGATATCTACCATACGCCCTATTGTAGAGGGACAGTCATTGGTGTGTAAGGTGCTGAAGACGAGATGTCCTGTCATGGCCGCTTTGATGGCAATCTCCGCTGTTTCGTGGTCTCGAATTTCACCCACCATGATGATATCCGGATCCTGCCGCAAAAACGATCTCAGAGCGGCGGCAAACGTCATGCCCACTTCATCCTTGACATGGACTTGATTGATTCCCTTGAAGTTGAATTCCACGGGATCTTCCACGGTCAGTATTTTGCAGTCTTCTTTATTCAGCTTATTCAGAATCGAGTACAATGTCGTTGTTTTACCACTGCCTGTCGGACCGGTAACAAGCAGCAGTCCATAGGGACGATATACGCACCGTTCAAGTGATTTTAATGCTTCAACATCCAGACCCATCTGAGTAAGATCTACTCTCAGCGATGACTGGTCGAGAACACGCATGACGATGCTTTCACCAAACAGGGTCGGCAATGTCGACACACGAAAATCAATGGTTTTTCTTTTACCAAAAGCCATCTTGATTCTGCCGTCCTGGGGCACACGACGCTCGGCGATATTGAGTCCGGCTAAAATTTTCAACCTGGAATTTACCGCATTTTTGATGCTGGTCGGCAGGTTCATGGATTTAAACAAGTATCCATCCAGACGATATCTCACCTGGAGCATTTTTTCAAAGGGTTCGATATGAATATCGCTGACCCCCTCATTAATCGCCTTAACGAGAATACCGTTCACCAGTTTGATAATCGGCGCATCAGAAGCCGTATACTCATCGACAACGCCCTTTTCATCCTCATCTCCTACCAGTTCCATATCAACCACGGCTTCGGAAACCAGCGAACCGAAGTCGTCGACGACTGAAACCGTCTGTTCTTCCTCACTAACATCATCTTTTATGCCGAAGAAGCTATTATATTCTTCATCACTTACTTCATAGTGGGATTTATAGGCATCGACAATATCTTTTTCGGTAGAGACACAAACACTGATACTTTTATGGACCTCGTTCTGCAAACTATCCAGTGCGGTAGTATCCGTAGGTTCCGCCATTGTAACGACAAGCTCTTCTCCTTTAAATCTCAGAGGAAAAGCCATGTACTTTTTGGCCGTTTCATACGGCATGATTTTTAAAACTTCCGGCTCCGGAGTTGTGTTGGATATTTTAACGGCTGGATAGTTGTGGATACGGCTCAGAACATTTACAATGGTCTCATCATCAATGTATCCGAGTTTGATAAGGATATGACCCAAACGTCCGTTATTTTTTTTCTGATAGTTCAGCGCGTCTTCGAGATGGGTACCGGTGATGTAGCCTTCTTTACATAAAAGTTCGCCGATCTTGGTTTTCCCGGCCCCGGATTGATCCATAATCGTCGATTTTAAGCTCGATCTCCTGGAACTTGTCGAGGTATCACGTTTCATAGGTATTGGTTTGGCCATTTCTTTTTTTTGCGAAGCCTTTCAAGTCCGGTATGTATTTAGATACATACGAATATGCTAATTAGGTACTTTAATAACCCTTACCAGTAGAAATGTTACGAAATTTTTTCACAAACGTTCAAATAGGGTTGGATCATTGTGCAGCTTTTGCAACTTATGTGCCGACTTTTTTACGGACTTGGGTAAAGTTCAATGAAAGTTTCCAATTGTGCATGATATCAGTTAGATAAATTGGTTTTAATCGCCTGTTGAGATCGGCTATGCGATATCAACCATGACAAATTATTGACAGATATGGAGAAAACCGCCAAACATTTCACAAAAGAGTGTTTGCTTAATATGCAACGCATCTGAAACCGAGAATATTTGAATGTGAATCCGGCTTAAGTTTAAAGCGACTGAAAAGGCGGATATCATTTCCGGACACCCAGCTTCCGCCCTTGGCAATTCGATAGTTTGACGCATTGTTTTCTTGAGACGTCGTTTCAAAACCGTTGTCCGTCCATTCCAGAACATTTCCCAAGACGTCAACGATTCCGAAGTCATTTTCAAATTCAGCATACTTATCCACAGGCGTCGTGTCCGCGATACCGCTATCTTCAATATTACCGGCATCATTTATCCATTCATGCCCCCACGGAAATGTCCATCCCTTTGCGGTTCTGGATGCCGCCTCCCACTCGCTTTCGGTGGGCAACCGTTTTCCGGTCCAAGCTGCAAATGCTGAGGCATCTTCCAGGCTGATTTGGACCACGGGATGATCTCTTTTGTTGTGGAGCGTGCTTTCCGGGCCGGATGGACGATACCAGCACGCGCCTTTAACCTCACTGCAATAAAGGGAAGAATTCCATCTGGAAGTGAGCAATCCTGTTTGATCATCTTTTCTCTTTTCAAACCTTCCATAATACACGGTTCCATATCCAACCTTTTCTGCGGTGGTTTTGTATCCTGTTTTTTCTACAAATATTTCAAAAAGTCCATTGGTGACCGGAAATCGGCCGAAATAAAAAGGTTCCAAAATTATCATCTTTTCAAGTTCTTCACCCTTTTTTGGATGCCTGCTGCCAATTAAATATTGGCCGCCGTCGATCAAGATATAATGATTATAATATCGGTCCATGGATCCCAAATATCCGTCGAACGCTTCAGCAAGAAGTTTGTCTTTTTTTAATTTCGTCTCTTTTTCAGATCCATATTCCTGACCTAAAGAGTCAGCGGGAAGTCCCAGTTGTTCAGCTTCTTTTTCATTCCCTCCGTCTCCGAATTCATCTGCCGTCGCTCCTGCGATACCATCGCCTAAACCATCGCCTAAACCATCACCTTCATCAACTTCAATGTACTCAGGTTCCGAATCCTCATCACCGGCTGCATTTTCGAGAATATCATCTATTTCCTCCTCGCCGGAAATCGTTTCCGTATATAGATCTTCAATTTCGTCCGTTACGACATCTTCAACATCATCTAATATTTCTTCATTAGCAATATCCGACATGTCTTCTTCAGCAACATCCACAATCTCATCCAAGACCTCATCTTCTATGACATCTCCAATTTCTTCAACAGCCTCCCCATCTTCATCATCCTGCACCTCAAATAAATCTTCATCCTCATCGACAGCTCCAATATCGACCGTCTTGTCAACACCATCAACCGAAACCCGTGATTCAGATGGTTTATTTTCAGGATCGATACCTGCCTTTGGAAATTCCGGATTACCCAAACCCAACTTTTCCGATAATCGTTTAATTAGGTCCTTTAACTGATCTTTTTTACTTAAATCGTCCTTTGTTGTTGCATCTTCAACACTCAATGCACCGGATACGGTTTCATTGGCCACCTTCAGGATATCCATTATCTGGTCTAATTTAAGTGTTCCATCCGGCTGCAACTCATATCCGAACTGATTAAGAATATTATCCTTTGCATTTTCGGACATGACAAATATATTGTCCGGACCGATTTTTATCCCTTCGGGATTTAAACCGTTTTCATAAAGTTTTTTTAAATCCGCATTGACCGATGATCTTAATCCAGTCAAGTTTTTTCGTTTATTTTTGATAATTTCGGGATCGTCCTGCGTATCCCACAACAGCTTTATCAACGATGCATGTTCGATCTTTCTCAGCGAGGCCAGAGAATTATCATCGACATAGTAATCTCTTACGGTCTTTACGAATCTATATTTCAAGGTCATCTCGCTGGCGTATTTTAGTTGCGATAAGGCCTGGTCGATGCCTGTCAATGTTATAACAGATGCCATTATACTCTCCTCATTTAAAGGTTTCGGGTTCCACGTTCAGCGGACCGCTAAACCGATGTGAAAAAAGTCATTTGCAAAACTCGTTCCATAAACCTGGCACGTTTTCTCTGTCTTCAATTTTCAGAGCATAATAGCGTGAATCAGGAAACCACACCCCATGAACACATACGAATTATGAAATATAGAGATGTCGAAATCTCTAACCGTTAAAAAGAAGCACCCGCAGGAATATCTTAAATGGTATAAATTTTGCATAGTTGTACCTTTCGTAAAAGCAATGAGAGCGCCGTTGCAGCTCGGATAAATCAAAATCATCCCTGCCTCGGAAATTATTATGAGATTTTCGGGCAAGCTTACCTTTAAAAGGTTTATCAATCGTAAGGATCATTGCTCGGAATAACCAAAGACCGTCAATCTTTCAACAGCGCTCAGGGGATGATCAGAGATATTTTATACAGGCGAGTCTGACCGGCGAGGATCGCTCGATTTGCTCATAATTGGCATCAGGGCCCGCTTTCCAGCCTCTTTGAACTGTAATCGCTACGAGCCGGAAGCCTTAGGGATTACAGGCCGGAGGGTAAAGCTTATGTACCGGAGGGAATGTTGAAATAATGGAGTAAGGGGTTTTGGAAAAAATGCAAATAGATGATGCAAACAAAAAACCTGACGTGATCGATCAATTCAATGAGATTTTCTTTAACCATTTGGAACGTTTGATCGGAAGCCGGTTTGGGATTGGAGAACTGATCTTGAATCCCTTAACCATCTCTATCATTACGCTGCTCATGGAACGAGAAAACGGGATAGAAGGTTTTGTTCCCGATGAAAATGATCGTTATACTCATGAAACATTAATAGAAGATGTTGAAGACATGGGACTTAGAGACGATCAGGATATGAATGTCGTTATCGAAAACATGATTCAAAAAAACTATATCCGGGCCGAAGGCGACAGACTTATCCCTCAAAAACCCACGGTAAGTATGGCCCGTCTTATGGATCTGGTCTTCCCGAAAATGCCCGGTATGAACCTGATCGCCTATTTTGTCCAAACACTGGATGAAGTAAAATCCGGCCGAAAAGATATCGATTCGGCGGCGGATCAATTTGACCAAATTTTACAAATGCAAGGCATTCCTTTGGAAAAAGATCCACGGGCACATACCCCCCCAAAGATTTCCCGTCAACTTCCTGATAAAAGCGTCCCTACCCGAAGGTTTAAGAACGCCACGCAAAATAACAAAAAAATATCTTTGAACACAGAATTGAAAACGACTTCGATTCTTGGTCGGAAATCGCGAGATATTCTTCTCGATCACGCCAAAGGTTCGTCCAATGAACCTAAAGTGCTATCTTCCGATGCCTACAATGGAAAAACAAAAATCACAAAACTCAATTTTGGTGAATCCGGATTAAAAGAAATCAAACCCGATAAAACCTCCTCGGACAGACATGAACATATTGAAATTGAGAAACCACAAACATCTGATCAATCAATAGAAACATCGCCTCATAATGCCGATGAATCACAAAAGCTCGATACTGACTTAACAATATCTTTGGAAGAACCAATAAAGACTGATTCAGATGATCCTATCGATAGGTTTGACGCATCCACATCAAATATACCCGGCCATGATTCTATTTCTTTTGCAGAAGATACTTCACAGGATCTGAAATCGATTGAACAGGACAAAAGCAAATTTTACGATGACCCAATTGCTTTTCCAAATACAGTTTTACACCAAGAGAAAAGCGAATCCGTGAAAGAAATCATCGAAGATAATCCGGAAACACCATTTCAAAAGGAAGATTCCATTATAAACTCCGCCACTCTCCCGACGGAAAATGACGATGACATTGAAAAACGTATTACGGCTTTTGAAGAAGATCTGGCATTAGAATGCCCCATATGCAGGCGATCGAAGCTAAAGGTCAAAAATACGGCGACTGGAAAACCGTATTACAAGTGCTCAAACAAAGAATGCAGCTTCATCAGCTGGGGCAAACCCCATCATATTCAATGCCCCAAATGCAACAATCCATTTTTAATTGAAACGTCGAACAAGGCTGGGATATCGAGTTTGAAATGCCCGAGGGCAACATGCCGTTATTGGGAAAAAATACGCCCGGACAAATCGGAGAATCGAAAAGAGCAGACAGATTCGGCAACTCAAAACACAAACACAACCGCGTCTTTGCCTCAAAAGCCTCGCAGGAGAGTCGTCAGACGTCGGGTAGTTCGCAGGAAAAGATAGTATTATGAGGTGCTTTTTTGCAACAATCGACTGACACGGGCGATATAGGTCCGAGTTTCTTGCGGCAGCCGGTCAGGATGTTTTTCTACGTTTCCCATCCCCCAATTATAAGCGGCAAGCGTAAGCTCTATATTGCCGTCGTACCTGTTTAACAGGCTTTTTAAATAACGGGTTCCGGCCATGATATTTTCAACCGGATTGTAGCAGTTTTTGACGCCCAATTCCCTGGCTGTCCCAGGCATCAGCTGCATCAACCCCATGGCCCCTTTGGATGAAGTCGCACCGGCATCAAAATCGCTTTCAGCCTTGATCACCGATGTAATCAATTCCGGATCGACACCGTAAATGGTTGATGCATGTTTAATGATTTCGTCGATTTCAGCTTGTCCCCCCTCCGGCTTGGAAGCCCTTTGGGCTGGGAGCGCGCTTTTGTGGTGAAACGGCGATATGGGCGCATTTGTCTTCTGGGGTTCTTGCTTAATTTTTGATTCAACCGACACTGTATCGTTGCCCGTTCCATAATCATTCAGCCATCTTCGCTGCAGATTGAAAGCGCCGGCGTCCTGACCGCATTCATCAAAATCACTGAGTTCAGTCAACAAATATTCGTTCATTTGAAGCCTTACTGCATTTATCAGACGCTGCAAACAATTTTTGTCTAAAGATGATAATGCAGTGTCTGCATTTTTGCCTTTTTCAAGGATATCCGCCATCAATGAAATAAACGTTCCAGAAGTCCCGGCCTTGTCCAAACTTTTTGGAGGAAGACCGTGAAAGCTGCGGCGTTGTGGGAATAGCAAGGGCTCAAGGCACATACCGGTATTTAACGGATCTTTCATCTGTAATCTCCATATGAATATAGAAAGGCATCTCAAAAAATTCTTTTCACCCGATATCGGCGTTGAGCCCTCGTCTCAAGTCCTCGACATACTTGAGTATGCCTTTGGGTTGATCCTCGGCCTCGCCTTGATCTCGACTGAAAATCCTAATTTTGAGATGGCTTCTAGTATTTTAGGTGAATACAAAGTTCATGCCAACTCTAGGATGATAGATGAAAAAATCGCAAGCGTCGGGCTTAGAAGTGGTTTCAAAACCTTCAATCGGGCTCAAGGTCCCCCGCTAAAAGCCAGCGGGATAAAAAGGCGGACTGAAACGGCCAACCGCCCCGATTAAAAAAATCGGGACAAGCATCCATATCGGGAATATTTCGAGGATTGGACGTCTCAGTCCAACACAGAGATTGAGCTCGAGAGGAGGTTTTGAAACCACTTCTAGTTCTTTTTTAGCAGAGGAACTTTATGGGTGTAAGGGCTGTTGGAAAGAACGACCTGAACCGCCTGATTCAGGTCGGTATTGATCAAAATTGGGCCGATAAAATTTCCGGTCATCTTATGAGGCATACCTTTAGGGATATTAACGACAATGTACACCGCCAAAGCATTGTTTTTCCCGTTCGTATCCCAGGCCATCTCTTTTGGTATGGCTTTGAGATCGATCTTGTAGTCCGGTATAAACAAAAAAGGGCTTGTGATGACAAAGGCAAGACCCGGATCATCAAGCGATTGGTACCAGAAAAAAGGCGAATTTTCCTGATGCCGAAGAATAAGATATTGCTTTTTATCTGAAAAGCCTAGCATGCCGTGGGGCATGTGAATAATCTTTTCTTTATTTATTCGGATGGGGCCGAATCTCGGAGTGTCGATTTTCAATTTGCTCACTATCGAATTTTTAAGGATTCAGTTGCTTTATAGCCCAGATTAAAGGGTTCAGATTCACGGTCCGGCAACGCTAAACGTTGAACGGGAAATAGAAATCAATGGTTTTTAACATCGGTTTATGGTTTATCACCCCCTGAGGACCTGTAAATAGCAAACGCGCTGGAAAGATCTGAATCATTGATATCAGATGAGCTCAAATTTTCTTCTCTGATTCTTTCATAAACTTCCTGGCGATGAATTTCTATGTGTTTGGGAGCTTCAATTCCCAGCTTGATCTGCGTTCCTCTTATCTCAACAACGGTGATCGTAATATCATCGCCGATAGCGATTTTTTCGCCCAACTTCCGTGTTAGTATAAGCATGGCCAATCCTTGGCATTCGTTATGATAAATAATCCACCAGGGACAATGACATCACCTTGGAAGAAGAGGACAGAGCCGCCTGGTAGGTAAGCTGTGCTGCCGATACATTCATGACGGCCTCGGCCATATCTGCATCTTCTATGTTTGAGCGCCGTTCCGTATCGGATAGGTTCAAATCCTGAAATATGTTTTTCTTAATATCCATACGGTCCATTTTCGAACCGATATCTGAAATCTTGCCCGAGATATCCTTCATGTGCGCATCCAGGTTGCCCATTGCATCTTGAATGCCGCTGACATCATTGCTCAAAAGCGCGGTCTTCAAATCCGCCAATGTGTTGAAAAGCGCGCCGAACACCGCTTGACCGTCACTGCCGATTTCAATACTGGCATTTTTGCTGATCTTTATCGAGAACGGATTATTATCACCGTTGTAAGTGCCGTCCTGATCAAATGATTTGGTATCGGTTTTGGTACCTGAAAAAATATAATTCCCGGCCACATTTGTATTGGCCAAAGAAACAATCTCCTCAAGATTGTTTTGCGCGGTCTCGGCGGCCGCGGACCGCTCATCGGCGCCGGCAGTTCCGCTGGCCATCTGCACACACAGCGCCTTGGTATTAGACAGGATATTATCTACATTTGTCAGGGCGCTTTCAGATGCATTGAGCCATGATTTACCATAATCGATATTTCGCTGCATCTGTTCGATGTTCGCAAGACTCGACTGGATTCGCAGCGACTGCGTGAGGCCCACGGGGTCATCGGAAAGATTGTTGATCCGTTTTCCGGTGCTGGCAATCTCATTGGCCTTGTTTAGTTCCTCGCTGATATTGCCGAGGTTATACTTTATCGATTCAAAAATGGATCTATTTGTGACGCGCATATCAGTCAATTCCTTTTAACCAAGTATTTTTAATAATCTATTTCTTCACCTCGAGCAGCGTGCTGAGCATCTCGTCCGAGGTACTGATAAGCTTGGTCGCCGCCGCATAGGCATGCTGGTATTTTATAAGGTTTGTCAACTCCTCGTCAAGCGAAACACCCGATATACTGTCTCTGATACTGCTTATCTCATTGACCATTGTTTCGCTAAAGGTTTTGTCTCTGGAGACACTTGCAGAAGCAATGCCGATGGCACCCACCATGGAATGATAATAGTCTTCGATTGTTGATGTGGTTCTCCCTTCCGTGTTTCCGTTGATCCTGTCACAGGTCCATTGAGAAATACTAATCTTCGTGTTTTGAAGATCGGTGACGGCCAACGCATTGACATTGCTTCCTGCGGCGATCGCGCCATCATCTCCGACCTGGCCTGCGGCAATATTATTAAGATTCAAACCAATAGCATCGTTGACTCCCATGTTGCCGGCACTGGAACCGGTGAAAAAAGTATTGATCCCAAGGGCTGCCAGAACATTGCTGGTGTCATCGGAAAAGGCAAATGTATATCCGCTGCCGGCATCGATCGTTAATTTTCCATCGCTAATGGAAGCAGTGATTGGAGCGCTAATATTTGTTGCCGCCGTATTTATTTTATTACGAAGGTCGGTAAGGGTGGTTGTACCTGCATCAATCGTGATCGGATTGGCGGATCCGCCAACGACGTCGCCGTTGGCATCATATATCCAGAGATTAAAAGCGCCGTCAATCATTTTGTCAGAGTAGTCGAGGCCGGAATCAAAGGTTCCGAGTCCTTTTCCTGTGTCCGATACCACATTGCTTCCCGTGACGCTGCTGAATCCTTCCAACCCCACCCCCTGACTGTGTTGCTGGTTCACGGACCAGATAAATTCTTTGGCCAGCGCATCGAGATCCAGTTGATATTTACCGACAGCCTCGTCCCGCATGTCGAGCCAGCCGCCAAGTTTTCCATTGTTGACATCGTCTGTGATATCGACATCTCTGCCGCTGGAATCCTGCCAGATGACCCTGTCTCCGTTGGAACCGCCCATTTCCAGCTCATAGCTGCTGCTGTCTTGAACCAGGGTACAGCCCTTTGCAGTGATAATGGTCAAAGAGCCATTGCTCTGATTAAAGGTTTTGACATCGAGGTATTCATTGAGTTTCGAAACAAGCGCATTGCGTTTGTCTCTGAGATCATTCGCGGTGTTATCTGCCTCCATGCCCACGATCTGATTATTGAGCTGGGCGATCTGATTGGTGATTTGATTAATCGTTTCTATTCCGGAACTCACGGCATTGGTTAAATCCGATTCAACCTGGGTTAAATCATTTCCCGATTCATTAAATTTTTCTGCAAGGAGCGCGCTGTGTTCATAAAGCGAACTCCTTTCTGCCGCACCGGACGGGTTGTTGGAAATATCATACCATCCATTCCAGAAATCGGTCAGCATGGTGCTGAGTCCGGTATCGGAATTTTCATTAAAGTACCCTTCCAGGACCTGCATGTATTTTTCCATTTCCGATGAGGACGACAGGTTCGATTTTTCCTGCATCAGCCTGTTTTCGATAAACCGGTCACCGGCCTGAGTCACCTGATCGACATTGACCCCTCTACCCATGATCAATCCATTCGTCATCATCGGCTGTTTTGTTTCAAGATCCGGACTTTGCCGCGAATACCCTTCTGTATTGACGTTCGCGATGTTGTGGGCCGTAACATTTATGCTCTGCTGCTGAGCGCTTAAAGCAGTGGTCGCAATATCTAATACCATTCCGATGCCGGCCATGCTCACACCTCCCTGTTTAAGAATAGATGAGGGCCTGATGATTTAAAATGGCATCTATCATTGTAGACAGAATCGGATTCGGTTTCTCCGGTTAAAATGGATATCATCTCATCCATGAATTTAAGAGAATCGTCGATATATAGGATGTTTTGTTTCCTTAAGATCTCAATCTCGCCTTTTATTTTTAAAATCCTTAAATATAATTTTTCAAATTTATCCTTTTGTTTTTTGGGAATGGCGTCCATGATCCGATTCAGATGAAACGATTTTTGATCATCTGACGGTTGGACAGCCTCCATAATCGCCATTCGGATAGATTTTATCTTTTCACAAAGTTCATCTTTTTCTTTGGACAACTCCCATAATTCATTGATTTCTATATTGATTAAGGCTTTTCTTTCCGCTTCGAAACAATGCAGAAGGTCATTGTAAAGCATGATTTTTTTGTAAAAAAACTTTTCAATCATATCCATGACAAGCGTGTCCATAAAAAAGCTCCCCTCTTTTACCATCGGCTGTATGGTTTATTTTCTAAAGTTGATGAATTCGTAAAACATAGAGTTCATCAAATTTTTAGTGTTTAGCGTTTAGTATTTAACTT
This sequence comes from uncultured Desulfobacteraceae bacterium, assembly GCA_964591175.1. Lineage (GTDB taxonomy): Bacteria > Desulfobacterota > Desulfobacteria > Desulfobacterales > UBA11574 > UBA11574. The sequence goes on along the minus strand of CAZQAF010000009.1, from coordinate 54,066 downwards.
AAAACATATGCTGTAATACCGAATTGTTGGACTTTCAGATACTGAACACTAAATACGAAACACTCTCGAAAAAAGATCGCTTTTTCAACCTTTTACGAAAAACTTTTAAAAAGCATCTTGCCAAGTCCCATTCCGGTGCCTTTTGCCATTGAAGCGGAAAGATTTTCATCAAACATCGATTGAACAATCTGGCTTTCATTATTGTTTTCCAAAATACCGTCCTCTGAAAAAGCCGTTCTCATCGATTTCAGCATGTAATTGATAAAAATGGATTCAAAATCGGAACAGGCTTTTTTGAGTTTTTCCTGAGAACCGTTAGTTTGTTCATGGGTTACCGTCGGTGCGGTTGTTACCGTTTGTATCACTTTTTACAATTCTCCTTTATATAATTTCAAGCTCACCCTCGAGCGCACCCGCTGCGTTGATGGCCTGTAATATCGTTATGAGATCCCTCGGCGTGACACCGATGGCGTTTAATGCATTCACCAATTCGCCGATGGTTCTGCCCTTTGGAATTAAAAGCAGACGGCTGTTTTCTTCAGCAACAGACACGTCGCTCTGGGGAGTCACCACCGTGCTTCCACCCGGAGCGACGATGGTGCCCCCTTTCATTTGCTGCGGGAGAACGCCTCCGCCGGAAGGTGAAAACGGAAGCGGTTGTGACACTTCTTTGTTCTCTTTTATATGAATGCTCAAATTCCCGTGAGCAACGGCAACTTTTTGGATCCTGACGTTTTCTCCGACCACGACGGTCCCGGTTCTTTCATTGACGATAACTTTGGCTACGCTATCCGGCTCTATTACGACGTCTTCAATCCGGGCAATCAAATTAACGACACTGCCGTCATATCTTTCGGGGACATTAAATTTCACTGTACCGGAGTCTATAGGCGTCGCCAGGTTCTGCCCAATTTTCGAATTGATTGCATTAGCGGCTCGGGCAGCGGTATTAAAATCCGGATTATCCAAAATAATGGTGAATTCCTTTTTGCTGATTATGGATAATGGCAACTCTTTTTCGATACTCGCGCCGCCGCTGATTCTTCCCACGGTAGGATGGTTTTTCGTGACCCCTCCTCCTGCGGCACCTCCGGCACTGTAACCGCCGATGGAAATAGGACCTTGTGCAAGTGCATACACCTTGCCGTCAACCCCTTTTAACGGTGTCAATAACAGCGTACCCCCCTGGAGACTTTTCGCATCACCGATGGATGACAGCGTCACATCGATTTTTTTGCCGATTCTGGCAAAAGGCGGCAGTTTTGCGCTGACCATGACCGCCGCGACATTTTTGACCTTCACATCATTCGGATTGACGTGAACACCGATATGTTCCAGCAGGTTCGCCAGGGCCTGAATGGTAAAACCCGTGCTGCTTTTATCCCCGCTGCCGTTGAGGCCGACAACCAGGCCATATCCTAAAAGCTGATTTTGTCGAATCCCCTTGATGGTGGATATATCTTTCAGCCTGGCCGAATATCCTGTCAGGGGCCCGATAAAAACAAAAACCAACGCAATGATCAATAGATTCTTAAAACGGCCATACATGATCCAATATCCTCCCCAGCCATCCAGGTTGTTGTTTGTCCGCCAAGGGACCGATTCCGGAATATGAGATATTTGCATCAGCAACATACGTAGAAGAGACTTCATTGGAAGAGCTGATATCTTCGGGTCTCACAATTCCTGATAATGTTATATATTGTGTTTCATTATTGACCCTGATTTTCCTATTCCCGCGAATATACAGGTTGCCGTTATAGAGGACTTTTTCGACGACGGCTGAAATATATGCCTTGACATGTCCATCTCTGTCGCTCGAACCCTGACCGTCAAATTTCGAGGCCAAAGAGGCTGAGATCAAATCATCTGTTCCAGGATTCTGCGCAAGATTGGGATTCTTGTTGGCAAGCGCTTTCATGTAGCCCAAAAACTTGAGTCTGGCCGCACCGATGCTCGAAGCGCGACTCGTTTTGGTATTGGCATCCAGTTTGGCCTCCGGATCCTCTACGATCCTCACCGTAATGACATCCCCAATTTTTCTTGCCTTAATATCATTAAACAGATTGCTGACCGACGCTTCCGACCACAATGACCCTTCGTCGGGTTTCGGCGGCATATATGTTTCAAATTTCGGTTGTCGCATCATCGTTGTTCCGGTCATTTTGGAAGCATTTTTCGGCAAACCCGCACAACCGGCCATCAGTATAAGCGCCATACACAACATAAAGTATCTGCTCTGGACCATGGTTCTCTCCTATTTACTAAAAAGCAACTGCCACCGTTGAATGGTTCACGACCTTGGCATAAATCTCTTTTTTACTCATCAAATTCTGAACCTTTACAAGCTCGCCTGAAAAACCTTTCATCAAAACTTTCCCGGGAACAGTCACCAATAAATCGCCGGATTCCGCCATGATGGTAACGATGTCCCCTTTGTTTACAACAGGCGCTTTCTCAATCATCCATTCCTTTAGGCAAGTATCGGCTTTGATGTTATGCTTTGCAATCAACCCAATGATCTCCTTCTTATCGGTCAGTATTTTTGACGACAAATGAGATAAATTACGTTTGACCATATAAAGATCTTCTTCGTTTATCTTCTCCCCTCTTTCAAGGTCACGGGAAGCGCAAACGACATATTTAAATATATCGACCCAGCCGGATACTTTGACCTTATTTCTCACGATGCCATTGACCTTAATAACGGCAATTGTGCTCACATACCCTTCAAATTTTCTTTGCCCCCTTTGAAACAGCCGATAGCTGATTTTTCCGGAAGGAACAGGGGTATTGCCGATCACGTTCATTTTTGATATCATGACATCTGATTTTTTAATATTTAAATTACGGCAGAAATAGGCCTGAAAGATTTCTCTGAATTTGCTTTTGGGTATTTGTTGAAAGCCCTGACGGACGACGTTCTGACGATCGCTTCTACCGGTCATCGCACCCGATGAGGGCACAAAATATCCCAGAATGAATACCAGACAAAATATGACAGCTACGTTTTTGGCCATCTTTGAATTACCTCGAAATATTGTTTACGATAGACATCATGTCATCCGCTGTTTTGATGGCTTTACTGTTGATCTCATAAGCTCTTTGAGCCATAATCATGTCCACCATTTCCTGGACAACATCCACATTGGACACTTCAAGAGATCCCTGAGTAATGGTCCCCATGCCTTCTGAACCCGCTGTGCCGGAAACAGCATCTCCCGAAGCATCCGTGGACTGGTATAAATTATGACCGCAACTGTAAAGACCCGCGGGGTTGGGGAAAGAATACATTTCTATGGTCCCGAGGGCTGAACCTGAACCTTGGGGATCGAAGGCCGTGACGGTTCCATCAGAATCGATCTTAATCGAAACGGTATCTGCCGGGACCGTCATTTCTGGCTGTAATTTATCTCCACTAGGGGTAACAATATTTCCATTTGAATCCAATTTAAAATTACCGGCCCGGGTATAACGCTCGTCCGTACCGCTGAGCACTTTAAAAAAGCCTTTTCCTTCAATGGCCATATCCAACTCGTTTTTGGTTTCTTGAAAATCCCCCTGAATGAATACCTTGTGAACGTCTACAGGCATTGTACCCATGCCGACCTGTATGCCGACAGGCACCTGCTCTCCGGTGGATGTCTCAGATCCTGCTTCATTTACTGTCTGATACATGAGGTCCTGGAAATCCGTTCGGCTCTTTTTAAAACCCGCAGTGTTCACATTTGCCAGGTTATTGGCAATAACATCAATGTTCAATTTCTGAGCGGCCATACCTGATGCCGCAGACCATAATCCTCTTAACATGATGATCTCCTTTATTACGGAACTTGGCCATAATCATTAATTATTTTGCCGGTAGATCCGTCGATGGATTGAATTGCCTTTTCGACCGATTCAAACGCCCTGAAAGTTTCAATCATTTCAATCATTTCCTGTGTTGGATTCACATTGGAGCCTTCTAAATATCGCTGTTTAATCACAGCATCGGTTTTTGCCGATATTTCCTTATTGTCGCCCTGGTAGGAATAATATGATGCACCCTCTTTTCTCAAAAGTTCGGGTTTATCAAAATTGACGACCAGTAATTTATCCGCCGGTGCATTATCCACGGAAACTTGACCATCCTGCGCTATGGATACTGTCCCGCCCTCAACAGATATCGGCCCGTTTTCCCCCAAGACTTGATCTCCATTCCCGGTTACTAAAAAGCCTTCCGCATTGATGGATAATGCGCCGTCTCTGGTATATCGTATTCCCTTCGGTGTCTGGATCTTGAGAAACCCTTCTGCGCCCAATGCAATGTCAAGCTCATTTCCCGTGTATCTTACCGGCCCTTGAGAAAAGTCTGTTTTAGAAACGCTTTGCATGTCGAGGGTCTCATTAAAGGAGATAATATCTTTTTTAAATCCGTTGGTATTGCTGTTTGCGATATTGTTTGCAATGGTTTCGAATCTCATATCCTGAGTCAAAGAGCCGTCCATTAAATTATAGATACCGGAAATCATTTTTTTCTCCTGTACTGTGTTTTGTTTCCACTTTTAATAGCAATATTAATGCCAAGATTTTATATGAAGCAAATCAAGATTTAACATATTGTTTTTGCTATAATTATATTCTATTGACAGGATATTTTCATGAAGGGGGAAAAAGCGGAAAAAAATGCCGATTGGAATATTTTACCGCTTTGAAATGCTTTTGCAGTTTACTTATCTTTTTTTGTTTGAAAAATTCTTATTGAGGGAATACACAAATGCCAGAAGCTCCGCAACAACAACATAAAGATCCGGCGGGATTTCCTCATTGATGTCAAGCGTAGATAAAATCTCTACCAGATCAGGATCCTCGTGGATATAAATATGATGTTCTTTCGCAATTTCGATGATTTTCTCAGCAATCTTCCCCATGCCACGTGCCGTCACTTTTGGCGCGCGATCCGTTGCAGTCCGGTACTTTAATGCGACCGCACTGTTTTTTTTCATCTTTTTTTTCATTTAAGCAACCAAGCTGATACTACATGATTCTTTTTGAATAATTTCTTTAACAAGGGTATCGTTGACCTGCTTGGGCTCTTTGACATGGCATTCCAAGTGAAAAATGGAAAAACCTCTACTGTTGAACGCGGCAATAAAATCCGGAAGATTTTTTTCGAGGATATATTTCGTTTCTTCTTTAACCGTTAAAAACCGGCCGGATATCTGTCTACCCTGAACGGCAAGGTCTGCTCTTAGCGGTCCGAGATTGGACAACTCCAGTAAAAAACTTATTCTGAAGAAAGCGGCCTCTTTTTCTTTTTTCTCGGACCGGTCATCGCGATACTGATCTGACTGGATCAATAATTGACCGACGGTAAAATATCCGTCGGGGAATTGCAACGGCAAAGGGATAAATATTTTTCCATCCTGTTCGAACCCGAAATGATTGAGGAGCTGAACATTTTGTATCATGGAAAACAATCTGTTAAGATGTTCACTTTTTCCCTCTGTAGAAATAATAAGTTTTGATATCAACCCTTTTAAATCACCGGCTAAAAGCTTTTGGATATCCACCGGTTGTTGTGTTTTTGAGGCAAGCAATTCTCTTATTTTGCTTTCCCACCCGAGCCCGGATTTATCTATTGATTCCATTAACGTATCCGGAGTCGGGTTTGGAAATAATTTTTTCGATAGATTTACTACCAACTCGTTTAATAGTTCTTTGTCCTTAATTGAAAGGGGGAATTGATCCATATCTTCAATGATCGCTTTCCATAGATTCTTCTTTACCCCATCGAGTATCATGGAAGTATTGATGGTATGAACACCTTTACTTTCCATTTTTATCAGTTTAAGGATTGGGTTTGGATAGGTTTTTTCAACTTTTAAGGTGACGACGCCGCCTTCACTCAAAGGTACATGGGTATTTGCTATTACCCGCTTACCCTTAATCATAAGCATGGCGCTTTTTGATGAAATTGACTTTAAAACCAGCCCTCTAACAATTTCGTCTTTGACAAAAGGTGGCCGAGAAGTGTCCTTGTCGATGGATTGAAGTGATAGCCGTGATGCTCGAATCGGTGAATGGCTGATCTGCGTCAAGAAATATCCTCTTTACGATCTTTCTTTGAAATCTTTTTCTTTAAATCCAATACCAGCATCACCTCTTCTTTGGAGATTAAAAGACTGTCGGCGATATAGTCCGAATCAAATCCTTCTCGCGCCAATTTAATGATCTCTTTATTATGGTTTCTGAGGCTATTCTCACCGGAATCATCTTGATTGCCGGATCTGTGATTAAAAAGCAATGCATCTGTTCTGTTCAACATCGCATGCAGGCTTTTAATTCTGTTGTCAAGATGTTCGTTAACTTTTATTACAATATCTTTTTTTTCTTGCAACATCTTATTGAATCTCTCGGACATGTCAGCCGCATCTGTCAATAGAGATTCGTATCGTTCCAACTTTTCATTCAATGATGAATTCTTGTTAAAAGATTTCAGTCGTATCATTAATAAAATAAACACGACAAAAATTGCAAAATCAATAGCTATTTGTAAAATGATCAGGTATTTTAACGCCAATAAATTCATAATCAGACTCTGATATCGATCACATTACCTTCCGGTAAATTTAAGGTATCTTCCTCTTCTTCCGCATCCTTATTCTTTTTGCGTTTTTTATGATCTTTTTTTCTTTCTTTGTCTTTCTTAATCTCAATTCTGTTGTTTGTTTCAAATTCTTGTACTTTTGATTTATCCTCTTTTTTTAAATCATCCGTTTGCTGTGCAACAAACTGCTGATTCATTTCAAGGTTTTGCTTTTTTACATTATGCACCTCTTTAATGGCATTCCCTTGCCCGAGAATAATATTCATATCGCTCGTGGTTGACATAACTATTACCTGGTACGTGTTCAAGGAGTACGCCCCGTTGGAACGAAAGTTCACATCCCCTGAACACGAATTTTTCTATGCTCATACCATCGAAAAATCAGTTATAATTACTTCACTAACCTTACCGGCTGCCAGCACGCCATTAACTCTGTGGATAATAAGCTCCTTTAATTCTTCCAACGATGACACAGTGGTCAATATCTTTATATTTTCACTCAATATTCTATAAATAATACCTCTGATTAGAGTATTTTTTTTATACATTTCATCCTTTAGATCTTTATTCGGCAATTCAAAAGAAATACTTAAGGATATATACGTAAACTTGCCATGTTCTTCAAAAGGAATAATAAAAGAGTCAAAATTGACGGATCGGTCACTTTGGACTGGAAAAAGCTTCACTCGGGGCATCACCGAACTTACCTGCCGACTCTTTGTTGGGTTCACCGGACTAACTTGCAGATTTTTTAACAAAGGATACGATAAAAACCCGGCAAAAATAAAAATTCCCCAAATAAAAAGAAGAAAAAGTTTCCGTTTCCACCGATATTTCCACGATGTTCTGCCTTGTCTTTTCTTTTTTGAAAACACCTTGTTTTTATCATTTTTCGGTTCGTTAACATCATCGGCAAGTTGACCGGTATTTTTTTCCTTATGCACCGTAGTCATATTCAGCCTTCATAATAAGTTCTCATTTTAACTCTCAGTCTTATTATCGCTTTAGAATGGATTTGAGATATTCTCGACTCCGTCAGACTCAAGACATTCGCTATTTCTTTTAATGTCAACTCTTCATAATAATATAGGGACATTACCAGTTGTTCTTTTTTTGAAAGTGTTGAAAGCGCTTTGGATATAACACCTTTGATTTCCTTTATTTTTAGATCATCAAATGGAGAAGAAACATCCGAAACTTGTTTGGAAATCTTGGGTGTTGAGCCGTCGAGCATCAATTCATCGAGGCTCAAGAGATTGACGCCGCAGGATCTGCTGATCATCTTGTAATAGGATTCGATGTCAAGCCCCATCTCATCAGCGATCTCGTCATCTTTGGGCGCCCTGTCGAGTTTGAGTTCAAGCGTTCTTATCGTGTCTTCAATTCTATTGATATTTCTCCGAACGGATCTTGAAATCCAATCCATTTTTCTTAATTCATCTAAAATGGCTCCTTTTATCCTCAGATTCGCATATGTCCTGAATTTAATTCCTTTTGTCGAATCGAACTTTTCAATTGCATCGAACAATCCGAGTATTCCGGGACCGATGAGTTCCTCCTTGGATATTTGAGGAGGAAGTCTCATTGCCATTCTTTCGGCAATTTTCTTTACAAGAGGCGCGTATTTGAGGATAAGATCTTCCCGGCGTTTAAAATCTGTATCTTCCGTGGCGACGGGGGTGACCTCTTGATATTTTTTAATCCCTGCTTTCATTTCATTAACCCGTTGCACCAACCATTATTTTTTTTAAGAAAAATTTAATGCTCCCGTCATGATGCTTTCCATCCGATTGATTTAAAAGATATTCGGCCAGTTGTTGAAAGCTTTGACTCGAAGCGGATTGGGGGTAACAACACGTAACCGGCTCCCTTCTGCTTACCGATTCATGAATACGACTGTCATATGGAATATGACCGGCGTAGCCCAAGGAGATACTCCCCATAAACTTTTCTATCACCCTGCTCAGGTGTTTATATACCGATACGGCTTCAGACTCATTTTTAACCATATTCATCAATAGTATAAAATTCTTAATTCCATGTTGCTTAAACATCACCTTTATCAAGGCATAAGCATCTGTAATGGATGTGGGTTCAGGTGTCACTACAACGATCCTCTCTTGAGCCGCCAAATTAAAATATAGAACATTGGAAGAAATACCGGCGCCGGTGTCAATCAGCAATATGTCATACCGTTTGTTCAATAAATCAAATTCATTTAAAAGATTGATCTTGTGTCCTTCCGTAAGATTAGATAATTCCTGTACTCCTGAACTTGCAGGTATAATCGCCACACCTTCGGGTCCTTTGGCGATGATCTGAGACAGCTCTTTTTCACCTTTTATGACATCTTCGATGGTGTATTTGGGATTAATGCCGAAAATAATATCGATGTTTGCTAGCCCGAGATCCGCATCGAAAATGAGAACCTTTTTTTTCATTCTCTGATATGTGATCGCCAGATTGCCCACGATATTCGTCTTTCCCACACCACCTTTACCGCTGGTAACGGCAAATACCATGGGACTTGTTATTCGGGGAATTGATGTGTCGCTGGCTCTGAGTTTATGTACCCTGCCGGATTCTTTTTTTACAATTCTCCTTAGATTTGTTGCCTGATCCATTTATTTAGTCTCCGATAAAAAACATTATAAGAAGTCTGATTTATTTGGATAAAATCATATTTAATATTTTTTCTCTATCTGCCTGCTCAATATCTTCAGGAACGCTTTGTCCCGTAGTAATATATGAGATCGGTAAATTTTGTTTCATAATTTGATTCAAAATTGAACCGCACGACCGGGCTTCATCTCTTTTTGTAAATATGTAGCTCTGATATTTTAAAGCATTGAAGTTAACAGCCGTTTTATTCATCTCGGATGCTGTTGTCGAAATACTCAACAAAAGATGGACATCTATGGATAAATCGGTCGGAATCATTTTTCTGAGCTCTTCTATTCTTTTCAGGTCGTACTGGCTTTGACCGGCAGTATCGATAAGAATGACATCTTTTCCTTCCAGTCTTCGAAGTGCAAAGAGCAAATCTTTCTTTTTGAACGCTTGGAAGCTGGGTGCACCCAATATATTCGCATAGGTCTTCAGTTGCTCCATCGCACCTATTCTGTATGCATCTATTGATATTAATCCAACCTTTTTTTTCTTTTCAAACATGAGCATTGCAGCGAGCTTTGCAATTGTCGTTGTTTTACCGACACCGGTTGTACCGATAAACGCGGATATTGTCGGGTGGTTTTTGGACATGCAAAAAGCATCATTCACTGTAATAGTTTTCATGACCTCTTTAAGGGCTCTTTTTTCAACAATATTTTTTTTGTCTTCAATTTGACCGTTAAACGCACCTGATCTTTCAAAAAAATATCGGATATAACGCTCATCAACACCATTTTTTATAAGTTTTGAATAAAGCGTCAAAAGACCCGGATATGCTATCAATTTCTCCAAAAAACCACCGGAATTGTTTAAAAGAAAAAGCATTTCTTTTATGCTCATCAACTCTTTTTTAACTTCTCCGAGAGTATTCGAATTTTCACCTACTCCGCCATCTACACCGCCCAAGGCGGCTATTTCAAAAATATCGTCGCCATCGTTAGCTGATATCTTCTTTGTGGATAGAATCATTGCATCCGTTCCCAAAATATTTCTTACTTTTGCAATCGCTTCTTTAATAGTTTTTGCTCGATATTTTTTAACCTGCATGACTTAGCGTAACCTTTCCGATAGATTTAAACCCTATATCCGTTAATAGCTCACTTTGCGATAATACCATTAGAGAAGGAACAAAGTATTCAACCATTTTTCTAAGATGCCTTCTAACTATAGGTGACGTCAAAAGAATAGGCTGGATATTTTTAGACATTGCCTTTTCTGCCTCTGCTTTTATGGATGTAATAATTGAATCAGCAATTCCCGGATCAACGGAAAGATATGATCCGTGTTCTGTTTTTTGTATTCCTTTCAGGAGAATCTCCTCAACATCTTGGGACATGGTTATGAGCTTTAAATAGCCGTCTTCATCTATATGCGGACTGATAATGGACCTTGATAGCCTGTTTCTCACATATTCGGTCAACAGATCGGCGTCCTTGGTCAATACAGCACAGTCTGCGAGCGTTTCAACGATTGTCAGTAAATCCCTAATCGATATTCGTTCATCTATCAGATTTTGCAACACTTTTTGAACGGCACCTAAACTAAGAAGATTCGGAACAAGCTCTTCTACTGCCTTTGGATATGTTTTCCTTAAGTTATCCAGTAAATGTTGCACCTCTTGTCTTCCTAAAAGTTCGGAAGAATGTTTCCGAAGAACCTCCGTCAAATGAGTTGCCATTATCGTTGCATCATCAACAACCGTATACCCTGAAAGTTTTGCCTCTTCTTTTTTGTTTTCTGGTATCCAGATGGCCGGTATGTTAAATGCGGGCTCCTTTGTTTCCACTCCTTCAATTTTCCTGGCGGCGTCTCCGGGATTCATAGCCAAATAATGATTGACCATTAACTCAGCTCCGGCAATTTTTACCCCCTTGAGAACAATCTGATACTCGGATGGACTCAACTGCAGATTATCTCTGATATGAATCGGTGGAATAACCATTCCCATTTCCATAGCGAACTGACGCCTTATAGAACGAACGCGATCAAGAAATTTTCCCCCCTGGTCTCTATCCACCAATGGTATAAGACCATACCCTACTTCCAACTCCAACGGATCGATCACTAGCAAATGCTCTACAGGCTCCGGACCATCATCAACATCTTCTTTTTTATTGATATCAACTCTTTTTTCTTCTAATTCCTCTTTTCTTTTTCCAAAAATAAAAACGCTTGTCCCGATGATCGACGACAAAAGGATAAAGGGGATGTGCGGCAATCCCGGAATGAGACCGAAAAAAAATACGGTTAACGCGGCCATATAGATGGCTTTTGGATATTGAGAAAATTGTTTGCCGAGATCCTTTCCAAGGGTACCCTCAGAAGCCGCCCTACTGACGACGATGCCGGCGGCTGTCGATATGGTGAGCGCAGGGATCTGCGATACCAGGCCATCGCCTACGGTTAAAAGTGTGTAATTTTGCGCAGCGTCGATAATTGACATATGCTGTTGAAAGACGCCGATAACAAATCCGCCTAATATATTAATAACGGTAATGATAATTCCCGCGATGGCATCACCCCTGACAAATTTGGCCGCACCGTCCATCGATCCGTGGAATTCAGCCTCTCTGGCAATGTTAATCCTGCGTTGTTTCGCCTCGTTTTCGTCGATCAAGCCCGCATTGAGGTCGGCATCGATACTCATCTGCTTTCCGGGCATTCCATCCAATGTGAACCGGGCTGCAACCTCAGCGATCCTGGTAGCACCCTTTGTGATAACGACAAAATTGACAATAACCAGGATAACAAAGACAATCATGCCGACAACGTAGTTACCGCCGACCACAAAACTGCCGAATGATTTGATGACTTTTCCGGCAGCCAGAGGACCTTCGTTGCCGTGTAAAAGAATCAATCTTGTCGATGCCACATTCAAAGACAGCCTGAAGAGTGTCGTTATAAGAAGCAGCGGAGGAAATATAAAAAAGTCCAAAGGCTTAAGCGTATACATCGCAATTAAAAGAATCGTAATTGCAAGGGTGATGTTCAGCGCCAGAAGAAAATCCAGAAGCACCGAAGGCAATGGGATGATCATCACAACGAGAATGGTGACCACACCGATGACCGTCATGATCTCGCTGAAAGATGTTAAATCCCCTCTAGATGTTACAACTTGTTCCATTTTTATTTCCCTAACCCCTGTAATTTGACTTCAGCCGGTATATATAAGCCAAAATTTCCGCTACCGCCTGGTAGAGTTCTGTCGGTATCTCATGGCCGACCTCGACCGCAGCATACAAGTTTCGAGCAAGTTCTTTATTCTCCATAATCGGGATATCATGTTCTGAAGCCATTTCTTTAATCCTTTCGGCAATTTTTCCAGGACCTTTTGCAAGTACTTTCGGCGCCTTCATGGTCAAACTGTCATATTTCAAAGCAACTGCAAGATGTGTCGGATTGGTAATCACCACATCGGCATCGGGGACCGCCTGCATCATCCGCTTTCTGGCCATCTCCATCTGAATGCTTCTTATTCTTGATTTTATCAAAGGATCGCCTTCAGACTTTTTAAACTCATCTTTTACTTCTTGTTTGGTCATCTTGATACGGTTCTCAAATTCCCATTTTTGAAAAATATAATCGATAACCACCAAAACAATCATTGCCATTGAGCACCGGATAAAGATTTTAAAAAAGATCTTAAGGATATAAATAAAGATCGCGTTCGTTTCCATATCTCCCAAAAGATAAAAGTTCTTCATCTCGGCTTTTACTGTCCAAAACGCGATGCCACCCACTATGATTAGTTTTAACAGGGATTTAAACAATTCCATCAGGGCCTGTTTGGAAAACATCCTTCCAACACCCTTGATGGGATCTATTTTCGAAAATTTGGGTGTTATCGATTCTCCGGATATGATAAATCCGACCTGCATGATATTCGAAACGATCGCGGTAACAAAAATGGCACCAAAAAGAGGAAGGAGCAGTATGATAAAGCGGCTGATAATATCGTGAGCATATTTCATGAATTCAGATATATTCAGATCATTCATTGTCGGCAGAGAAAATGCGTCCTTCATAATGATCTGAACATGGCTGTACATATAAGACCCCAAAAAGGATAACACCATCAGGGCGGAAAGGAGTACCGCCACCGATGGCAACTCCCTGCTCTTCGCCACTTCCCCTTTTTCTTTGAGTTCTTTTCTTTTTTTAGGGGTAGGTTGTTCAGTTTTTTCTTCAAAACTCTCTTCAGCCATGTCTTACATCCTTAACCACTGCATGGTATTAATCAGCATCGGACCGAGATCTTTGAGATATTTTTGCATGAAATCCAAAAGAACATTTAATGACACGCCAAAAAAGAAAAGTCCGATAACAATTTGAATCGGAAAAGCGACAATCATAATATTCATTTGCGGAATGAACTTCGTAATCAGTCCGAACGCTAAATTCGTAAACAAAAGTGCCGCTATGGCCGGTGCTCCTATTTTTACGGCAATAACAAACATCTGTCCATACAGAGCTACCATTTTACCAAACATGTCGGTGTTTAATCTTAACGAACCGACAGGTATAACTTCAAAGCTCTCTCTCACGGCGTTCAATAATATATAATGGCCGTTCAACAACAAAAAAAACATCATCGCCACAAGATAGGCCATATTTGAAAGGATTGAAATCTGGGAACCGCTTTGAGGGTCGATAATGTTTGTAATTGCAAATCCGGTCTGAAAACCAACCATTTGTCCCATCATTCTCACGCCTTCAAAAAATATCATCACCAAGAGCCCCAATATGATGCCGATAATAAATTCCGACAGTATCAGCTGTATTAATCCGAAGCCCGTATTTGGAAATTTTACCATTGAAGTATTGATCACAGGAAACAAAATAATGGCCATTACCACCGAGAGTCCTGCTTTTACCAATACCGGAACTACCCTGGCATTAAAAAATGGCAGCATCTGGAAAATAATACTGATTCTTATCAGAATAAGATAAAAGGCTTTAAGTTCTCTAAAAGGAATGGATATCATATCCACGGATCCCTTTCCTATCTGATATAATAGGGTATCTGATGAATGACGTTGATTGTAAAATGCATCAACTGCTCAAGCATCCAATTGGAAAAAACCAAGAGCGCGATTAAAACGATTAAAATTTTCGGCACAAAAGTCAGCGTCATCTCCTGAATTTGAGTAACCGCCTGAAAAATACTGATGGCCAGCCCCACGATAAGCCCCAGAACAAGCATGGGCATGGATACCAAGATGGTAACTTTAATGGCTTCCTGAGCAAAACTTACAACAAATTCAGGTGTCATATGCTATCCGCCTATAAAACTCTTTACCAGTGAGCCCACGATTAAATTCCAGCCGTCAACCAAAACAAAAAGCATCAGCTTAAAGGGCAGAGATACCATAATTGGCGGAAGCATCATCATTCCCATGCTGAGCAACACACTTGCGACAACCATATCAATAATCAAAAATGGAACGAATAAAACAAATCCGATGATAAACGCGGTCTTCAGTTCGCTGATCACAAAAGCGGGAATTAGAATCGACGTAGGAATATCATTTTCATTTTTTGGTTTGCTCATCTTCGACATATTAATGAATAAGGCCAGGTCTTTTTTCCGCGTCTGCTTGAACATAAACTTGCGAATAGGAGTTATTGCCGCCTTCAAAGCGCTTTGCTGGGAGATTTCGTCGTGAAGGTAGGGTTGCAGCGCGGTGTTGTTGATTTTTTGCCAGATCGGCATCATGATAAAGAAAGTCAGAAACAAGGCAAGTCCTGCAATAATCTGATTGGACGGTGTTTGTTGCGTACCGACAGCCTGTCTCAAAAAAGAAAACACAACAGCCAGGCGTGTAAAAGATGTCATCAAAATCAATATGGCCGGTGCAAGGGTAAGGACGGTCAATAAAAAAATGATCTGAAGCAGCACGGAAACATCACCGGGATCACTTCCTTTTTCTAACCCAAACCGAAATGACGGCAATAGAACGTCCGCTGAAAAAGCTGTTTTTGCCAGCATTAAACAGGCTCCGATCAGAAATAGCAGGATCAATAATTTTTTTTTCGTTTTTTTATCACCCCTTGTCATGATCTTTTCCGATGAAATCTTTACCATTAAATGCTTTATCCCGGTGAAGTTTGGTCAAAAAATTAATCTTTCCCGGTGTGACGCCGATAACGATCCTTTCGCCTGATATTTCGATGACCTCGATTCTTTCCTTTGGCGATAGATATAAAGATGAGACGGCTTTTATTAATAGATCGCCTTTATATTTACCTTTTGGCGACATGAATCTTTTCATAACATACAGAAGCAAAACCAAGACACCAAGCACAATACAAAGCATTGCGACTGTCTTAACTCCTGTGTTTATTAATTCCGGCTCCAACATCCTTTACACCAAGTTTTTTAACCCAATGATTTAACTCTTTCGGCAGGATTGATAATATCGGCAACCCTGATTCCGAATTTTTCATCCAGAATAACTACCTCACCCTTGGCAACCAGTTTATTGTTTACATATATATCCAGCGGTTCACCAACCTGTTTTGACAATTCGATGATGGACCCTTGACCGAGTTGAAGCAGTTCATTGACAGGCATCTTGACGTTTCCCAATTCAACGGTAACATTCAAAGGGATATCGAGAATAATATCCAGATCACACTTCCCATTACTGCAAGGCTCTCCATTCGTGGATTCGGTTTCATCATTTTCACTATTTATTTGGTTGCTTACATCAGCCATTTTACACCCCTATTCGATTTTTTCTATTATTTTTACGGCCTTTTTCTTATTACATGCTCCCGGACATCCTCTAAATTTTGGGAGATTTTCCACATTGACGGTGACAATATTTCCTATTTTAGGATCGAGCAATATGACATCGTCAATCTTCATATTCAAAAGTTCTCCACCGCTAATGGTTGCTTTACCCATGGTGCAACTCAACTCTACCGTCGTCTCAAGTATTTTATCTTGAAAATATTTTTTCCATGTGCTGTCGATTTCCATTTTTTCGCGTTTGAATTTATTTTTAAGTTTTTCTTTTATCGGTTTAATACTCTCGTATGGAATACATATCGTAATTATTCCGTTTCCGTTCTCAAGCTGCACTTCATATTTATTAACAATAACCTGATCATCAGGCGCTCCGATTCCTACAAATTGCGGGTCCATTTCAGAACGGACAAATACTGCTTCTACCTCATAAACATCCGACCAGGCTTTCTGAAAGTCACTCAAAATGATATTAACGACTTTTTCAACAATCCGGGTTTCAATCGTAGTAAACCCTCGACCTTCAAGTCTCACGTGGCTGACGCCTTTACCTCCGAATAGACTATCAACAAATGAAAATACGAGGCTTCCTTCAAGGACAATCATTGAATATCCTCTCAGTGGTTTGATGCCGAATATATTTAGACTCGACGGCATCGGAAGCGAAAGACAAAAATCGCTAAACTTGACGGTTTCTGTAGAGCTTATATTTACATCGATCACGGATCGACTTGCGGCCTGGAGGTCGGTTCTCAAAAGACCTGCAAGTCTTTCGTTGATGATTCCCAGTGCAGGCAATCTAAGATGAACCGGACCCGCCGGCTTGCTGAAATCATATACTTCTACAGCTTGGCTTTCTTTGGAAGTACTGGTTTCGGTTTCAACCTTCCCATCGGTAATACCGTCAAGAAGGGAATCTACTTCATCCTGTGATAGAATATTTCCCATTGCTCACCTATTGCACGACGAACTCGGTAAAATAAATTCTGCGGACTACACCATTACCGAGAATCTGCTTCATCCTTGACAAAAGCTCTTGTTTTAATGCGAGTTTACCATCCATGGTGTTAATCTCTTCTAAAGTTTGACTTGAAAGCAGCAGTAATATGCTATCTCTGAGCTGGGGATTATGACTGTCTATGAGCTGCTTGTCCTCGTCTCTCCCCACCTCGACTTCAACGGTAACTTTCAAGTATCTTTTGCCGACCCCTCTTTTATCCAGAAGATTGACGACAAATGATTTCAATGGACAGATGATGCTGACTTTTTGTTTTTTCTTGGTTGCGGCAGATGCTTCTGAACTTTTTTTAAATTTACTATATCCGAAAAAACCGCCTGCTCCGATGAACAAAACAATGCTCGCGATGATGATCAATTTAAGACTTAACTTCTTGGATGTTTTTTCTTCTGGAGCGTCTTTAGCCTTTTCTTTTTCCTCAGCCATTTATATCTCCTTTATATGTTTAAATATTATCTCTACTCTTCGATTCAGGGCTCGGTTTTTAGGAGTGGTATTCGGATATAAGGGTCTCGAGGACCCGGAACCACCGACGGAAAATCTCGATGGTGAAAGCCCTTTTTTATTTATAAAATAATCCAGGACAGAAAGACCTCGGTATGCGGAAAGCTCCCAGTTGGATGGATATATCTTACTTCTAACCGGTATATTGTCTGTCTGTCCCATTATCAAAATATTATTGGGACATGTCTTTATAGCGTCAGCAATGACATTAAGAACGGGATATACCTCTTTTCGAAGAGTGGTTTTTCCAGGAGCAAAAAGAATGTCACCATGAAATGCCAGGGCAACACCTCGCTCATCTTCGGATAAGGTGATTTGGTTGTTGATACCGGTTAACTTTTTCTTTATATTGGTCACGAATTTTATTTTCGCTAAAAAATGTTTTTGATCGACAACCAATAAGCTGTCGGTATCATTGTATTGATTGATGAAGTTTCCCAAGTTGTAAACCTTACTGGGCCCTGCAAATTCGAGAACACCCGTCGAAGCTCTGAAATGCGTCATTATATTCCGCAATTTTTTAGCATCCATTGAAGACATCGTCAGCAACATGACAAAAAAAGTCAGCAAAAGCATCACCAGATCGGCAAATGTCAGCATCCATCCATTTGGATCGAGTTTTTTCTCTTCACTCACTTTTTTATCCTCTGTCTTTATTTAAAACCCCGATTGATCATAACCAAAATAGAAAAATATCGAGGTTAAAAGATTTTAAAATCAAACTTCTTGTATGTAAAAAATCCGTGCGGTTTCTTTTCAAAAATCCGTTTAATGTAGGCCGGCGGATTGTATTTCAGGCATATTTCAACACGTTTGTTCCGGGCTCTGGATTTTCTTGTATCATTGGAACCGATGGGATGATTGCTTCCATTTCCATATGCCGTAAGTCTTCCGGGAAGAACCCCGCAATCTGAAACAAAATATTTTAACACTTTCAGCGCCATGATGGTGGACAGCTCCCAGTTCGATCGATATCCATTTCTCACATCTTCGACATTGTCCGTAAAGCCCGCAATTTCAACCGGGAAATCGCCCTGCCTTATAATTCGACTGACTTTATACAAAAAAGCGCGTATGGAGGGTTTGAGTTTGTGTTCTTTTTCATTATACAAGGCGCTTTCGTTGATGATGATTTTTTTTTCATCTCCATCGGCTACAATTTTTATCTCACCGGGAATCCCGTGAACATCTCTTTGAACATATGACATCAACTGTTCAATGGTCAAATCTTCATCGATCATCGGCGCTGAAGGCGGCAACACCGATTTGCCCGAATCCATGGGTGACAGTCCGCCGGGCAGCCCTCCAAATGCACCGATCAACGAACCGATTGCCACACGGCTTCTGTGCTCGTCGATAACCGCAATGGAATTCAGCAAAATAAAAAAGGTCAACAGTATAAGAAAAAGAGACACCGTCATCACAATTCCAATATCCGTACCCGATTCAACATCGCCATTGCTTTTCTTTCTTTTACCCATTTACCTAAGATTCTTTCTTCTTGTTGTTGGGCATAAAGGCCAGCAGTTTTTGTTCAAGTATCCTGGGGTTGTCTCCATTGGAAAGAGAGATAATTCCCTGGATGGTCATTTCCTTGACCATCATTTCTTCTTTGCTTCGGGCTCTTAGTTTTCCTGCAACCGGCATACAACAGATGTTTGCCATGATCGAACCATAAAATGTGGTCAGCAGCGCTACGGCCATCGCCGGTCCGATACTGCTCGGATCGCTCATATTTTGCAGCATCTGTACTAACCCAATCAATGTTCCGATCATTCCCATGGCCGGCGCATAAGTGCCCATGGTAGTGAATATCTCGGCCCCCAACTGATGCCTGTTTCTGACATAATCAATTTCCGTGTCCAAGATATCCCTGATTTCTTGAGGTTCCAGCCCGTCGATCGATAGCTGGACACCTTTTTTTAAAAATTCATCCTTGACGGTCTTTAACTCGCTCTCTAAAGCGAGGATGCCTTCTTTCCGCGTTTTACTTGCAAAACCCGCAAATCTTTTGATCAGTTCATCAACGGAAATATTTTGGGTAAAAAGCGCCTTCTGAACCACTTTTAATACGCCAAGGAAATCTTTCAACGGATAAGCGATCAACGTTACGCCGACGGTTCCGCCCACGACAATCAATAATGAGGGCACATTGACGAAAATATTGAGTCCGCCGCCCATGAAAATGGCGGACAATACGAGTCCGAATGCAGAGACAATGCCCAGAACGGTTGCAATGTCCATAACTTCTCCTTAAACTTACGACTGCCGCCGGTTGTCCGGCGGTGCCGATAATTATCCTGAAAAATCTTTTTTTCCTGATATACAGCAACCTTTATGCCATATCGATTTTTAAGGGGAATATTTTTTCTAGAGGGAATATTATAATGATATTACAAATAGATATGAATAGTTAAATTTTGTCGATGAAGCCCTTTTGAGTGGAATTGCGTCAAGGATCGAGGCAAATGTCAAAATCCTGACATTTGCCTCGATAAGAGGTTCCGGAATTCTGAGTTCTGGGGTTTTGGGTTCAGAGGTTCAGGGGTGTAATATAGGGAAAAAGACCGGAAAGTGAGAAGATCAGAAGGTAAGAAGGTTGGCTTTTCTCAGACGCTCCGATTTATTGGGTCGAAGCTTAAAGCTAAGCCTAACCTTCTAACGTTCTAACCTTCTCATCTTTTAAGACCAGGAACCGTGAACTTTGAACCCTGAACCTCTCGGTTTAAACATTATCGTTTGATATTGATGAGGTCCGCAAGCATTTGATCCGTTACGGTAATGATTTTTGAATTGGCCTGGAATCCTCTCTGGGTGGTAATCATTTTGACGAACTCGTTGGCGATATCGACGTTTGACTGCTCGAGGGAGTTTGCCGAAATGTTTCCCGTGCCGTTGGATCCCGGCGTACCCGTAATCGGATCACCGCTGAGCCGGGTCTCCCGCCAGAGGTTGCCGCCTACCTTAAAAAGGCCGTCGTTGTTCTGAAACTTGGCCAAGGCAACGCGATACAACGGGAGGACCTGCCCGTTGGAATACTGCCCGGTGATAACGCCGTCCGTATCCACGGAAACCGATTGCAGATCCCCGGCGCCGTAGCCGTCAGCGGACTGAAAAACGGTGGTGGATGCCGAGGAATACTGGCTCGAAGACAAGGAATCAGGAACCCAGTTCGTCCCGTCATTGCGGGCTCCGATGTTCAGTTCTACGGACATCGGGGAACCATTGATGAACTCCGGCTGAAAGGCCAGATAACCATTTGCATCGGGAGTTTCAGCCGTTTGCCAACTGTCGGGGTCCACCACCGAGTCCCATGTTGCCGCGTTGTCCGCGGCCGAGCCATCGGTGCCGGTACCGATATTGTCCGGATTGTTCGGATCGAAACGCTCCATAGTCATGCCCGAAATGGTGCCCGAACCAGCCACGAAATCGATGGTCCCCCGGGCCAAAAGCCCCGCACCCTTTGTCGGCGTACCTGATACTACGGCGCCGGCGCGGGCATCTTCATCAGGATTGCACGTGACGATATATTCCCATTGACCGTCTGTGTCGGTGCGGTCATAGTAAACAGTGAGATCGTGGGTGCTTCCCAACGAATCGTAGGCCTTCACGGTGGTCTGATATTCATAGGCTGTAGAGGCAATCGGCGTTGGGTTGGTGGCGTCCCATGCGGTTTCCAGATTCGTCGTCTGGCTCGTGGCATCGGAATCCAGGTTGGTGATGGCCGTCAACTTCTGCGTCTCCGATGGCGACGATGTAAATGACGACATGGTGATGTCCGTCATCGAGCCGTAGTCCTGACCCGTGGTGGGGTCCAGGGCCCAGCCGCGGACAATGTATCCGGCCGGATTGACGAAGTTGCCGTCCTTGTCAAAGCGGAATTCACCGGCACGAGTGTAGTATTCGTTGTTTGCATTGTTCGGGTCCCTAACAACGAAAAAGCCCTCGCCGCCGATGGCCAGATCCGTTGCGGAATCGGTGGACTCGAAAGAGCCCTGGGAAAACGTACTGGAAATATCCGCCAGGCTGCTCCCGCGGCCGACCTGTGCGCTTCCCGACGTGGTGGCCACGGTCTGGCTCAGTACGTCCTGAAAGGTCACCCGGCTGCTTTTGAACCCTACCGTATTGACATTTGCGATGTTGTCTCCGATAATCTGCATGGCGTTGCCAAGGGTGCTCAGCCCGCTAATCCCTGAAAATAGTGAACTTGATAAAGACATTTTATTTCCCTCCTTATTTATTTGCCGTTGTTTGAGTGACTTCGATAACTTTGCTGCTGTCGAGCAGTTTATCTCCGATCATGAGATAAGGCTGACCGTTTTTATAGGTGATGCCCGTCACCTCCCCGGAAATGTAGGTGTTTGAAGGGACAGTCAAACCAATTCCATCCTGTGCGGTAATCTCGAAAGTATAAGTTCCGTCTGCGACCATGTTCCCGGCATCATCCCTTCCGTCCCAATTTAACTCATGTTCGCCTTTATCTTCAGCGCCCTGATAAAGCGTTCGAACCTGCTGTCCCTGACTGTCGTAAACATCGATGGTGACATTTCCGCTGCCATCCAAGCTGTAACTGCCGGTTTGAACCGTCCCGTTAGTAACGGTCATAGTGTTATCATCCGCCTTAACGGTTTTGCCGATATAACCCAAATCATCGCGTTGTTGGTTCTGACTGCTCAGCGCATTTTCAATATCCGTCAATTTGCTGTTCATCCCATACAGTTGCTCTACACTGGAATATTGCGCCAATTGGGCGGTGAATTGCGCACTGTCCATGGGGTTCAGCGGATCTTGATTCTTCAACTGGGCAATAAACATGTTAAGGAACTGATCCATGCCCAGCTTGTCCGTACCGGAATTTGAAGATGTTTGGTCACTGGTTGTCGATGATGTGCCGTAACTTGTATTTACTGATGGTATTGACATTGAGATTTTTCTCCTTAAAGTCCGCCCTTCCGTTTGGCGAATGGTTTCGCTAAGCCACCAAATCCAATAAATTATTTTTTGATATCATATGCATCTGAATGGCAGATGTTTCTTGGGTAAGCGAATTCGTATTGAACTGTTTTTCATTGAAACCTCTTCCTGTGCCGGGTCCGCTGTTTGTCCCTTGCTTCGAGCTGTTCAATGATTGACCGAAATTATAGTCGATCTGAACATCGACCTTGTCGAGTTTCACTCCCTGATGTAAAAGCGCTTCCCTGAGTTGGTGGATATTATTTAACAACAGTTCTTTTACAGAATGATGTTCCGTAATAATTCCTATTTTAAGGGAATGGTCTTTCATATCCATTTTTATTTTTACCGTTCCCAGCTCAGGCGGATTTAACTGGAGCCTCACGATTCGATCCCCTGTGAGAATAGACCTTGAAATTTGCTTTCCGACCTGGTCGATCAAAGAAGCCTGGAGATAATATCCGCCGGAACCATTATTATTTGACGGTGCGGATTTTACGGTGCCTGCAAGGTTAAAAGTTGCCGTATTCCTCGGCGCATCCATTTGCCCGGTTTTAATCAGTATATGATCGCTATCCCTTTCAACCGGATTCATTAATCCCATTTTCTTATTCAGGTCCGAAAAAATATCGGCCCTCTGTTTCGGATTCGAAGTGTTTGCAATAAGTTGCGCATGAGGGGTGATTTTATCGCCTTCTTGCTTAAGAAAAGACGATATAACATCATTTTTATTCGTGATATTTTCTGATGAAGATTTCGGTTTTTTATCAAAAAGATGATTGTGGTTTTTGTTTGTTTGTTCTTCAATCAGCGAATTCGTAAAATTATAATTCGAGGCAACTTTTACTGAAGATGCCGATGTAATATTTTGATCCGATCGAGTAACCCTTTTCACGAGATTGTCCAACGTCTTTTTAATTTCTGACGATGACTTATCGTTTTGATTCACATTTTCTAATGTTTGCTCCAGAGATGCGATAAAATCCTCCGGAGATATTTGTTCGATCTTTTCTTTGTTTTTCACGGAAATACCGATCGCTTCCATCTTGCTTATAATCTTTTGACACACATCCCGATCAACGCCGTTGTTATCCGCAAATGGTTTACGGGAGCTGATTTCTTTTAATTTATTTACAAATTGTTTAAGATCCAGCCCGCCGCCTTCGGTCTTTGCATAACTGATGAGATTATCCATCTCTTTTGGTGTAAATTGAAAATCTCTAAGTATGGACTCGATGTGCGGGATGGCGTTGGAAGCGATGATCTTATCATGATAAGCCTTGTCTTTCGGTGATTCCAGTTCTGAGGCCTTTTGGAAAAAATAGGACAGATTGATTTGGCCGCCAGGGCTGTCAGATTTAAGATCCTTTAAAAATCCGTCAATCTTTTTGTTCGAAAAACCGCATTGAAGAAGAAATTTTTTGATCAGCGGAAAATCCTTTTCTTTTAAAAAGATCTCATTCAACGGCTTTCCCTGTGCTAAAAGTTCTTTCTTGAAAGATTCAAGATAATTTTTGTATCCTTTTCCATAGGAGTCGGTATTTGCTTTGATCGATTCATGAGTTGCAAAATCGGATTTGTTTGAAAAGGTGCGAAGCGCTTTTTGCATATCCGATAAAAAGTGCTTGCCGCCGTCTCCCGATGCCGATGACATGGCACTATTTGATGCGTCGCTATTGAGAAGTGAGGACACGAATTTTAAAATTACGGGGTTTATCATTGTTTTTGTCTCTTGCTGTCTTTTAATTTTTTCAACTCTTTACCAGCAAAGGTTGTGCCAAAATAGAAAACATACTTGTATTTGATATTATAACAGTGGATTAAGTATATTTTAAACGCAACCGCCGAAAACAAAAAACAGCAAGGAGGAAATATTTGACCGCTTAATCAAACGGCCAAAGGAAAATATTGCCTATTTAATTTTCGCGACAGGGCGAAACAAAATAGTTTCGTTACCCCAAGGCGATGACAGGGTTTCCTTTTCCGGGCGAATGACTTATTGAAAATTCAATTCCCAAATCTCAATTTGGAGTTTTATTCTAAGATTGTTGAAATCTTAAAGAAATATGTTGATTTTTAAGGATTATTCATATAATAGGATGGAATAATAATACAAAGAGGGTAATGATGAATATTGATGCTGCAAATAACTGGCCGATCGTGGTGGCGGCATTGCCCGGGGATAAGGCCATTCAGAATGAATCCACGCTGCCGATTTTCTCCCGGAATCACCAACGCCCGTCGGTTCTGAGTAGCGGTCCGGAACTAGACCCGGATAAATTCCGGGAAAAGGGATCGATCATAGATATCTATATCTAATTTTGTTTTATAAGCCCTTCGCTTATTTTAGCGGCCTTTTCAATTTTTACGAAGGAAAGGATTTTCCCGACATCATCCCCTTTCATCCTTGAAAGAAGTTCTATTGCCAGTTTAATGTCCAGCTTATCGATCAAGTCCGCCGCATTCTGCGGTTTCATGGCTGAATAAATCTTTATAAGATGCTTGAACTGCTGCTCCTCGACAGCCTTCTTTTGTGCTTTCTCCTGCTTGATTTCATCCCTTAATTTTGTGAGTTCGGCGATTTTTTTATTGATGTCATCCTGAATGACTAAAAGTTCTGATTTCTTTTCAGCGATCCTTTTTTCTTCTTTTTCGAATTGAGCCTTCCTTTGGATGAGAAACTTCAAGTCGATCGTTTCTTTTGTATCTTTTTTTTCATTTTTCACTGGGGTTGTCACAGTATCTTTTTTTTGTTCTGAAGCCAATGCATTCGACGTTCCAAACAAAGGCAGACCGCTCTGATATAATAAAATAGAACCCAGCGAAATCTTCACAACGATCAGTAAGGACAGCAGAATCTGTGTTCGTTTTTTCATACGTTGCAACCTTTTCCGGTTATCACTATCTCATCCAATATTTTCTGTTCTTCTCTTCCCATAGATTCCATGTATCTATTATGTTTTAGTCCTTTTAGAACTTTTAGCGTCTTTTTATTTATGGATGCCTGCTTCAATACAATTTCTTTTGCTATTACTTCTTCTTTTTCCCGATCGAGCCTAATATATGCCTTCTCTAGATCTTCTCCAATGCGTTTCAGATAAGTCTGGTATGTATTGTAAACCGGAACACTCACTCCTCTGGATTCTTCTTCGCTGCACTGTTTTGACATCTCGTTTCTTTTTTCAATCAAACTCATAACTTCTTTTTCTCTCTTCAGACATTCATTTCTAGCGTTAAAAAGTTCTATTTGAGCTTTTTTCCTCAGATAAGTTCTATAGTTAAGTATTTTATCCAGTCGAAATGAAAACGGTTTCATCTATTCCAATGTTCCCTCCGGGGCATAGGCCCAACGGGCCGGAGGCCAATTGGGGCGAAGTCCTAAGTTTGTATCACTCGGTTAATGCATCCTTCAATCGCGACAGGCTTTCCTTGAATGATATATTTTGATTAATATCCTGACAAAGAAAAGAATTGATTTTGTGAATCATTTTTTTTGCAAAATCTATGTTCGGATCACTACCATCTAAATATGCCCCAATATTGATTAAATCTTCCGCTTCTCTATAGGTGGCCAGGACTCTTACAAGTTTTCTTGCCATATCGAGATGACCACGTTCGACAATGTCAGACATCACCCGGCTGATGCTGCTCAAAACATCTACGGCGGGATAATGTCCTTTGTGTGCAAGATCCCGGGATAAAATGATGTGGCCGTCGACGATGGAACGAACGGTATCCGCTATGGGCTCGTTCATATCGTCGCCTTCGACCAAGACCGTATAGATTCCCGTAATACTGCCTTTCCTTTCCAGATTTCCGGTCCTTTCCAAAAGTTTTGGGATTTGAATAAAAACGCTCGGTGTGTAACCCTTTGCTGAAGGCGGTTCTCCTGCCGCCAGGCCGACTTCTCTCAATGACATGGCGAAGCGGGTGATTGAATCCATAATCAGAACGACGTCCAATCCTTTATCCCTGAAATATTCCGCTATCGTTGTTGCGAGATGAGCCCCCCTGATCCTGGCGAGAGCCGGGGAATCGGACGTTGCAGCAACGACAACCGATTTTTTAAGACCTTCCTTTCCAAGGTTGCGTTCAATAAATTCTCTAACTTCTCTACCGCGTTCGCCAATAAGCGCAATAACGATGACGTCTGCTACTGTGTAGCGGGCAATCATACCCATCAACACACTTTTCCCCACACCCGAACCTGCCATGATGGCAATCCGCTGTCCTTTCCCCAGCGTGTGCATTGCATTGATAGAACTTATACCCACATCGATCACTTCATGAATAATCTCTCTTTTCATAGGATTAAGGACTTTTCCGTAAATCGGATAATCCAGGTTTGCTTTTATGGCTCCTTTTCCGTCAATGGGCGTTCCAAGCCCGTCAACGACTCTATTTAAATATGACTCCCCGACTTTAACCGTCGGCTGTTTGTTTATATCGACAATCCGGCTTCCGGGCTCAATTCCCCGCATTTCTCCGAAAGGCATCACAATAACGCTTTTATCATTAAACCCGATAACTTCCGCCGGCATATTTCGGCCGTCAGAATTTTTTATTGAACAAAGGCTTCCGACGCTCATGCCCGGGCCGTCAGCTTCTGCAACAATGCCCGCCACTTTAATGATTTTGCCTTCCATTTTAATGGGTCGGCAGGATTTCAGCGCTTCTTTGTATTTATTAAATTCGATTTTTGATTCAAAATTTCTCATCTTCCTTTTTGATGGACCGGATCTTTTCAATAAAAATATTTATTGAATGGTTTCTTGAAAGCTTTGATAAATTTTTTCCAATTTCGATTCGATCGTCGCATCGATATTTCCACGAGGTGTTTCTAAAAAACAACCGCCTCTTGAAATTGCCGGATCCGACGTCACGACAATTGACTTGATTTCGTTGTTTTGACGGAAAAGATCAGGCCGTAATTTTTCAACAAAGTCGTAATCATCCGGATTGACGTTGAAAAATATTTTGCTTTTTTCCACCGCCATATCGAGTGAATTCAAGATCGCTTCTTTGATGGCAGTATCGTCTCGTCGGACTTCATGGTGAACAATTTTCTCGGCAACCGCAAAAATCAAATCAAATAATTCTTTTTCGTTCTCTCTTATTAAATCCTGCTTAATGCCATTGATTTCGTTGAACAATTTCTCTATATTCGCTATAATTTTAATTGCTTTTTTTTCGCCAAGTTCAAAACCATCCTTTTCGCCCTGGACAAAGCCCTTTTCATATGCCTCCTGCTCGAGACGTTCGATATTTTCTTTTGTTTTTTTTAATAGAACCTCGCCTTCATTTTCGTTGAGACCGGTATTCTTCAAGGCTTCAAGAGGGATAAATTCCTGCGTTTTGCCTCCTTTTGTTTCCAAGGACACAAACCCTTTATCCGCCGTGTTTTCCTGTGTGCCAAATGGCTCAAAAGCCTCCATTTCATATCTCAGCCACGATTCCATTTTGTCGGTAATTTTTCTTAAGTTGCTAGACAAAGACATCATCCCCGCCTTTAGCCAGGACGATTCGTCCCTCTGACTCGAGCCTCTTTGCTATTTTAATTATCTCCTGTTGCGCGTCCTCGACTTCACTTAACTTAACCGGTCCCATAACTTCCATATCTTCTTTAAGCATTTCCGAAGCTCTTTCCGACAAATTGCTGAAAACCTTATCCTTCATTTCGTCTGAAGTGGTTTTCAGTGCCTTTATCAACAACTGGTTATCCACATTTTGGAGAATATCTCTGAAATGCCTGTTTTCAATCTGCAGCAGATCTTCAAAAACAAACATTTTCTGCCTGACCATATCCGCTAACTCGCTGTCTTCATTTTCTATGTGGTTCAAAACCGACTCTTCGGTAATCCCGTCTACCTGGTTTAATATATTTGCCAGGGTTTCTATCCCGTCACATTTCCGGGTTACGCCTCCTATTTTGGAAAGCTCGCTTTTAATGACTTTATCGAGCTCGTTTACTATTTCGACATCGACTTGTCCGATCTGAACGAGCCTGAGTGCGACATCGGTTTTAATATCTTCCGGGAAAGATTTGAGAACTTCAGCCGCTTTTTCATAAGACAAGTAGGACAATATCAGGGCGATGGTTTGAGGATGTTCACCCTGGATGATATTAATCAGTTTTTCAACGGGTATATAAGAAAGATCGCTGAAAGGGGCCTTGTTCCCTTTTTCGCCGATAACCTTGAACACTTCTTGAGCGCTTTCTTTATCCAATGATTTACTGATAACCTGTTTCAGAAAACTTTCTCCTGAAACAACGACATCACTTTCAGATCTAAAGTTGATAAGGAACTCATCCATCACTGTGCTCAAAACCTCAGAGGGGATATACGATATTTCCGACATGTATCGACCTATTTTTTTAATGCTTGCTTCGTCCAGCTCTTTAAAGAAGTTAGCGGAAAACTCCTCTCCCATGGCCAAAAAAAGAATGGCGGCCTTCTGGGGCCCTGATAATTTATCGACATTGAGTTTCATTATCGAAGCTTATTCCTTTTCACCAAGCCATCCTCTAATAAGCTGCTGGGCTTTTTCGGGATTATTTTGACTTATCTCACGAACTCTATTTTTCATATCCATGCCTCTAGACTCCGGAAGTTGAGCATATTCTTCCGAGACTCTTGTCAATTCTTCGGTTGCAAATAGCGTTTCTTTGGTCACGGCTTTCATACTCTTGAGTAAAGGCCTCACAATGAATAGAAAAACCATGGCGATTAATGTAAGATTTATGATTGTTTTTCTATAGTCTCTTACAACGTTTAGGATTGAATCCAATTTGCCCGGCTCCGCTGCCATATGATTGTCCATTGGCATCGTATCTGAAAATGAAATTGAACTTACAGTAACCTGATCCTCTCTGTCCTCATTGTATCCCATGGCTTTTTTTACGATTTCTTCAAATTTTTTGAGCTCCTGTTCGGTCCGTGGAATATATTTTCTTTTTGTCGTCCCGTCTTTTAATTTCTCCAACTCATGCTTTCCGTCAATCACCGCGGCAACGGAAAGACGTGTGATTGTTCCCGCCGGCTTCAGAATTGTTCGGGTGATTTTATTTATTTCATAATTTGTGGCGATGTCTTTTTTTGTTTTTTTGTTCTGCGTTTCATCTGGAGACTGAACCACTCCCCTTCTTTGATTTATCAGTGTTTGAGCGGTTTTATTGCTTTTTTCACCGCTTTGGGTGTCCTCTTCAATGTCTCTCGAACTTCTGACCGCCGTTGTCGTCGGGTCATATTCTTCCTCATTTTGCGTAATTTTGTCAAAATCGATCTCGGCATTCACCCGAACAATGGCCTTTCCCAAGCCGACAATACGTTCCAACATGCTCTGAACGTTCTCTTTTATCTGGCTCTCGATCTTTCTTTTATAGTCCAATTGAGAACCGCTTAATGCGGACGATGAATCATCATCGGTCCTGCCCTTGAAAATAAGCCTGCCTTTCGTATCCACTACGGTAACATGCTCAGGTTCCAAGCCTTCGACGGCATTTGCGACAAGATGAACAATAGCAGTGAGTCTTTCAGGGGGTAAGCTCGACTTCAAGTCGAGCTGTATCGATGCAGAGGCAGGTTTTTTGTCCTCTACGAAAAGCGATTCTTCAGGTATTACGATAAACACTCGTGAATTGTTCACCTCCTTGAACTGATTAATCGTCCTTGCCAGTTCGCCCTGGAGTGCTCTCCGGTAGTTCAATTCCTGCACAAACCTCGTTGTTTTAAAATCAGAATGGTCGAATATTTCAAAGCCAACATTCCCGCCGTTTGGAAGGCCTTCGCCGGCCATGGTAAGACGCAACTCATAGACTTTTTCCGCTGGAACCAATATGATCGTTCCATTGGCTTCGACCTTGTAGGGAATATTCTTTTTCTTGAGATCGGCCAGGATGGCACTACCGTCTTTTTGAGAAAGATTACTGTATAAAACCTTATAATTTTCCTGATTCGCCCAGAAAAACATTAACGCAAAACCGGTCATTACAAGAACAACTACAAATATCATGCTGATCTTCTTGGAAAGCGGCAATGAATTTATTAATTTCAAAAATTGTCTAATTGAATCATTCATCCCAAAGGTTCCCTTTTCACATCCCTAACTTAAAAATTCATATGCATGATTTCTCGGTAGGCATCCACCGCCTTATTCCGAATCGCCAGAAACAGCCGCATGGATATATCAGCCTTTTGGAGACTTATCATTGTCTCATGAATGTCCGCCTTGCCACTTAACAGATCCATGACAGATTTGTTTGAATCCTCCTCAAGTTTATTGACATTGTTAATTGCGCCTTTTATAACTTTATCAAATCCTTCGGTGTTCTTTTTATCCACATTTGCGAATTTTTTAAGCGTGGCTTGTTGCCCACCGTCAATCTTTAAATCATTCATAGGTTATCTCCCGATTTCAAGCGCTTTAATGACCATCTCCCTTGTGGCTTTAATGGCCGCTATATTGGCTTCAAATGCTCTCCTGGCCATCATCATGTTGGTGGTTTCCACAACGAGATCGACATTCGGTTTTAATACATATCCATCTTTGTCAGCATCAGGGTGCCCCGGATTAAAGACTTTTTTAAACGGTGTTTTATCTTCAACGATATCATCAATTTGGACGCCCTTGAGGGAATTGTTAAACACATCATCGAATTGTTGATCCATTTCCTTTGTACTCATGACCACCATTTTTCTACGATAAGGCCCGCCTTCTTTTGTGCGCGTCGTTTCTATGTTCGAAAGATTGCCGGCAATGATATCCATTCTTTTTCTCTCGGCATAAAGTCCTGAGGCGCTGGTCTCAAGCGCTTTTAAAAAATTCATTTTATCGTCCTCCCTCTTTGATAACTTCTTTTAATAAAGATATTTTCCTTAAAAGGACTTCAACGGCCGACCGGTAGGTCAAGTTGTTTTCCGTCAGCTTTGTCATTTCCTTGTCAATATTTACCCAGTTATAGCCATTCCATTCATCCTGTTTTTCGAAAGGTTCGATGGTTTGACGGCCGTTATTTTTAATGCTGATATGCCTCGGATCTGTTTTTTCCAGATCCGCTGTTTGGGTTGTTTCAAGCGCGCTGGCCAATTCTCTTTTGAAATCTATATCTTTCGGCTTGTAGCCCGGGGTATCTACATTACTGATATTACTACTTATATATGAATTTCTTTGTTGGGCGATACTGATAGCTTTCTCCAAGGCACGAAATGTTTTCCCAAAAGACAATTTATCGGGCATGAGCTTTTCCTTTATATATTCGGGCTATTTTTTAAGCATTTGTTCATAGAATAAAAATATATTAGCAATTTGCATGCCTTTTTTAGTGCATCTCCATTTTTTTTCGATACTCATTCATTTTATTTCTCAATGTCCGAACGCTTATTCCCAGGATTTCAGCCGCATGAGTTCTGTTCCCATTTGTTTGATCCAATGTGTTTAAAATGACACTTTTTTCAATCTCTTTCAAAGAGACCGGCGGAACCGTCGATGGTTTCGTAACATCAGATTGTCGATCACTTTCAGGAAGAAACAAGTCCTTTTTGTCTAATATATCCCCCTTGCACATTAAAACGGCTCTCTCAATGATGTTCTCCAGTTCCCTGACATTTCCCTTCCACGTCATTTCCATCAAAGAAACCATAGCCTCATCCGTCAACCCTTTGACAGATCGATTTTCCAACTTGCAGCATTTTTCGACGAAATGCATTGCAAGCAAGGGAATATCATCTCTCCTTTCCCGTAACGGAGGCAAATGAATTGGCATAACATTCAATCGATAATGAAGATCCTCTCTGAACTTTCCATCTTTGATTCGCTTTTCGATATCCCGGTTTGTCGTGGCAAGAAATCGGACATCAATGGGAACCGGCTGCATGCCACCTATCCTGTCGATCTCTCTTTCTTGTAATACTCTTAAGAGCTTGGATTGAAGCTGATAATCCATTTCGCTGACCTCATCCAGAAGAAGCGTCCCATGATTGGCCAGTTCAAATTTACCTTTTTTCCTTGAAATCGCGCCGGTGAATGCACCCTTTTCATGTCCGAACAGCTCGCTTTCAAGCAGGTTTTCCGGCAATGCAGCGCAATTGACTGCCACAAACGGCTGATCCTTCCTTGAACTGAACTGATGAATGTATCTGGCAAAAAGTTCTTTTCCGGTTCCCGATTCTCCCTGAATAAAAACGGAAGCCTTGCTGTCGGCGATATCTCTTGCCACCTGAAGCAGATTTTTCATATTTTTATTATGCGTAACAATCTTGAATCGTTTTTTGGCATCATTTTTTTCTTTTACGTTCAATCCGTTTTCAATGTAAGAATGGATCAAATCTATCATTTTGGACGATAAGGGTTTCAACAAAAAGTCATTGGCACCAAGTTTCATTGCTTCAACCGCATCATTGATACAGGCTTCATCAGCTATGAGAATGACAGGAAGCTTTGCATTGAAATCCTTTATTCTCTTTAACAGGCTGATTCCGTTTATCTGGGCCAAGTTAAGGTCGGTTAGAACAAGATCATAATGATCTTTGACGATCTCTTCATAAGCCAATCGGCCGTTGTCAGCAGTTTTAACATCATAGCCAGATTCAAAAAATAACTTGCAGATATCATGCGACCGGCCGTTGAGATTGTTGTCGGCCAGTAATATTTTCTTCCTAATCATCTTCAAACGCCGTCTCCTATTTTATGAACCTAATTTGCTCTCTTAGGATTATTCTCCCTGTTAAATTGAATCTCATTCATCTTTTCTTTAGCCAGATTGCTCCAGAATGGATCATTGAGGCTTGAAATCTGGTGATATACTGCAAGAGAATCTTCTTTTTTATTCAATAACCAATAGCATTTTGCCAATTTTAGCTTAAGCGGAACTTTCTCATGGTCATCTTTCGCCTTTTTGATGGCACTGTTAAAGATGCCCAGGGCTTTCTTAGCATTTCCCAGGGAAAGATATACATCTGCGATTTTCTGATCGATATTGATATCCCGGTTATCACAATTCTTTCTTATTTCATTTGCCTGATTGATATTGTTTAATGCTCTATCTTTAGAATTACTTCCAATTAGTCCGATCGCTTTTCCTATCAAGAGATAAGATTTTTTACACGTTTCATCAGGATATTTTAAAGCAGCATCAAAAGATTCTATCGCCAGTGCATATTTTTTTTCTTTTAAAAGTATATTCCCCTTCATCCGTAATGCTTCCGGCAAATATTTGGATTTGGGATATTTTTTCGTCAAAATCTCGAATCTTTTAAACGACTCTCCGATATTGTCTTTTTCATAAAAATATTTACCCATAAAAAAAAGAAGATCATCAGGTTTTTCCGTGTTCGACAGGAGGATATCAGCCTTCTTAAAAACTTCAATAGCCATGTCCTTAAGATCAATATAGACAAAGGACCTCGCCACAGGCAAAAACAACTCGGGAGCATTGATCATTAAAAACAGCTTCTTTTCTTTTAGATATAAATTTATGATATTGATATATTTTTTATCTTTAATTTCTTTTTTTTGTATGCTCTCGAAGGTCACCATTAAGGCATGAGTTAATTCTCTCTTTAGAGATGTCTTTGGATACCGATCAAACAGTTCTTTTAATACTTTTAGGCTCTTTTGATATTCTTTCTTTTTCTGGTAGGTGATTCCGAGCTTCAGCATGGAAAGTTGCATCAAAGGGTTCTTTCCGTCTTTTTTGTCAGCCGAATGATTGACAATACCTTCGTAAATATTTTGAGGCGACCCTACTTCTTTTCTTGTTTTTTCAATCCAATCCGTATTTTCTTGCTGCTCGGCCAACCGAATTTTGCTAATGATTGCGCCGTCCGTATTCGGAAAGCGATCAAGAACCAGTCGATAAAATTTAACAGCGTCCTTGATCAATCCTTCATTTCGATAAGTATCACCGATCTGATTAAGAACCAGATTATTTATTTTTCGACTAGGAAATGTATTATAAAATCGGTACAGGTTTTCTCTTGCCTTTTTGTTATTTCCCAACTGGTAATAGTTATAACCCAGATACAATGAAATTTCCGGATGCACATATAGATTTTCAGGATTTTCTTTTATTAATTCATCGAGAATGTTTATCGACTCATAAAACTTGTTCATTTCATATAAAACTTTTGCTTTTTCTTTTCTCGCTTCTGTTCTTTCACGTAAACCAGGATATTTGGCAGTGATTTTTTCTAATTGATCCAGATCGGCCAAGGCCTCTGTTTTCCTATTTTTTAAAAGCAATATTCTCGCCTTTTGTGTCAAGGCCTTAATTCGAAGTATGGAATCTTCGTCTTCTTTTAAAACAAGAGTATAGTATCCCAATGCCTCTGAATAATTTTTAGTCTTAAAAAGAAGAGTTCCGATGCTATACATCGCGTCGGGAACGAACTCGGAATCAGGAAACCGGCTTACAGCATCCTCATAGTGATCTTTGATCTTTTTATAATGAACTGAGATGTTTTTTGAATTTGAGTGATCATATGATTTTGCCAAAATAAAATATGCTTTCTCCGTATATCTTCCATTGGGATATTTTTTAATAAAATTCGTAAAATTCAGAACAGCATTTTCCCAATCTTTGGATCTATAAAAACTTAGGCATTTCAGGTAAAAAAACGTATCTTCTTTACCGTCATTATCCACCATTTGGACCAGTTTCGCTCCTGGACCCGGTCTAATCGGTTCCTGTTTTTTAATGGATGTTTGTTTGGATAAAACAGGGTCAAAATTTTGCCCGGAACCAATGACTTGTTTGTTCGAAGTTTTGGAATTCAGAGAGGAAGATAAATTCGAGATATGCTTTTTTTCTTTTAAATGGATAGCTGCTTTTTGGATGTTATCCGTCTTTTTTTTTTCAGATTTTTTAATCTCTACCGGGATTTCGCTTTTCTCTTTCTCACTGGGATATCTGTATTGATCTCTTTCGTCCTGGTTGTTTTGTAATTTTAAAGTGACGATTAAGGCATTATTCTTAAACTTATCTTTATATGCGGGGACAACACTCCCTTTAACATCTATTACTACTCTTATTTTATCAAAATGATACCCAATCCTTATTGATTTAATATCCGGATCATCCACATTAATGGACCTTGCTTCAAGCAATCGCGCCGCACAATTGAAATCAACAAGAATTCTAGGGGGCTTTTTAAGGGTTTTAATGGTATGGTCGGAAACGTTGCCGTCACCCACGATCGTAACAGTGGTTTGGTCCTTTGATCGATGTGTTTTTATTGAAACAATCCGGCTTATCGCCCCTTGATATGTTTTTTTTGCCAAAGGAGTCGGACTTGCTCCTATCATACTGGAATGACAAATCAAAAGAAGAGAGGATAATAAAACAAGGATTGATCTTGTAAAATTGCCTTTCATGCTGCATTTTACAGCAATTAGTATGCCAAGGAGACTGGAATTATGATGAGACGGAGTGAAGGAATATTCATCACTTTCCCATGAAGATCAAATCAACGGATTTAAACCTTTAACCAACTGTTTTAGCTATTTTTTTATAAATATCCATTTGACTTGATCCATAATATTTTGAAAAAAAGAAGGGGGGCTTTGGATGAGAAGAAGCGTTTAAAACGGAAAAATAAATAATGCAAACTGTCATTTTTTTGACAATGAAGCTTCTCGTGTGACAGGTTTGATAGAAATGTCATATGTATTTTTCAGCTATCGATAACGCCTTTAAGCAGAAGCGGCTTTATCGATTTCTATATTCTGTTTTTTGATCTTTGCCACCAAGGTTGTCCGATTAATATTCAGAAGCTTTGCGGCCTTAGATTTTACCCAGTTGGTCTTTTCCAGGGCTTCAAGGATAATCTTTTTCTCATAATCTTGAACCGCTTCATTAAGATTTAATTCATCCCCGAGGATAACTTCCTCGTCCGACGGATTCGCTCCGCTGACATCTCGTATATTTTCAGGGAGATCATCCATGTTCACCACCGGGCTTTCACAAAGGATTGTAAGCCTTTTTATGACATTCTCAAGCTCTCTGACATTTCCGGGCCAGTCATACGCCCACATTGAATCCATAGCAGGCTGAGAAAAACCGGTTATCTTTTTATTTTTTATTTTCTGAAATTTTTTGAGAAAAAAATCGATTAGCAAAGGAATGTCCGATCTCCGTTGTTTTAATGACGGCACCTTGATCGGAATGACATTTAATCGATAATAAAGATCCTCTCTGAATTTTTCCATATTAATGGCAGTCGTCAGATTTTTATTGGTAGCCGCGATAAATCTGAGATCCACATGGATGGTTTTTGTTCCGCCCACTCTTTCAAATTGCTGTTCCTGTAATACTCTCAGCAGTTTTATTTGCAATGCAGGGCTCATCTCTCCGATTTCATCGAGAAAAACAGTTCCGCCATTGGCCATCTCAAATCGACCGATCCTTTTTTTATAGGCTCCTGTGAACGCACCTTTTTCGTGGCCGAAAAGTTCACTTTCCAACAAGGCTTCAGGAACAGCACCACAATTAATAACAACAAGCGGTTTATCACTCCTCTGGCTGTTGTAATGAATCGATCTTGCAATTAACTCCTTACCTGTGCCACTGGCGCCGGTGATCAGAACGGTTCCGTCCGTATCAGATACTTTTTCGATAAGATCGTATATTTTCTTGATGGCCTGACTGGTTCCAACAATATTTTTATAATGATATTTTCCCTTTAATTCTTTTTTAAGCCTTATATTCTCTTCTTCAAGGTTTTTAAATTTAAGGGCTTTTTCAACAATAATAAGAAGTTCGCTGGGGGAAACCGGTTTTGTGATATAATCGAAAGCACCTTTTTTAATGGCTTTGACTGAACTTTTAATGGTTCCATGGCCCGTAAGGATAATGCACATGGTTCTGGATGCTTTTGATTTCACATGCTCAAGAACCTGCATGCCGTCTATATCCGGCATCATAAGGTCGGTTAACACCATGTCATAATCATTGCTCTCCAGTTTTTTGATCGCCGATTCTCCCATGGACACCGTTTCTACCTCATACTCATTCGTCTCCAGTATACTGGCAATTAGTTTCAACACTTCCGGATTATCATCAACGATTAAAATTTTTGCCATAATCTGTTCTCTTGATTTTAATCAAACCTTAAAAATAATGCTTTGAGGAAATTCTCGATAGAAGGCGCGTTTTTTGTTTGTAAGATTAATCTCGTTTAATATGCTAATATTTAAAACAAATCAAGGGGAAAAAAGATTAAAGGTGCATAAAGAGACTTTTGAAAAAGGATTCCCGCTCTTATGGGGATTCAGGCTCAAGGAAGGGTTTCTGCTTTAGCGAGATTAACCGCATGAATACATTGAGTATTTTTATAATATATTCGCGACCGAACTTTGACAGTTTGATTTTTTGCGCTTAATCTTTGAAAAACAGGCGTTGCCCGATGAAACATGCGTTGCGCCAGTCCGATAGGCAGCACAACTAACAGGGTAAACATTTGAGAAGGCAGCCATGTCACAAGGCCGCGCATAGATGTAGCAAAAAGACCGTTTATGGATAGGCTCTATATAAAATCCCCGCGATGGAACTTATACATCGCCACTTTTGCAGTCACAGCCAAATCCTTAACAATTTTGTCAAGGGTTTTATCATCATGCATCTGATTTTTATTTACAAATTCGATTGATCCGACTTCTTTTTCAATGCTGTCCACTAACGGCCTGATATCCTTTAAAGATTTTGTCGGATCGGCCAAGGCTCCGGAGTAACTATCCAAAAGATTTAGAATTTTTTCACTTTGCTCCATCACATTGCGTTTATCATCCACAAGAGAAATGTTTCCTGTTCCATTTATTTCATCCAGCTTTTGATCAAAAATCTGCTTGAATTGATGATCGCAATCTGCTTTTTTAGTGGATGATAAAGCAGCTTGGAATGAACTGTCTATTTTCTTGATATCCATTTTTAGACCCTTTCTTTATTTTTTGCACAGGAAACCACGGATGAACACGAATAAACACAAATTAAAATAATAATATTGATTGATGTTCATTTGCGTCCATTTGCGGTTGTCCATTTTTTAACGCCTATTTCCTTTTATATTCGGCATCGCCGAACAAATCCTTTAGAAAATTATAAATATTGCGTTAAAACATAAATAAAACAATACGTCCGGGCTCAACCCCCGAATACTTTGGATAATTTTTCACTGATTGTTTCCGCAGTAAATGGTTTAACGACATAATTGCTAACACCGGCCTTAACCGCCTCGACAATGTTATCTTTCTGGGCTTCAGCCGTCACCATAATAAAAGGGATATCCTTTAATTCATCATCGGATCTCACAGCTTTTAATAATTCTATTCCCGGCATCTCCGGCATATTCCAGTCACATAATATCAGGTCGACCTTTCCTTTTTTTAGCTCCTTAAGGGCGCTTTTTCCGTCATCCGCCTCAATGATATTTTTAAAACCGATCTGCTTTAAGATATTTCTAACAATTCTTCTCATGGTGGCAAAATCGTCGACAATGAGAACCTTCATATTTAAATCCATAATTAATTTTCTCCTTCAATTATTGATATCTTCACTTTATCTTGAAAGCATTATAACAATCGGTATACAACAAAATCAACAAAACAGGACGGAAAAATTTTCCTGGCAACAGGCAATTTGTTCGTTCAGAATAAAAGCGTTTCTCGTTATGCAATAATACATGCAAAATCAGGACCCTTTTTTTCTCTTTCTTAGATCACCTCTTTGCCTTTTAAATACCATCGCGATAATTTTTTCTTGGTCATTCACGCTGAGATCCAAGAACCTTATCCCCAAAGAATAGACATTCTTATCGCATTCACTTATTTCAGATGAACGGACAACTTCCCCAAATACATCCAAAAATACAATCGGCATTCTTGAAAGATAAACTTTTGAATGGATGATCTGCCCGGTTTCAACAGGCTCATCCACCATGATGTTCATGCCAGAGCCGCTGATATTTACCCCTATCCCTTGCTCAAAAAGATCCTCTGGCTCATTATCCTTTATCAATAACTCTAAAATGAGATCCAGTTTTTCATCAATTTTTACCATATAATTCATCAATGAAGCATCAACTGATGTATCGACATTTTCAACCTTGTCTACGGCAGTAAAACCATGTTCTTCTTGAAATTGTGAAAAATGGGGCTCGCGGGAATTTAATAGCGCTTCATATTCATCTGAAGTCATTGTTTTAAATTTAATTTTAAAAGAAAAATTCCCTCTGACATAAGATCGTCTCTCAACTTGAGGCATAGTCGTCACCCTTGTCGCTAAAATGAAGAAAGTCAAAACAAAATTTTAAAAAAAATATGCAACTATCGTACCATATCTTTCAATCCCTGATGCTGTTCAACATCTACACGATCCGGGACGAAAATGACAATGCCTGAGAACAGCTCCGACGGATAACTTGCCGTTTGATAGCCGACACGTTAAATATTCCGTTTGCCTTCAAGATCATCAAATGCGTCAATAACTTGACATTTATTTCCTTAAAAGAACGAACCAAGAAACCGATAGTTATTTTATCTATTTATAATGTATATATTCTTCAAAATCAATTGGTTAATTGCCATAAATGCCCGCAAACAAGGTTTGGTACGGTTTTTGCATTATTCTTTTAAGAATAGTGAAAATAACCAGGACATTGGATGACCTTGCGATTATTTGAAAGAGACTTTGGTGAAAGCCGGCCCTGATAAACCTGATTTTCTTCGGAGTCAACCATTTAAGCGTGTTTTATAGTTTTGAGTATAGGCGAGGTGTCGGTATGAATGAAAAGATACTGGTCATAAGCAATCAAACCAAGGACAAAAATCTCTTTAAACATATTCTTGAATCTAGGGGCTTCGACGTTATGACCATAACGCTTTTGGAGGGTGTTGAAAACATACTCTTGGACAACGAGTTTAGCGCCATCCTTGTCGATTATGACCACGTCGGAAATCATGCCTCCAACTGGATAAATCTTCTTCAGGAAAACAGATCCCAAGCCTGTGTTATTCTTTATGGAGAAGACAAAAAAGCCGAAAAGATTTCCGAAATTCTTCAAACAGGTGTTTATGGTTTTATCTCCAGGTCCAATATTTCAAAACGTCTTTATGAGACCATTTTGGGCGGGATAGAGAACCGGAAATCCTTCATCGAAATATTTCGCATGATGAATGACCTCAAAAATATCAATGAAAGCATTGAAAAAGAAAAAGAAGATCTAAGAAAAAAGAACCAAGAACTGAATTTTATCAATCGGCTGACTTCCGAAGCGGCATATGATCTCAACTGGGGAATGATCCTTCCCAGGATCCTAAATACAGGTTTTCTAAATGTGCTAAACCCTGCGTTGTTTGGTATGCTTTACCGGATCGGTTCCAAGTGGAATCTGGCATTTCATCTATCTGAAAAAGAAATCAATAAAAAAATTCTCGATCGGCTGAAAGAAGAGATGATCCAAACATTTTCTTCGATTTCAGGAGAAAGTATTTCAATAAAGGACAGCGATGTTCATCTATATTCATCCGACATTAAAATATCGTCGGCAGAGGCCATTTCACTTGCCAAGCAGGTTGTCTTGCCGTTAAGCCTTGCCGGCTACCCGCTGGGCATGATTTCTATCCTACCCAAAAACAATGATGAATATAATGATGAGAAAATGGAACTGCTTTCAACCGTATCGAATATTCTTGCCATGTCTTTAAAAAATGCTCAGGAGTATCATAAACTCAAAGAAATGGCCGTCAAAGACGGTCTTACCGGCATTTTAAACCGGAAAGGCTTTCAAGGATTTATTCAAAAAGAATTTCATAGCGCAACAAGATATCACAAACCGCTTTCTTTAATTATGATTGATGTTGATA
Source organism: uncultured Desulfobacteraceae bacterium (assembly GCA_964591175.1). GTDB lineage: Bacteria > Desulfobacterota > Desulfobacteria > Desulfobacterales > UBA11574 > UBA11574. The sequence goes on along the minus strand of CAZQAF010000009.1, from coordinate 12,726 downwards.
ATTTCAAAAAGATCAATGATTCCTTCGGACATCAGGCCGGCGACGTTGTATTGCGTGAACTTTCAGAATGCTTGATAGGTTCAACAAGGCAGTCAGATATCGTATCCAGATATGGCGGTGATGAATTCGTAATTCTTCTCCCGAATACGGATATAAAACAAGCCGAAATGCTATTAAAAAGGGTATTGTCCGATGTTGGAAATCACGTTTTTGAATGGGAATCCAAAAAATTAAGCATAACAATAAGCTGTGGCATTTCCACAGCAGGCGAGCTTAAAAATCACGAAACCGAAGAGGATTTAATCTCAAAGGCCGATGTAAGACTTTATCACGCAAAGCATTCTCAAAACCTTAAATATTCCATGGTATAATCGATGGTTGATCATACGCTCAATCGCGGATGTTGAGCTGGCAGCAAACCTTTGCTGTAAAGATGAAAAAATATATCCACAATTTCCGGATCAAACTGAGTTCCTGAATTTTCTTTAATCATCTCGGCAGCAACTTTATTCGACATTTTTTGTCTGTAGGATCTATCGGTAGTCAGTGCATCATAAACATCCGCTACGGAAAGAATTCGGGCAAGAAGTGGAATTTCTTCGCCTTTCAGCCGGTCCGGATATCCTTTTCCATCAAATCTTTCATGGTGATGCCTTATAATATCCTGCTCATCTGTCCACATCCCCAGATGTCCGATAATATTGCTTCCAATGACCGGATGTTTTTTTATAATCTCATATTCATCATCGTTGAGCTTTCCCTGCTTCAACAGTATGCTGTCCGGGATACCGATTTTCCCGATATCATGCAGATTGCCGGAAATATCCAGTTTTGCGATTTCCTCTTGTGAACAACCATTTTCTCTTGCGATGGACATGGCGTATCCGGATACACTGGCCGAGTGCTGCTTTGTATATGGATCTCTCGCTTCGATTGTTTCAACAAAAGCATAAAGGGTCGAGAATAGATTTTCGTAAATATTTTCATAAAGTGCCATATTTTCTATGGAAAAAGAGGCCTTTTCCAATAGAAAATTTAAAAAATAGATATCTTTCTCACTAAAACCTTTTTTCGTGCTGTTAATGATTGATGCCAGTATACCAAAAACTCTGGACCGAATCTTCAGAGGGATAGCGATAATATTACCTTCATCATTTTTTCTTTTTATAAGATAAGGTATACCGTCCGCGGCAATCTTTCCAAGCATCTCCTTTTCAATGATTTCGGAATCTCCCGCCTTTATACAGTCATCTTTATAAAAAGATGTGATGATCTCATAATTTTTCATCTCTTGTGTAAAAAAACAGAAATGAGCTTCATCACATTGGGTGATTTTGCCTGACAAGTTAACCAATTTCTTAAAAATATCCCGGCTGCTTTTTGCCTGATCCAGATCCTGAAGAATAAGATTTATGGTTTCGATTTCTTTTATTTTTCTAGTGAGCTCGTTATTAATCTTCGTAAGTTTTTTGCTCTTTTCAATCTCTTCTTTTAGTAATATATTTTCGACAAAGGTTGATCTTGCAGAAATTACCTTTGAAATCGTCGGAAGGATCTGCTCCATGTTAAATGGTTTTGTGATGAAATCAACGACGCCGTTTTTTAAGGTTTCTATGGCAACATCCATGGAAGGATAACCGGTCATAACAACCACTGGAATGGTGTTGTCATATTGATAAATTCTTCTGGCGAGTTCCAAGCCGTCCAATTTGGGCATGGCAAGATCTGTAAAACAACAGCTGATTTGATCGGTCTTGATTATTTCAAGGGCTTCCAGACCGTCGCTTGCCGTTAAGAGCGTATAGTCGGGGGCAAACTCGAAATAGCTTTTAAAAATATCCAGGATACACTCTTCATCGTCAACAACAAGTATTCTTAAATTTTCATTCATTGACAGTTCTGTTTGTTTACTCTTCGGAATTTATCGTTTTAAGAAGTTTTTGTTTGAAACTTTTGAACTCACTTTCAGTCAGATTACCATTTTCTTTGAGCATTGATAGGGCCTGCAGCTTGTCTACGGTGTTGTTTGGAGATGAACTGTTGTTGTAAAGATAATGGAGTCCCGGCATGTTTGAAGAGAAAAAGTTGATGCTGGATATTTTTTTTTCTGTCTTTTTCTCCTGCTTTAAAACCATCAATTCGCTGTAAGTATCCTGAATTTGTTTCAGCAGTTTTTTGTTTTCTCTGTAGAGTCTTATTTTCTCGATGGCATTATCCACTACAATCCTTATCTCTTCAAGCTTACATGGTTTTCTGATATAATCATAAGCCCCTTCTTTCACGGCCGTTATAGCAGTTTCTAATGATGCGTAACCGGTAATAATAATAACAAGGACATCCGGGTTTTCTTTTTTAGCATATTTCAATACATCCAAACCACCGACTTTTGGCATCACCAGATCAACAATAATTAGGTCATAGTGATTGTTTTGTATATACTCGATACCATCCAGACCGTTGTAACAAGCATCGACAGATCTCCCTGTGTCGGACACGCAATCCTTGAGGATATCCGCTACCGATGTCTCATCATCCACAATCAGGATGTTTATCTGCTGATTTGTCGTTTCAGGCATTTTTGAGGCAACAGTTCCAAAGGTTCAAATTTTAGCCCTTCCGGTTAAATAGCTTACCGACGACCTCGTCAAATTTAGATGAAAATTCAACGAGCTCTGCTGGAGGAATTTCTCTGATCACCTTGCCGGTGGTTTCATCCGTAACGGTGATAACAATGCGGCCGGTATCTTTATGAACCGAAAATTTGAGACGAACATCATGAATGATATTCAAATTTTTCTGGATATCCGATGCCATTTTAGACACTTCAGTCAAATTTGGCACTTGAACCGGTTTCTGACCGTCATTATTTTTTTGAACCGTGCCCTGACCGGCAGGAACCTTTTCCTGAGACGACAAGGGCATCGACTTTCCAGACTCGATGATTGGCTCAACCGACATAATAATCCCACCTCCTTAGATAGTGTCCATCCATAAATGAGGATTTTTGTTCAAGATCAAGGCATGCGAAAAAAATAACCACAGGCATATGTGTAATATTCCGAGGATTATTTTTTGAGCATAACACAGCGATTGGGCAAAAAGACCATTTATGGATGAACACTAGATAATGTATCGGTTCTTATATCAAACACTTTAGAAAAATAGTCTAAGCGCTTATGTCTACCTCCTGGTATCCAAGAATCTGGCAGGATATCTCATGTTTGATTTATATCCCTTAGCAGCCTGTCGCGTATTTCGTATTTTAAGAAGCTCTGTTTTGATACCGTCACGCTGCTCGGCACTGATCGCCACCAATTCCCTGTCCATAAGATCGATTTGCATCATGATATCTTTTATACTGGACATATAACCATCAATAAGGCTCTTGTATTTTTTTTGAATACCTGAAAAACCGGCTGAACCTTTTTTGACGATCTTCTCCATGGATGCATTGATCTTTTCTATAGCACCGATGCAGGTCTGTCTTCTTGAAATCAATCCTGAGATCTCCTTGTTTTTTTCTCTGTTACACATGACATGCCTCATCTTTTCCGTGAAAGACTGATACTGCTTAAACTGCACCAGCTTCTTTTCCAAAAACATACAATATTCTTGTTCCATATTTTCCATTTTATTACCTATGGTTATACGCTGATATATCCCGAGCTCATCGCTGTTTTATTTTGACTGAAATTATCCGTAACGGATCGCGTTTGAATGTCCTTTTGCAAATAAATACTTTGCCAGGCCGACAGCAATTCATCCAACATCCCGATCACCTCGTCAATAGCGCTAATATCTCTATTCACATCTCCGTGGAGGATTCTTCTGAGCATGTAATTATAAAGACTGCTCAGATTGGAAGCGATAGCGCCTCCTTTTTCAAAATCGAGAGAACACAACAGTTCATCGATAATATCCTGGGCCTTTATGATGGCTTTTGCTTTTTTCTCATAATCTTTTTCTGTTATCTTCTCTTTTGCGAGTTTAAGGTTCTCAATGGCCCCCTCGTAACACATAATCACCAGCTTCACAGGATCCGAGGTGGATATATCTGTTTTTACATACGACTGAATACCATTGGAATACATTTAAAACCCTCCCTTTTCAGTTTAACGTCGCTTTAAAATCGCCATGGTTATTTGTTCATTAAACACATTAATTTTATATTCTCGATTTTGCTTTTATCCGCTGGACAATTGATTTATCTGTTGTGTAAGCCATTGGCTCTGGGTCTGTATCTGACTAATGAAAGTTTCCATGGCCACAAACTGATTGATCATAATTTGCTGCTTCTGATTCAAACGCGCCTCCATGTCATCCATTCTCGTTTGCAAGTTATCGATATTTTCTTGAAGAGAATTTTCTTTAAACGCCACATAGCCGTCATATGAGTCGGTAATGTTGTATAACATTCTGTCAAAGAGTTCCGCGGCCCCAATCGTCAGCTTAACATTTCCCGCATCCGTATTTTCAGCGGTGCCGGTATATTTTACCGCCAGTCCGTCCACGTTGTTGTCACCGCTGTCACCCGTCAGAAACTGTCCCAAACCTGTGGCCGCTTCTCCATTGATGGTGCCGGCAACGTCCACTCCGTTATTGACGGTCTGGTCGCCGCCGCTCCAGAGCTTGCTGGCCCCATCTTCAGAAATGGAAAAGCTGTAATTGCTGCCATAGTTATCATGGGTGAGGACCAAATGGCCACTTCCGTCATCTGTTGCAGTGATGTCCGTGGCATAACGGCCTTCCAGTCCACCGGTATTGGCTGTGGATACCGAGGAGCCGAAACTTAAATCATGGGCCTGCGTATTATCAAAGGTAATGGAAAGTTGACTGTTACCCGTATTCTTATCTGTCAGAACAATTTGCCCGGAACTATTGATGGTAGCGCTGACGCTATTTCCATAAGCGGATTCAATGGCGGAAAGAAGGCCTTGAACCGTATCCGTGCTGGTATCATTGATGGTGTATAACCCTGAAACAGCGCCTCCTGAACGTGTCGTCCCTGAAAAGGAAATCACATCGCTGTTTGCCAAGTTGGCGGGATTACTCCCGACATATACCTGGTTCCATTTGGTGCCGGCACTCAGCGCGGTTGCCTCTCCGCTGCCCTCATAGAGCTGGGCATCACCCACCAGCTTCTCTGTATACACCTTGGACATTTCCGAGTTTATGGCATTTTTGATATCAGTTAGGGTCATATCGGTGGTGAGATCTATCCGGGCTGTTTTATCACCATCGGTGATGGTCAGCGTCTCGTCTGCTCCAACCGTTCCATTATCGCTGGTTGACGTGCTTTGCGTTGCAGCAGTGGTGATATGGACCGCATATTCTCCTGAGTTTGTGTCGCTGCTATGTGATATATAATCAAGTGTACCGGCATCGGCGGAACCGTTCGCCGCAAACAGGTTTTTTACATCGTTGAAATTGGTCGTTAAATACCCTTTAAGTTTGTCGCTGTCGATACTCAACTGCCCGTCGTTATCCAGGTTGATGCCGACAAGCCCCATCATGGAGTAATCGCTTGAAACCCCCCAGATCGATTGAACGATGGTTGATGAAAGGTCCGACTTCACGGATGAGAGGGTGCCGTCCCCAAAAAGGACGCCGCCCGCCTGCTGTTTATCCGTATCATAGGACTGCTGCTGATGAATATAGGAGCTCACCGTATTATAAGCATCCACAAAAGTGCTTATTTTTTCCATGATGGCATCAACGTCCCGATCGACGTTCAGGGTTATGGTGGTATCGGCATCTGCTTTCACCAGATTCAATGTCACTCCCGGAATCACATCATCCACGGCATTGTCGGAGCTTGTCTTGGTGACACCGTCCACGGTAATTGAAGCATCGGCACCGGCAACCAACGCCCTTTTACGGACTTCATCCAGCGCAGTGAAGGCGCCCCAGTCCAGGGATGAATTTGAATTGTCGATCGTGGATTGAAGGTCCACCACCAGGCTGCTGGTTCCCGTCTCCAGATCATCCACTTCTATCTTGCCGGTCGAGGTCACATACGCCGACACTTCATTTCCACTCGTTTCATAAGCCGTCTCAATGGCATTGAGCAAATCCTGGACCGTGGTGCCTGTGGTTATCGTAAGGATATCTTGGCTGACACTTTGTCCGCTGTGGTTCATTGAAGAACCTCCCAGAGATATTTTGTCACCGGCTGTGAATTGGTTATAGCCGTCGATATCGGTAATAAGACTATCCGGCGTAATATATTCTCCGTTTACGGTCATGCTGTTGCCTGAAGTTGTGCCCTGGACCGCTGATTGTCCATTTTGAATGACACCCAGCGTATCCAGAATGTTCTGTGCATCCACAAAATCCTGGCTTCCGTCTATTTGAAGTTTATAAGTGGTTGTATTTCCTGTTGTATCCGTGATCACAGAGGCGGAAACACCCGTGATGGATGCCGCATTAATGGCATTTTTGATATCCTCAATGGAATCGGTGGAAAAATCGATGTCTACACCGATTCCATTGATTGTGATAGTTCCCGACTGGGCCGTAGAAAGTCCTAAAAGGGTTTTAACATCCTGCGTAGAGTTGCTGAAACTGTCGGACTGGGCCCCGCCGGTGATGCTGTTTTTTAGTGTTGAAGATTTATCTTTCCAGCCGAACAACTCAACAAGATCCGATGCAGAAGCGTTTTGAAGCCCCATCCCATCTTCACCGGTGGCGTCGCTGGTCAACGTCAACCTGTAATCATTGGCGCCGTAGCTGATAATGGTTGCTGAAACACCTGTGGCCGTGGTTCCGGCATTCGCATTGTTAATTTTATCCCGAACATCGGCCAGGCTGTCTGTCGCATTGATACTGACCGCAACACCGTTGATCAAAAGATCGCCGGCATAAGAAGCCCCCAGCGCATCGCTGCCGCTTGAAAAAGGTCGGGAAGAAAGTTTCTGTGCGGTCGCCAAGGAAGACACATTAATCGTATAAGAACCTTTTGAGGCCAGAGAAGATGTTGACACCGACAGAATATCCGAAGCATCGACGGTGCTGCTGTCGGAAGTCATATTGGAAGTATACACGGAAAAATCATCGGGATCTTTTAAGTCCCCGGCGGCTGTTTTAAGAGAAAGAAGCTGGGTATTAAAAGATTGCCATTCAGTAAGCTGGTTTTTGTATTTGGTTTGTTGGTCTCCCACCAGATCCACTTTTTTTTGCTCAAGCTGCATCAATTGATCGACCATGGTTTTCCAATCAAAACCACTGGAAAGGCCGGACACAAGATTTGTGCTAATCGCCATATGAATCTTCCTTTACCTGATATTGCAAGAATCCACGGGAAATAAATTCCGGATCTTTATATCCCTATCGGAAAATTTATCCCAAAACTTAAGGTTTTTAACATCCGGCCATATAGGGAGCAAAATCCTTGCCATTTCACATAAAAGCCCAAAAAAAACCCCGCATCCGAAATTTCGGAAACGGGGTTCTTTATTCTGCTTTAAGCAACGAAGTTGCGCTATATAAAATCGTTTTGCGATTTTATTTGAACAACGACAGAAGTGCCTGCGGCGCTGCGTTTGCCTGGGCAAGCATGGCCGTACCGGCCTGGAGCAGAATCTGGTTCTTGGTAAATGCCGTCATTTCACTCGCCATATCCGTATCGCGGATGGTCGATTCCGCGGACTGCACGTTTTCAATGGTCGTTGAGAGGTTAGCGGAAGCATACCCCAGTCTGTTCTGGGCGGCACCGATATCACCTCGGCGTGATGCCAAAGTGCTGATGGCGCTGTCAACAGTATCCAGGAAGGTCTGTGCATTCGTCGCCGAAAGCAACTGGTCTTTGCCCAAGTTGAGTCCGGAAGCATCAGTACCCTTAACATTTCCCAGAAGGATTCCAATGCGGTTGTCGGCACTATTCTGAGCCCCGATCTGGAAGTCAGAAGCCGTAGCACCATTTGAAATGATGGTTCCATCGCTGGAGGCATCCAAATGCTCATTGAACGTTACAGTCAGCCCAAGGGCATTAAAGTCAATTTCGCTGGTTTCGCCGGTACCCGGGGCTGCCACGCCTTCTATAGTTTGGCTAACCGCATTCGCACCAGCAGTTCCGCTTACCGTAATATCATAGCCCGATGAAGCGTTGGCAGTGACTGCAACCGTATAGGTTTGCCCACCTTGCATTCCGGTTGCGCCTGAAAAACCAATACCTGCAGTTAACGTACCGCCTGAGGAAACGGTCACACCAAAAGAACCGTCCAAAAGATTTGTGCCTGAATATTGCGTAACATTTGCAATACGGTCAATTTCGTCGATCAGTTTATTACCTTCGGCATTGATCTTGTCCAGGTTGCCGCTCGCATTAGAAGAACTTGCCTGGGTGGCCAGTTCTTTTAATCTTGTCAGCATGTTGGATATCTGATCCGTTGCGCCTTCTGCCACCTGCAGCAGAGAGGTCGCTTCTGCCGCGTTTCTGCTGGCCATTGTATAGCTGGCGATATCCGCATTCATCTGCATTGAAATCGACAGACCTGCCGCATCATCCGCCGCCCGGTTAATACGGTAACCGGATGAAAGCCTTTCAAGAGATTTGCTTAATCCGGCGTCCGAAATCTGCAACTGCCGGTGTGCATTCATGGCCGCAATGTTATTCTGAATGGTTAAACTCATAGTTTCATCCTCCTTGATTGAAGTTTTGTCATTTGTCAATGGTCACTCATCACATGTTACTGATGACTGATCTCTGACATCTGACGTCTGTGTTTCTTGGCATCCTTGCCAAATGGGTTCTTGTTTTGGGGCGCCCGTTTCACTTTGATTTCTTTTATCGGCAGGCAGGAAAATTACTTTAGGATTTTTTATGCAATCGACAAATAAAATCGTGTAACGATTTTATGAAACTCCCGCGTGCAAACCCGCGAGATCTTATAGAAGTGGTTTCAAAACCTCCCCTCGGGCTCAATCTCTGTGTTGGACCGAGGCGGTCAATCCTCGAAATATTCCCGATATTCCTGCGGTTGACCGCCTCAGTCCGTCTTGACCTTAAACCCGATTGAAGGTTTTGAAACCACTTCTAAGCAAAAGAAGGGAGTTCAAATGTAAAATAATAATACGCGTCAAATTAAGATAGTGGATTAATGGATCAACTTGAAAGGACTGTTGTGTGCCGAATTTTCAGTTGTTAAGCAGCTGTTGAAGTTCTTGACGGATAAATTCTTTCTTTTCCGGACTCGGCCCTTCCATCAGCATGTTGGCGTTGTTGTGAAAAAAAGAATGAAAATCAGACGGGATAAGGCTAAGCACCTTTCTTGCCTGAAAGATATTTTCCGGCTGTTCTCTCAGTTCAAAATTAATGTCAAGCATTATCGGAATCAAATCATCCATGCTGTTTATTGCTATATTTCTATTGAGGGAAAGTGTTTTCAATATCGAATCACACCACCCGATAAAGTTTTCTATCCGGCCTTGTTTTAATTCGATTTCACATAAAAACAGCAACGCCTTCATCGAGCCCGGTTGAATAATGAGCACCCGCTCAAAAAAAACCTTTGCTTCATCGAGGCGACCCAATCGAAGACTGATTTCACCCAAATGAATCCATGAATCAACATCTTGAGAATTAATATCCAAAACTTTGGTAAACATTTCTACGGCTCGATCCAAAATATGTTGCCGTTTATAAACGATGCCGGCGGTGCACAAGGCAGAATAGTTTGACGGATCAAGCTTTATTATGAGATCCGTCACCTTTAACGCTCCTTCTAATTCATCTGATTCAAGTCTCAGCGTTGCAAGACGATTCAGAATCATGATATCCCGATTGCCAAGCGCTAAAAGTTTTTCCAGGCATTGTTTTTCTTCATGATACAATTCGGATTTATTGTTCAATTTAGCCAACATGTACCAGATATCTTGCTCCTCAGGAGATTCCTCGAGCGCTGCGTTCAAGTATCGGCGAGCAAGATCCAAATCCTGGGATTTGTCCATATGAAAACAACCGGCATTCCACCAAACTTGCCATTTTTCTTCGGCCATATCATACGCCGATTGATAATGTATTGACATGAGATCATAATTTTTAGTTGCATGATGGGCATGTCCCATGAGTAAATGAATGCTGGGCCCTTCTTTCATGGTGTTATTGACAACCAATCCGGCCTGATCCGGATGGTCTTCAAAGCGTTTAAGCAATCTCAGGTAATTATCACCGTACGAGACAACATCCTCCCATTGTTTCCTTTCAGCCACAACCATGGCCAGCGCGTAAAACGAATCAAGATGATCCGGATACTTTTTTAGAGCGCGCAATGAATATTCTTCGGCCCGATCAAGATCGCCCATACAAAAAAATGCCATGGCGGCAATATGATGGGTCCATATATATAATAGATGATCATTGGCTTGCTGCTCGGCCAGATCAATGGCCAACACCGACTCGTCTGCCGCTTCTGTATTCATGTTCCGTGCGATGTATGAAGCACTCAGATAATGATGCGGCATCGGATCTTGCGGATTTTCTTTGATCTGTTTTTTGAGAAGTTCTGTGGTCCGGATGAATTTTTCATACGCTTTTTTTTCATCCACATTATAACCGTAATGCATCACCTCAATTTTAGAAGCGTTAATACAGGATGCGCCTTTAACGAGGTTGTGGACAATCCCTTCGTAATGGATAACGCCGTTGTTTCTGAAAAGCCTTTCGGAATTATGCCTGGCTTTTTTCTTTCCATTATTGTATGTACTTATCGTGTTGACAAGAAATGCATCTGCAGAATCTGCTTCAAAAACGGTTTTTCGCAATTTTTCACCGTTTCCTTCAATCAGCTCTTCGTCACCATCTATTATAAAAATCCAGTCACTCGTGGCGTATGACAATGCCTGATTTCTGGCCTTGCTGAAACTTCCCTCCCAGGGATGAAAATAGACTTTGTCCGTATGACGACCTGCAATCTCGACAGTTTTATCTGTTGAACCGGTATCTACGATGATGATCTCATCGACATAATCCTTGACACTTTCAAGGCATTTTTCAAGATAGGCCTCTTCATTTTTCACGATCATGCAGCAGCTTATTGTCGGCTTTTTTGTTCGGTTCATTGCTGTAGCATGGATTTGACTGATAAGGTTGTTAACTGTTCTATCGTCTGGATTTTCTTTTTGAGCCCGTTTAAGATACTTGAGCGCTTTTTCCGAATCCTTTTTGTTATAAAAAAAGATACCGATTGCTCTCAACGCAACAAATGGTTCCGGCATGCAGGCAATAGCTTCCTCAAAAGCCTTTTCAGATCTCTCAGACTGCCCCATCTCAAAATAAGCCATGCCCATAAGAACATTCACGTTCCACGCTTCACTGATAGAATTGGTTACCAGATTGCCAACCGTTCCCGGAGATTCTTCGAATCGTTGGACTATCCGGATATATTCATTTCCGTGTTTGATTAATCGAGACCATTGCTTTTGATCAAAATAAACAAGGCTTAAAATGAAATGAGAGTCGATGTGATTCGGATATTTTTTTAATGCAGACAAGCCGGTTTCTTCGGCCATATCTAATTCATTTAAACGGTAATAAGACATGGCTGCATTATAATATGACCAAAGATAAATCATATTTGGATCTTTCCTGACCTCTGCCAATCTGATTGCCATGAGGCTGTTATCGAGGGATTCCTTCCACATTCCTCGTCCGAGAAAAGAGCAGCTCAAGTAATGATATGTTATGGGATTGTCGGGATCTTCTTGCAGATCCAGTTTAAGCAAGGACACGGTTCGATCAAATTTTTTCTTTGACTGGGCCTTGTTCAAATCATAGCCATAATGATTTAAACGTATGGGAAAGACCTTCGCGGTTTGAATACCCACCAGCCGGTTGTGTACCCGCCCTTCATAATGAATAGAGGCGTTATTTCGAAAAATTCGCTCAAAACTGTGAATCGCTTCTCTTTTACCTTCCTGAAATTTGCTCACGATCTGAACCATAACGGCATCGAGTTCTTTATCCTGAATCGCCTCCATCAGAACAGGAATGTCTTCCTGGACCAGTTCTTCGTCGGCATCTATCTGGAAAATCCAGTCACCGGTAGCATATTCTAAGCAATGATTCCTTGCCTCACTAAAACTGTCCTTCCACGAATGAAAGTAAATTTTATCAGTATATTTTTTAGCAATTTCCACGGTCCGGTCATTAGAACCGGTATCAACAATAACAATTTCATCAGCAATATCTTTTATGCTTTTCAGACAGTTGTCTAAATATTGCTCTTCATTTTTAACGATCATACATGCCGAGATCTTAGTTTTTGCGGATTTTATTTTATTATTTTCATGCTTGGCGTTAAAACTCTTCATAAAATGCCTCCCGGCAATACTTTAATAATTATGGTATACGGTAACTATCACGTTTTCGCTGGCGGCGTTAATCAGTGAGAGAAGTTAGTATGCTCATGTTTGTCTTTGCTAGGACTGGTGTTTCATTTGACAAGGTCGAAGAAGATAATTCTCCATAGATACGATTCAGCATTCCATCCATGATTAGTCCGATTTTTTCCAATTGCGACCTCAACGAGTATCTTTGTTCGACGAACTCATAATATTCCAGAGAGTTATAATCATCCTTCTCATTAATCATTTCAATTACTTCATCTATAGAGCTAAAAATACAGTGATGAGGCCATAGTTCTTCTGAACCTGGAAATATATGAACAAGCGGTTTTATGCCCATTGCCATTGCTTCAGCAATACCATAACCAAAAGACTCATGAATAC
>CAZQAF010000008.1:48683-78755 GCA_964591175.1 uncultured Desulfobacteraceae bacterium | reverse complement strand
AATAAAATCGTGTAAGATTTTATTAAACGCGGCTAAACCGCTCAAGTGGCGAAAGTTTTATAAAATCGTTGCACAATTTTATTGGGGGCCATCATGACTAAAAACAATGCCCGTCTTGAAAAAGAGAAACTCAAAAAAAGCCTGGAGATGTACAAGCGCATATTTGACAGCATCTATAACGGCGCTATTGTAACGGATACCAAGGGGATGATTACCCATTTCAACAAGCCCTACGGCGAGTTTCTCGGGGTAAATCCCGAGGATCAGATCGGAAGGCACTGCACCGAATCCGTGGAAAACAGCCGCATGCATATCGTGGCCAAGACCGGCATTTCCGAGATAAACCAGTCCCATCGAATTTTGGGGAAAAACATGGTGGTCCAGCGGATACCTATTAAAAAAAACGGCCGGGTCATTGCGGTGTTCGGGCAGGTCATGTTCAAGGATGTGAAAGACGTCGGAAAACTCGCTTCCGAACTCAGCTTTTTGGAGTCCAAAGTCAAACTCTACGAAGAAGAACTCATCAACCTTAGATCCACCCGTTACACCTTTGACAGCATCGTCGGAAAAAGCCAGGCCATTACGTCTTTAAAATTAGAAGCGCGCAGAGCCGCATCCAATAACTTTCCCGTTTTGATTTCCGGTGAAAGCGGTACCGGGAAAGAGTTGTTTGCCCAGGCGATCCATCATGCCAGCGCCCGCAAGCTGTATCCTTTTGTGCGGATAAACTGTGCGGCGATTCCCAAGGATCTTCTGGAGTCAGAGCTTTTCGGATATGAAAAGGGCGCCTTTACCGGGGCCGGATCCAGCGGGAAGCCCGGTAAATTCGAACTGGCCCATAAGGGGACCGTATTTTTGGACGAGGTGGGAGACTTGCCCCTTGAGATGCAGCCTAAACTGCTTCGGGCCATCGAGGATTATGAGTTTGAGCGGGTTGGGGGCACCAAAATCATCCGAACGAATTTGCGGGTTATCGCCGCTACCAATCAAAATCTGGAGCAAATGCTCGCCGACGGCAGATTCCGCAAAGACCTTTTCTATCGCCTCAACGTAATCCCCTTGCATATCCCGCCGCTTCGTGAGCGAAGAACAGATATTATCCACATCGCCCGATGGATGCTCAAACAAATGGCCGCGGAAGCGAATATTCCGGAAGTAAAACTGGACAAGACAGCGGAAACAGCATTGAAGCATTACGAATGGCCGGGAAATGTACGGGAATTGTCCAATGTGCTGGAAAGGACCATGTCGGCCCTTGAAAGCAATACGATCCACCTTCAGGATCTACCCTTTTATCTGTATCGCAACAGTCAAAAATCCGCCGTGAAAAATCGTTCGTCATTAAAAGATTTGCAGGCCAGGACAGAAATAGAAACCATTCACTTCGCCTTGAAAGAAAGCAACAACAACAAGGCCAAGGCCGCCAGAATTCTCGGAATACATCGTACCTTATTGTACAAAAAGATGAAAAAATATGGTATCGCCCTGGAGCGGTAGGGTTTACCCTAACGCTGCATAAACAACATGGCAAAAGTGGGATTATCTATTCGAGTTTTAAACAAAAATCATCGAAATTCCACCATTTTTGATTTCCCTGCCATGGTAAATTCAAAGGATGGGATCAATTTGATGCCATGTTGTTTACCCTGCGGGAAAGGCGGAGGACTCCAGATCCTGCGTTGCCAAGGGCTGGCAGTAGGTCTACTACGGCTTCACCCTTGGCGCCTTGGCTCTGAAGCCCTCCGACTTTTGCAACGATAGGGTCTAAAAAAATATTATTGATATTTTATTTTTGTTCATTATAATAATAAGATTTTTCAACACGATGATTACCTGATTCTGAAATTGTGATGATAACTGCGGACTGCCTGGATGAATAGCGGATATGAGCACTAAAAAAGTTCTTGTTGTCGATGACCAGCCGAGCCAATTGAAAATGATGCGGCAAATGTTGGAAACATTAGGTTATGTGGCGGTTACGGTGGACAGCGCGGAAGAGGCCGAATATATTCTGAAGTTTGGGGAAAATTTTTCATTGATCATCACGGATCTGAGAATGCCGTGGTTAAATGGTCTGAAATTTTGCAGGAAGGCAAAAATCTTAAATCCTGATTTAAAGATATTTGCAGTGTCCGGCTATCTTTATGATTTTGATCCCGATGACTTAGACAAAGCCGGATTTGACGGGATTTATCAGAAGCCCATCAGCAAGGCGCGTTTAATCGAAATTTTAAATGACGATACCGAATAAAATCGTGTAACGATTTTATAAAACTGCCGCAGGTATGCCTGCAATCCTGCCGGCCGCATCTCGCAGCCGGTGATCCTCCCTTGTTCGAATTCTATTCGGGTCCATCAAAAAAACCGGCGAGCAGCGCGCAGCGTGAATCTATCACCGGATAATGAAAATTTGCCAATGAATGAATAGGGCCTTATAATAAAAATATAAGCCGGAAGTCCCGTTTGTTCGAATATGACCAGGCCGTGAAAGCAAAGGAGGGGAAAACATGAAGATTCCACTTCAGATTACCGCTCGAGATTTTGAATTAACGGATGCCATCGAATCTGCGATTCGAGAGCAGGCGGAAAAGCTCGATCGCATTTATGACCAAATCGTGCGCTGCGAGGTTGTGCTTGAAACGCCTCATCAGCGCAAGACCAAGGGAATGCTTTACAATGTTCGCATTAACGTCACTGTTCCCGGCAGTCAGATTCAGGTAAAAAAAGAACGCCACGAGGACCTTTATGTTTCCATCAACCGTGCCTTTGAAAAGGCCCATCGCCAGTTGGATCAATTTGTCAGTCAGCAGAGAAGAGACGTTAAATATCATGAGGAAAAGCCCATTGGCACCATCGCGAAAATCTTTCCGGAAGAGGGATACGGTTTCCTCACGACCCCTGAGGGCAGAGAAATCTATTTCCACGCAAATTCCGTGTCGGGCGGAAAATTCAACGATCTCGATGCCGGTTCAAGGGTTCAATTCGTTGAGACGGAAGGGGAAAAGGGTCCCCAGGCCAGCACGGTTAAACCCATGTAAAACGCCATCATTATGACCCCATTTATGTGCATCAGCGTTGGAAGCATCGCCACGACCGCAACGGGGAGAAGCATTTGTATGCAAGCCATCGAGAACGACGAGACAATGCGGCTTGCCGTCCGCCGCGCAGTCTGCGCCATGACGGAAAACCAGACCATAAAGGGACGATCTCAAAAATCAGTGGTTGCTGGGCCAGAGACGTCAGAATAGAAAAAATTAATGAGTATCTATTAACACATTAATCCAAATTGGAATTGATCCTATCCTTTAATTGACCGGAACACTTAAATGTCACAACCTTTCTCTTTGCCAGCATCATGTCCTCACCCGTAGCCGGATTCCGGCCTTTACGTTCATTCTTTTCTTTTACACAAAATTTTCCAAACCCGGACACCAACACATCCTCACCGGATACCAGTGTGCTCTTAATGATTTCAAGAAGGGTTTCTACTATTTCTGATGATTTGTTCTTGGGAAAACCGGTCTGATTCTGGACGAATTCTACGATCTGAATTTTTGTAAGTGTCATTGTGGGAGGCTCCTTATGTATTGAGAGTTCGTCTTTTGACATTATTTGATAACAAGAGCTTTTCCAATTCCGCGTATTTTTGGGCACCAACCAGGAATTGGTTATTAAATAAAAAGGTGGGGACTGCATTAACCCTTAATTCGTGGGATCGTTTCCAATCCAAATCCACGGCTTCCCGGTAGGTTCTGTCCTGTATAACCTTTAGGGCATCTTTACCGTTTAGATCAACAGACTCAGCCACTTCTGCAAGAACATCGGCTTTGCCGATATTCCGCCCATCCACGAAATATGCTCTAAAAGCGGCGTTATGAAATTCGTGGCCTTTGTCTCTTGATTCTGCCCATTTACCTATCTCCTGAGCCAAACGACTGTTGTAAGTCATTTTACGATGACCAAAAGGCAGCCCCAATCCGCTTGCAACCTGCTTAAGATGAGCCATGGTCCGGTCAATATCAAAATCTCGGCCTTTAAACAGCTCTTCAAGTGTTTTACCTTGCTCCGGTGTATCCGGATGGAGCGGGAATGCTGTCCATTGAATATCAATGTCAAACGCTTTTTGTATCCGTTCAATACTTCCAGTAATGAAATAACACCAAGGTCAAATGTAGTCCGAAAATATTTCAATTCGCTTACGATCCGTCATAAATGCTCCTTCCATTATAAAAAATCCGACATAAAACCGAGATTCCATGGCGTATGCCAATTATCCCGGAATGCCTGCATGTTTGATCTGATAATGAATTGAGATACCCATTTATTTCACTATCAACTCCTTGCACGGCTAAAAGTTGCCGCATGAAGGAATCTATATATTCCCAATTACCACAACATTTGTCAAGATATTGATTAGTTATGCAGAACATGATCTTAAAATAGTTGTCTCAACCCAAATCAAGGGGAGAGCATATGTGATGATCTGGTTTCGGGTTATAGACATCTGATCAGGAATTTTTGCCACACGGCAAAGTATTCGTGGCCGCCCACCAGGTAGGTGTCATTGTGGTCGGCGCCTGGAATTTCATAGAATTCTTTTACCGTGCGAGCCTTTTCGAACAGGCGGCGGGCCATTGAGATGGGAATGGTCTGGTCGAACTGTCCGTGGATGAATAGAAGGGGCGGTTTGATCTTATCAATCAAAGACAGGCTGTCGTATTTAACCGTGGACGTCATCGGCGATTTAAAAAAAGGAAAGTAGCGCTGCATGATGTCATCCGTGGAGGTGAATGCCGATTCCAAAATAACGCCCAGGCAATTTTCCCGTGCGGCAATGTCCACGGCCAGCGCGGTTCCCAGCGACCGGCCGAAGAGTAGCACGGAAGATGCATTGAACCCTTTTTCATCGATGAGATATCGAAACGCGCCGTGAGCGTCCGAGAAAGTGCCGCCTTTTGAGATCTCTCCTTGGCTCAGGCCGTATTCACGGTAATCAAAAATAAAGATGGGAATCTGGAGTGCGTCGTGTAATTTTTTAAGGTTGTGGAGCCGGTGGCTGATATTGCCGGCATTGCCGTGAAACCACAGCAGCACCGCCCGTTCGTCCGGTCCGTTGACAAACCAGCCGTGCAGGCGGGTACCGTCTTCGGCCGGGAAAAACACATCGTCATAGTCATTCAACCGGTAATCTTTGGGCGTGGCCTCGAGATAGCGTTCAGGAAAAAATACGATACCTTTTTCAGACATGAGGGGAATCCTTTAGTTCGTTAGGATCGTTTGGTTCGCCAGAAGCATTCGCCACCCTAACGATCCTCTAAACCATCCTAACCATTGACAGCGCAACTGTCCATGCATTAATTAACCATAACTCATCGGAAGGTGATGCTCAAATTTAGCGTTATTCTCGATAAAAAACAAGCATCTTTACAAATATCCGATGATGTGCGATAGAAACATGTCAGTTCCCTAGTGCCCAATATTCCATTATTCCAATATTCCATCGTTCTATTTTACAGATATGCTTCAAGAACTTTCCATTAGAAATTTTGCCATCATCGATGATCTGAAGATATCCTTTTCCGACGGATTGACGGTTTTGAGCGGAGAGACCGGCGCCGGTAAATCTATCATCATCAATGCCGTCAACCTTCTTTTGGGAAGCCGCGCCACCGCCAAACTCGTTCGTGCCGGGTGTGAAGCCGCAGAGCTCGAAGCACTGTTTCAGATTAAAGGCCAGCCCGAAATTGTCAGGATGATGACGGAAAATGCGTATGACCCGGAAGAAGGACTTTTGATCAGAAGAATTATTTCCCGAAAGGACCGGCACCGGATTTATATCAACGGGCGCCTGTCCACCATTCAGCTCCTGAATATGATCACCGAGAATTTGGCCAGTATCTCAGGTCAGCACGTACATCAGGGCCTGCTGAAAGAGGATCAGCAACTCGCCGTCATCGATCAATTCGGCGGATTAACGGCCCTCCGGGATGCGGTTTACCGGTGTTTTCATGAGATCGTTCCCTTGGTTCAGCGCATAAACGATCTGAAAGCCAAAAAACTTCGGCAGGCAGAACATATCCAGTTGCTTGAATTCCAGAAAAAAGAGATCCAGGAGGCGGGAATAACCCCGGGAGAGGATTCAGACCTGGAACAGGAACGGATACGGCTGAAAAACAGTGAAGCCCTTTTCCAAGCGGCTCGTGACTGCATCGAATCCCTGTATGATTCCCAAGGAGCTGTTGTCGAACACCTTTTGCAGGCAAAAAAGGATCTTGAAAAGGCGGCATTGATCGATCCTGCACTGGCCCTGCCCGCCAAGCGCATATCCGGGACGGCTTTTGAAATAGAAGACATCGCCGAAGAGCTGCGGGCCTACTTGAAAAACATCGAGATGAATGAAAGCCGTCTCGAAGCCATTGAAGATCGTCTGAATACTTTAACCCGGTTGAAACGAAAATACGGCGGCACGCTGGATGCGTTGTTTTCACGGCAGGAAACCATCGAACAGGAACTGTCGAATCTGACAGGGCTGACAGACCACATCGAAGATATTGAAAAAAAGCTTTCACGGCTGCATGGCACGCTGGTTGAGCTTGCGACAACGCTTTCCGAAAAAAGAAAACAGAAAGCCAAAATACTGGCAGGTCTGGTAGAAAACGAACTGGCTGCTTTAAAAATGCCCAGAACTCAATTTGAAGTTTCTTTTCAGGCCATGCCCGCGGAAAGAAATGTCGATCCTTACCTGATTGTCGAGAAAAATGCCGTTCAGGAAACCGGCATCGACCGGGTCTCTTTTCTGATCGCACCGAATGTGGGAGAACCGCTCAAAGATTTGTCCCATATCGTTTCAGGGGGTGAACTGTCCAGAATCGTTCTGGCGTTAAAGGCCATTCTTGCCCAAACAGAGGCAGTGGAGACCATTGTCTTTGATGAAGTTGATGCCGGCATCGGCGGGGGCGTGGCCGATGTGGTGGGCAAAAAGCTGTCGGTTCTTGCCGGCCGTCACCAGATTATCTGCATTACCCATTTGCCCCAGATTGCAAAATTCGGAGATCATCATTTCAGCATTTCAAAACATGTTTCGAACGGCAGAACAAAGACGTTTATCAAGCGTTTGAACGAAGAAGAACGTGTTCAAGAGATCGCCCGGATGCTGGGAGGGGAAAAAATTACCAAAGCGATCATGGATCACGCCCGTGAAATGCTTGATAGTGCCAGACCGCCATAGGTCATTTTTTATTTATAGGACATAGATGGCGCGGATATAACCCTAATTGAGCGAAAGTCGAGGATGCCCCAGATCCAAGGCGTCCGAGGGTGAAGCTGTAGTCATCTACCGCGAGCCCTCGGCAACGAAGGAGATGGGGTATCATCGGCTTTCCCGTCGGGTAAACAAAACCGATTTAAAACTGCAGAATTCATTTCTTAATGTTAGTAGAGATATTAAAAACTGTTCAAATTGTCAAATTATTCAATGGTATTAGAATATTATAATCCCTATCGGTTTTGTTTACGCTCATTTAGGGTTTAACGGATCTGCGCGGATATTTTACTTGGTCGCTCCGCGAGCGACACCGTCAATCAACAATCATAAATCATCAATCCAAAGAATGTTATGACATTTTACAGCATTCCGCCGCTACTGACGCTCGTCTGCTTTGTTGCACTTGCTGCTTTGGCGATTTTCAGAGGTCAAAGGACCCAAACGAACTTTCTTTTTTTGACCATCTGCATACTCGGCGCTTTTCTTTATTCTGACATTCTTTTTGCGTTCAATACCTCCTCAATGGCGGCGGCGCTTCGTGTCAGCCGCTGGGATCATTTTTTTATCGTGTATCTTTTTCCGGTATATATCCATTTTTTTCATCGCTATCTCAATATCTCCGGGAGAAAATGGCTGGTCAGATCTTCCTATGTCTATGCATTTATCCTCATGTGTTTTACACCCACCCCGTTTTATATCGCATCCATGCAAAAGTATTATTTCGGGTATTTTGCCCGTGGCGGCGTCATATATCCTTTTTTCGGTCTGGCCTGCCTACTGGTGACCTTTTATGTGTTGGTCATCATCTACCAGGCGATCCGCCGCGAAACCGATGGTTCTCACAAAAACAGGCTCAAATATTTGTTTGCGGGATTCGGGGTTATGGGCCTGATGAACGGGCTGGATGTCTTTCCGATCAGTGGATATCCCGTGTATCCTCCCGGGAATTTAAGCTTTATTCCGCTCATTGTTTTTGCGGTCGGACTTTTCAAACACGACCTTCTGGACATGGGAATATTGATCAGAAAAAGCCTCGTTTATTCCTTGTTAACCGCATTTCTAACGTGTTTATATGCTTTGATCATCCTTTTGGCCAACGCTGTTTTTAAAAATAGCCGTTTTTCTGATGCCATTTATATTCCCGTCCTCTTTTTTCTTTTGATCGCTTTTGTCTTCGGTCCGCTGAAATCCGTTGTTCAGGAGTTTGTGGATCGTATTTTCTACAAGAAAAAGTATGATTACCAAAGAACGCTCAAACAGGTCAGTCAAATGATTGTCTCTGTGCTGGATTATGACGCCGTTGCAAAACTGTTGACCGATACGGTGGCGGAAACCATGCTGGTAAAGTACTGTGCCGTCTTTATGTTGAACACTTCCGGACAACATTTGATCAATGTTTCGGCAAATTCAATACGTGCCGGTTTCGACCCGCCGGCAACATGGCCTCAAGAATCCCCGTTGATCCAATGGATGAAAACCCGCCGGAGACCGGCCGTTAAAAGAAACGTTTTCAAACAGGCTCGGGAGGCTGATGCGAAAGCTGTGCTGTTGGATTTAGAGACGTTGAAGGCTGAAATAGCCCTTCCAATGGTATTCAAGGACCGGTTGAATGGATTCATTGTCCTGGGGAAAAAGCGGTCCGGTGATCTTTATACACAGGAGGATATGGATCTTCTTGAAACCCTTTCGAGCCAGAGCGCGCTGGCCCTTGAAAATGCCCGTTCCTATAAAATCATCGATGATATGAACAAAGCGCTCGAACAAAAAGTCGAGGAAAGAACCCGGGATCTGGAACAGGCCTTGTCCGAAAAGGAGCGAACCCAGGAGCAGCTCATTCGTTCGGAAAGCCTGGCCGCCATCGGCCAGTTGGTTGCCGGCGTTGCCCATGAACTGAACAACCCCCTGACAACGGTCACCAGCCTGGTCCAGTCCGCCATCGAGGATATCGAACGACCGGGTGCCGATATATTACCGGGTCCGGACCTGGTCGATGATCTCAAGTTTGCGGACAAGGAACTTGTCAGGGCAAGATCGATCGTTTCAAGTCTTCTGGGGCTTTCCAGACAAACCCAGACATACTCGGAATCAGTGGCCCTTAACGGCGTCATCAAAGACGCATTGCGGGTTCTCTACAATCAGTACAAATACACCGATCTGAACATTGTTGAATCATATGCCCGGGATCTTCCGGATATCCGGGGAAATTTTGCAAATTTAGGTCAGGTGGCCTTGAATATCATCCAAAATGCGATTCAGGCGGTTTTGGACATCAAGGGGACGATTTTTCTTTCGACGCATTTTGATGCAGATAAGAGACAGGCGGTGTTTACGTGCAAAGATACCGGGCCCGGAATTCCCAAGCCGATCCGGCAGGATATTTTCAAACCTTTTTTCACCACCAAGGTCGTCGGCAAAGGCACCGGTCTGGGATTGTATATCTGCCACGAAATAGTGGCCAAACATGGTGGCACGCTAAAGCTCGATGATGACGGAAGTGCCGGAGCGGCATTCGAGGTCAGGCTGCCGGCAGGTGCTTAAATATCCGGATACAAATTCAACATCGAAATCACGGATCCGCCTGCCTCGCAAGCGAGAGTGTCGCGGGCAGACGCGCTTTTGTCTTTGTCCGCCATAAAGCGGCGGACAAATTCAAGTCACCCGCTTTGCGGGTGGCAGTTGATTCAGGTATATCTTGACAATTTTGGGGAGATGATAAAAAATAAAGCTTTTAAATAAATCCGGTTCCGCTTTCAGCGGACGGGAGTTTCATAAAATCGTTACACGATTTTATTGGGAGTAGCTATGCCGATATATGAATTTAAATGTTTAAAATGTGAGGAATTTATTGAACTGCTTGTCATGAACCAGGATGAAGAGATAGAGCTTAAATGCCCGAAATGCAAGTGCGAGGAACTTGAACGGGTTCTCAGCTCAACCAGCTACAGCATGGGAGAAGGTTCCGGAAAAAGTCAGGGGGTCAAATCACAGACCAGAACCTGTCAAAGCGGTTCGTGCACCACTTATGAAATTCCCGGCCATACGAGATAACCATTTGCTTAAATTGATGCCCGAGCGGAAAGTGGCGGTCAGGTAATATCAGAATATTGAATTCGACGGCATTAGGTTGGAGGAGCGCTTCGCTTTAGGTTTACCCGCCTCTCCGAAAGCGTCCGGAATCCTTCGGACCGGCGGTGCCGCAGACGACCAGGGTTTGAGGCAAAAATATCTGGGCCTTCAACTTCCAACAGCCGCAGGCTCATCTTTCAGCCGGTCATTTGCTTGACGAGATGCCATGCTGATTTACGACGATATATACGCCTGGAGCGGATGGGGCGGCAAGCTAAAGCTCGGCAGCGGAAAATGCAGGCTTCGCATCTATGACCTCAAAAAAGGAAACAAGAAGGGCTTGATGTATTTAAGGCCGATAATCGTCGTTGTTTCCGATGTTAAAGACAGCAAGATTTCAATCAGGAGCTGCAGCAGCCACATCGCCACCCTCGTCACAAAAGCGTTCAACATCGATCCTCTCCGAATGCTTTGGGTAGAATACTACCCGGAACATAAATACGGTGCCGGCGACACCCATTCCATCCCTGAAAAATTGGATGCCGTTGAATTTAGCTGGTATGAGGACAAAGCCATTCAGCCCAGATGGCGTTCGCTGATGCCGCCCCTTCTGGATGAAATTAAAAAACTGATACGGGAATGACTGAAATACTTTCTTAGTGTCTCGGTGACTTTGGGGTATATTATGGTTTCATTCTATTTATCCCAAACAGGATGTCTGCAAATTTATAAAAGAGGTAGACATGGCGTTCGGCTTGGCCCTCATTATTATTTTCGGACTCGGTGCGGATTATCTCTTCAAGCACATTCGATTGCCCGGCCATTTTTCTTCGATACTGGAGAGAGGAAAAAACATCAAAGAAGGCAAAGGAAAGATCCTGTCTTATTATTACACACAGAAAGACCCGTCGTTTCAGGATCATTGGGAAATTCTCTATGACTGGTAGGAGGATATTATGACATGCAAGGTGATTCAAACCGAGCACGCGCCAAAAGCCATCGGGCCGTATTCTCAGGGAATCGCGGTGGCCCCCTGGCTTTTTGTGAGCGGTCAGCTCGGTATACAACCGGATACCGGTGAACTGGTCAACGCTGATTTTGCGCTTCAGGCCAGGCAGGCGCTGGAAAATCTTCTACAGATCGTTAAGGCCGCTGAATATGACTTAAAGGATATTGTCGCCGTCGATGTTTTTGTGACCGATTTGAACCATTTCGCTGCGTTCAACGAGGTTTACGCTGAATATTTTTTAGCGCATCGGCCGGCAAGGGCAGTGGTTGAGGTCTGCCGGCTGCCCAAGGACGCCGTTATCGAGATCAAATGCGTGGCGTGCCGGACGACTTAGTTTGATTTAAACCCACCACTTCCAGTGGTGTACCCTGAAAGGTTCTACCGATCCGGTATGAAAGGGATGCTTTGAAATCCGAATATCGAAATTCGAAACAAATCCAAAATCAAAATGTTCGAATGTTCAAAACGTCAAAAAGGGTTCAAGGTACAGGGGGCCTCGTTCGGAGGTCCACAATTGTCAAGGTTTCGTTTTCCTACTGATCCTGCATCTCTGCGCGAGAATATAGTTTTGCCGACTATCCGTTTTGGTCATTTGGATTTTGATCATTTGATATTGTTTGGGATTTCGTGCTTCGGATTTCGAATTTCTGACCGAAAACAGGGATTTCGGTCAGGTGCTACAATCCCGGGACGTCGAGTATTTGAGCGTTGTGACCGGTTTGATACAGAAATCGCTGAACATTGTCCCTTGAAATAACCAGGGTGGTGGTGTTGACAAGGGGATGAAATTGAAAAGCGTCCGACTGCCACAGCGCGCTGTCCATGATAATTTCGACGGCCATATCCGTATCATTGACAGCACTGAAGAGGGAGACCGAGCCGGGATCCACGCCCAGATATTTTTTAAGGCGATCCGGAGAACCGAACCGCAACCGGCTGCTTTTGAGAAGACCGGGCAATGCTTTCAGATCGACCCGTTTTTCGCCGTTTACAATTACCAGAAAGTGCCTTATGCCTTTGGCATCGCGCAGGAAAAGACTTTTTGTTTTGGCTGCATCGAGAGGGGGAACCAGGCGGTTGACGTCCTCAACGGTATAGACCGGCGGATGGTCATGGCGTTCGTATTCGATATGATGGTCATCTAAAAATTTGTAAATGTCGCTCATTTTATCTTGACTCCTTTTCCCGGAAATCCGGGTTAAATTAATGGCACCCAATTATAAGCTCAAGTTAAATCTGTCAAGGATATGTTCAGGAGACAACATTCCATGAATTCAAAACATGATCAAACCATTACAAAAGATGCGATTTCACGGGCCCAGAGCTGGCAAAACCGGGCCAATGATCTGTTGACCGATGAAGAAAAAGGGATTGCCGAGCAGATGATGCGGCTGTTGACCCATCCCATGGATAAAGTGATTCTCACCAAAATGATCGACCAAAGCTTTCGGTCCCACAATCCCGGAAGGGTGGCGGATCAGATCAACAGTGTACTCAAAAAATACGGGGTCCCGGATTTTTTTTCATCCGTAGACAAACTGCTGGTGCAAATGTTCCTCGGCCTGGGGCGGTACATCCCTAGTATTTCGGTTCCAAAAGTCATTGAAAAAATGCGTCATGACAGCAGCCGCGCCATTATTCCGGGCGAAGCCGACGCACTGTATGCGCATCTTGGCAAACGGAAAAAACAGGGCGTACAGATGAATATCAATCATTTGGGGGAAGCCCTGCTCGGGGAGACGGAAGCCCTCCATCGGCTCGACACCTACATCAATGATTTGAAAGATCCGGAGATCGAATGCATTTCCGTTAAAATATCGACAATTTATTCCCAAATCGAGCCCCTTGCTTTTGATCATACAATAAACATTTTAACGGAGCGTCTTACCCGGTTGTATCGAACGGCCAAAGAGAATGTTTTTGTTCGAAACAACGGGACATCGGTTCCGAAACTCGTTACCCTTGACATGGAAGAATATCGGGACCTTGAAATCACGGTGGCTGCGTTCAGAAAGACGCTGGATCAAGCGGCGTTCAAAGATTATACGGCGGGTATTGCATTGCAGGCGTATTTGCCGGACTCCTATGCCGTTCAGCAACAACTGACCGCCTGGGCCAAAGCGCGGGCGGCAGACGGCGGGGCACCCATTAGAATCCGTATTGTCAAGGGCGCCAACATGGAGATGGAAAAAGTTGAATCCGCAATCCGAAACTGGCCCCTCGCGCCCTATGACAACAAGCTCGACGTGGATGCCAATTATAAAAAAATGATCGAGTTCGGCATGCCGCCGGAGAACATCCGGGCGGTTCATTTGGGGATTGCTTCCCATAATCTGTTTGAACTGGCGTATGCCTATTGTTTGGCCGTGAGGCATAACGTGGTCGAGTATTTTTCCTTTGAAATGCTGGAGGGGATGGCGGATCATATCCGACGCGCCATTCAGGAGATGCCCGGCGATATCATGCTTTACGCGCCGGTCGCCACAAAGGATCAGTTCATCAATGCCATTGCCTATCTGATCCGGCGGCTCGATGAAAATACGGAAGCGGAAAATTTTCTCCGGTATTCCTTTAATCTCAAGACCGAGTCTGAAGACTGGGCGTTTTTGCAAAAACAATTTGTTGCTTCCTGTGAGCACATAGACAGCGTCGACAATTCCCCCAACCGGATCCAGAATCGAATGAAAGACGCCGTTTCCGAGAAAACCGGGACGTATCATGATAATGAATTCACGAACGAGCCGGATACGGACTGGTCTCTGGCGCCCAACCGTACATGGGCCGAATCGATTCGAAAAAAATGGTGTAAACAGCCTGAAGAAAAGCCCATAACGGTTCCGATCGTTGCCGCCGGCCGGGAAATCTATACGGATCGCCCCCTGCGATCATGCCTGGATTCTTCCCGGCTGCCTGAAGAGATATGCGTGGCGACCTATGCACAGGCGCTGGATACGGATGTGGATCAAGCCCTGGCTGCGGCCAAATCCGATCCGGACGGGTGGCGCTCAAAAACGTTTCGTCAGCGCCATGAAATCCTCAACCGGGTGGCCGTGGAGCTCCGCAAAGCCAGGGGAGATCTAATCGGGGCCGCCGCCGCCGAAACCGGAAAAATCTTCAAAGAATCCGATCCGGAAGTTTCGGAGGCCGTCGATTTCACGGAGTTTTATCCGTTTTCCGCAAAGGCGTTCTCGGATATTGAAAGCATTCGATGCCGCGGAAAGGGCGTTGGAATGGTGATTTCCCCCTGGAATTTTCCCATTGCCATTCCCTGCGGCGGGATTGTTGCCTCTCTGGCCGCCGGCAATACGGTAATATTCAAACCGTCATCCGCGGCTGTCCTGACAGCGTGGGAGTTGTGCAAATGTTTTTATAAAGCGGGCGTATCCAAAAATGTTTTGCAGTTTCTGCCATGTTCCGGATCGACGACAGGGGCAAAGCTCGCCGGGCATCCGGATGTGGATTTCATTATCATGACCGGGGGCACCGATACCGGGATGGCCCTTTTGAAACAAAGGCCGCCCGTAATTTTAGCCGCCGAAACCGGCGGCAAGAACGCCACCATCGTCACGGCAATGGCCGATCGCGACCAGGCTGTCAAGCATGTGGTTCAATCGGCTTTTGGAAACTGCGGTCAAAAATGCAGTGCCACGTCATTGCTCATTCTGGAAAGAGAAGTCTATGAGGACAGCATCTTTAAGCGACAACTCATCGATGCCGCCGCCAGCTTCGGGGTGGGCACCTGCTGGAACTTTGAAAATAAAATGGGTCCGTTGATCCAGCCCCCGCAAAGCGTCTTGCAGCGCGCCCTGACCCAAATCGAGCCGGGTGAATCCTGGGCCCTTGCGCCTAAAAATATCAAAGACAATCCCCATATGTGGACGCCCGGCATTAAATGGGGCGTGACCCCCGGGAGCTTTACGCATATCACCGAGTTTTTCGGTCCGGTGCTGGGCGTGATGTGTGCCGAAAATCTGGATCATGCCATTGAAATGGTCAACCAGACCGGATACGGGTTAACGTCGGGACTGGAGAGTCTAGACCGGCGGGAGCACGCGTATTGGAAAGATAGGATTCGGGCCGGCAACCTGTATATCAATCGTTCGACCACCGGCGCCGTGGTGCTTCGCCAGCCTTTCGGCGGTATGGGAAAATCCGCGCTGGGGGCCGGTATCAAGGCCGGGGGGCCCAACTATGTCTCCCAGTTTATGGACTTCGAGGATGCGGGATTTCCCGGTATTGGCGCCATTCAAAAGGATTATCGTTTGTTGGAATTGGTTCGGGAGTGGAGACTGAAGCGCAACTGGGGTTCGATGAATGTGTTCAAGACTGATTATGTCAGGGTTTTCCGGGCCGTCAAGAGCTACTTGTATTGCTGGGAACAGGAATTTTCCCGGGAAAAAGATTACTTTCATTTGCGCGGGCAGGACAATCATGTCCGTTACTTGCCCATCGGGAAGGTGGTGATCCGGGTCCACCCGGAGGACAACCTGTTCGACGTTCTGGCACGGGTTGCGGCGGCAACGATCGCAGGATGCGAGACGTTGTTAAGTCTGCCCAGGGAGTTGAACAATACGGTGACATTATTTTTGTACGGCGAAAAAGGCCGGCGGTTTTTGGATGACGTGCCGATGGACGTTGAATCCGATAAAGATCTGATGGCCAGGATTCCCGATATCGACCGGATCCGTTATGCCGCGCCGGATCGGGTACCGGATGCCCTGTTTAAGGCGGCGGCCGAAACCGGATTTTTTATTTCCCGGGCAAAGGTATCCATGGAAGGGAGGATCGAGCTGCTGCAGTATTTCAGGGAACAGAGTATCTGCTTCAACTACCATCGATACGGCAATCTCGGGGAACGGGCGGAGACATAATCGCTTAAGTTTGGATAACCAATTAATAAAGTTATCACAATTCGATATGTTTCGCGTTAAAAAAAATAATCACGAAAACACGAAAGGACGAAAGCACGAAACCATAAATATTCTATTTCGTGTTTTAGCGATAAAATTTCTTTTTTTTATCTTTATGAAATGAAGTTAGAATTGTTAGAAGACACATTTGCGATACACCGGTTCAGCCCTTCCCATCGCATACCGGATGAGGTTTTGAAGGAAGCATTGTTCGGTATTGTCAAAACAGATGAAGAACTTTCCATTGTATGCCGGGAGTCACTGAAATTAGGCAGTGAAAAATGTTATCGGGGCTGGTCGTGTATCAAAGTATCCGGCCCCCTGGAGATGAATGCCGTCGGCATCCTGGCGAATCTTTCAAAGGTGCTGGCCAAAGCCCGAATCAGCATTTTTGCTGTATCAACCTACGACACGGATTATATTTTGATACCTTCTGAAAAATCACCTGCGGCGATTGCGGCGTTCAAAGCGGCGGGTTTTCAGTTTATTTAGAGATAACCCAATGCAACAAGCTATCGAGATCAAGTCCATTGAAAATTACGGCGACACCAGAGGCGATTTATACCATATCTCTGATACGGACCTGCAGTTTCTCGATAAAATTCAAAATATCCATTTCGGAAAAATTCATCCGAATTTCGTCCGGGGAAATCATTATCATCGTCAAACCAAAGAGATGCTGATTGTTTCATATTCGGATGCCTGGACCCTGGCTTGGGCAAAAAAAGATACCACACGGATGTCAATAAAGGAATTCACGGGATCCGGTGCCGTATTGATCAAGATCAATGAGGGTGTTGCCCATGCCTTGAAAAATAACGGGGATGGGGATTTGGCGCTCATCGCACTGTCAAACAAACGGTTTTCCAAAGAAAATACAGACGCAATTACCAGAATTTTAATCTAACATTGAAATCCTGGTTCTCTGGGCCAGGATTTTTACTCGAGCCCGGAGATCAAAAATGAATATATGTTCATTTTTGTCGGAAAACAATTTTGAGTTCTTTGGCTCAATAACCGAGGAGGCTTTCCTTTCGTAACACCCAATTCTCCTTAATGTCTATTCAATTTCCGGTAGTAGCTTTTTTAATTTTTCTTGACATTCGATGATTCGACTGGTAATGAATGAGTATTCATTCATAAGCTGCTTTCATGAAACATCCGGAGCATGGAGGTTTATCATTACTGCCAAAGAAAAAAGCAACAACAAGTATCATCGAATCCTTGAAGCGGCCGTCAAGGTATTTGCCGAGCAGGGATTTTTCCAGTCAACGGTTTCCCAAATCGCAAGGGAAGCCGGGGTCGCCGATGGTACCATTTATCTTTATTTCAAGAATAAAGACGATATCCTGGTTCAGTTTTTCAGTTTTAAAGCCAGACAGGCTTTTACCCGTTTCAGAGAAGAGGTCGACCGTGGGGATAGCGCCGTGGATAAGCTTCGCAACCTGATTCGGCGGCATCTCGAGGAATTTCAGAATGACCGGAACATGGCGATGGTCTACCGGGTTGAAACCCATCAGAACAGCCGGCTGATCGAAGAACAGATAAAGGAGATGTCGAAGATGTATCTCGATATCATCTCCGAAATTGTCGAACAGGGCCAGGAAGAAGGCGCCATCCGTAAAGATTTATATCTGGGGCTTGTGAAGCGATTCATACTGGGCGCGGTGGACGAGGTGATCAACACCTGGCTTCACGCCGGTTCAAATTACAATCTTGTCACCATGGCGGAACCCCTTGTGGATCTTTTTATGAGAGGCATCGGGCATAACGAACAAAGCAAAGAATTATAGCTAAGAGGAGAGGTATTAATATGGCACAATACATCGCAGATCGAAGGGATGTCGATTTTGTCCTTCACGAGCAGATGCAGGTCGGGGACCTGAGCCGAACCGAACTGTTCGCCGATTTTACTAATAAAGCCGTTGATATGATCGTATCCGAGGCGCGTAATCTGGCAATAAAAGAGATCCTTCCCACCCGGGAACTCGGGGACCGGGAAGGGTGCCGGTTCGATAACGGAAAAGTGATCGTTCCGGAGTCTTTTCACCGGGCTTACGAACTCTTGAAAGAAGGTGAATGGGTGGCCATGACCGAAGATCCGGAATGGGGCGGGCAGGGGATGCCCACCACCGTTGCCATGGCGGCCAATGATTACCTCGTGGGGGCAAACTATGCGTTCATGATATACTTGGGACTTACCCATGGCGCCGGCAGATTGATTGAAACTTTCGGAACGGAACCGCAAAAAAAGCTCTTTCTCCAAAAAATGTATACCGGTGAATGGACCGGGACAATGGTCCTCACGGAGCCTGAGGCTGGATCGGATGTGGGTGCGCTCACCACCTCGGCAGTTAAAAATGACGATGGGACCTATTCGATTACCGGAAACAAGATTTTTATTTCCGGCGGAGAACACGATCTGTCCGAAAACATCATTCATCCGGTGTTGGCTCGCATCGAGGGTGCCCCGGAAGGAACCAAAGGGGTGTCACTTTTTATTGTCCCTAAAATATGGGTCAATGACGACGGAAGTCTTGGCGAGCCCAATGATGTGGTGTGTACGGGCATTGAAGAGAAAATGGGAATTCACGGAAACGGCACGTGTTCCCTTGCACTCGGCGGCAAGGGTAAGTGCAGGGGATTGCTGCTGGGAGAGGCGCACAAGGGAATGCGCGCCATGTTTCAAATGATGAACGAAGCCCGGCTGCTGGTGGGACTTCAGGGACTGGCCTGCGCATCTTCCGCGTACATGTATGCCGTAAACTATGCGAAAGAACGGATACAGGGGAAAAATCTTCTGCAAATCATGGATAAAGATGCATCTTCGGTCCCGATTATCCAGCATCCTGATGTCCGGCGCCAGCTCATGATGATGAAAGTATATGTCGAAGGAATAAGAAGCCTTCTCTATTATGTCGGAATGTGCGAAGACCGGGTTAAAATTTCAGACGACGCCCAAGAAAAATCAACCTTTCAAGGCATCATCGACGTGCTCATTCCCATTGCCAAGGGATATGTCACGGATCGGGCTTTCGAAGTATGCAGTCACGGTGTTCAGGTGTACGGCGGATACGGATATATCAAAGATTATCCCATGGAACAGCTCTTGCGGGATTGCCGGATTACCATGCTCTATGAAGGAACCAATGGAATTCAAGCCATGGATCTTCTGGGAAGAAAACTGGGGCTCAACAAAGGCAAGCCCGTGATGGATCTGTTGGGCAAGATCCAGGAGACCATTGCCATGGCAAAAGATACCCGGGGACTGGAAGATTTTGCGGGCAAGTTGGCGGCGGCCGTCAACAAACTGGGAGAAGTCGCCCTTCACATGGGAACTATGGCCATGTCGCCGAAGGTATTGAGTGCCTTTGCTTTTGCGCATCCGTTCATGGAGGTCTGCGGTGATGTGGTGATGGCGTGGATGCTCCTGTGGCGGGCCGCAATCTCCGCCCGAAATCTGGAAAACAACCCAAAGAAAAAAGATGCCGTCTTCTACGAGGGACAAATCAAAAGCGCCGAATTTTTCATTTATTCGATTCTTCCGATTACTTACGGCAGGATGAAGGCTATTTTAACCCTCAACAGCGCCGCCGTGGACATCACCGAAGATTCTTTCGGCGGATAGAACAAATTTTCGTTATTTTATATCAAAAAACGAATCACGAAAGCCCGAAAGTACGAAAACACGAAATAGTACATTCTTTTTCGTGTTTTCGGGATAAAATTTTTTTCTGTTTCCACTTTTTCTCCATTTGTCATTTGCCATCGCACCATCCATCCAAAGCGGGGGTTATCAATGATTATCGGTGTGGATACCGGCGGAACATTTACCGATTTCGTATACAAAGACGGCAATCGGTGGGGGGTCTATAAAGTGCTCTCGACCCCGGGAAACCCGGCCCACGCGGTTCTTGAAGGGTTGAATAACCTTGCCAGCGGAAAAGATGGGTCTTCGCTAAAGCTGCGCACAGCAAGAAAGAAGATCGTACACGGTTCGACAGTGGCCACCAATGCCATTCTCGAAAGAGACGGCGCCAGATGCGCCTTGATCACCAATAAGGGATTTGAAGACATCATCGAAATCGGACGCCAGAATCGCAGCCGTCTCTATGACCTGGCCTATCGAAAGGAGCCCCACATCATTCCTTTGGAATTGAGATTCGGACTTGACGGCCGAATGCGCCAGACCGGTGAAGAACTCATTCCGCTGGATTTGGACACCGCCGGAGACCTCGGCCGGCGCCTCAAGGAACTGGATGTCGAATCCGTGGCCGTGTGCTTTCTTTTTTCTTATGTGAATCCGCTGCATGAAAAAAAGATACAAGAATTGCTCGAACCGTCCGGCTTCCAGATATCCTTATCCCATGAGATCCTTGCCGAGTTCAGAGAATTTGAAAGAACATCCACCACTGTGATCAATGCCTATGTGTCGCCGAAGATGAAGCGGTATATCAGATACCTGATCGAGCACCTGGGTCCGGGAGATGCCTTGGGAATTATGCAGTCCAACGGCGGCAGCATTTCGGTTGAGACCGCCATGAAAGAACCGGTGAGAACCATTCTCTCGGGACCTGCCGGCGGGGCGGTGGGGGCCTATGAGATCGGCAAGATGACCGGATACACCACTTTGATTACCTTTGATATGGGCGGCACATCCACCGATGTTTCATTGATCGATAACGACCTGTCGTTAACCCTGGAATCCGGCATTTCCGGATATCCTGTAAAAGTGCCGATGATCGATATTCATACGGTGGGGGCCGGCGGCGGTTCCATTGCGAGGTTGGATGACGCCGGCGCCCTCAAGGTGGGGCCGGTGAGCGCCGGCGCCGATCCCGGCCCCATCTGTTACGGCAAAGGAGAGCGCATTACCGTTACCGATGCCAATCTTTTTCTGGGAAGATTGGTTCCCGAGCATTTTCTCGGCGGAAAGATGGCGTTAAAGCAGGAACGCCTGGCGGTTTATTTCGATGAGATGGTCAAAAACACGCAACTTACCCCCCAGGAAGCGGCCGAAGGGATCCTCGATGTGACCAATGCCGCCATGGAACGGGCCATCCGCGTGATCTCCGTGGAACGGGGATATGATCCCAGAGAATTTACGCTCTTTTCATTCGGTGGCGCCGGCGGGATGCACGCCGCGTTTTTGGCAAGACTTCTGAACATACCCAAGGTGTTGTTTCCTCAAAATCCCGGTATCCTTTCTGCCATCGGCATGCTGATGGCAGATGTGATCAAGGATTATTCATTGACGGTGATGCAGCACCAAACGGATGTCACCTTTTCGTCGTTGTTCGGGATGTTTCATGACATTGAGCACAGAGGAAAAAAAGATCTTCGGGCCGAGGGGATTTCCGGAGACGAAATCTTTCTCGAAAGATATCTCGACATGCGTTATCAGGGCCAATCTTATGAAATTATTGTTCCCTTTGACAGGAATTATGTCGAAAGGTTTCACGATCTTCACGAAAAAACATACGGATACCGGAATGAAGGCAAGGCCATTGAAATCGTAAATATCCGGCTTCGGGCAAGGGGAACGCCGGAAAAACCCCAATTCAAAAAATCGGAAAAATTGCAAAAAAAGACTCCCGCTGATGCGTTTCTCGGAGAGAGCGAGGTGGTATTTGATCATGAGCGGTTGTCCACGAACATTATCGCCAGGGATAAACTGAAAAGCGGAAATCGAATCAAGGGGCCGGCCATAGTGGTGGAATATTCTTCAACCCTGGTCATCCCGCCGTTTGCTTCGGCCTATGTCGATGAATATGACAATATTATCATGGATATAAACTAATATAGAAAAAGCATAACTTTAATACTAATCCACAACATATTGAAGACACAAAGGATATATCTTGCTATATTTTCTTGGTGCTTTAGTGTCTTTGTGGCGAAAAGAACTTAAAAGAAATAACGATGTTGAATAAAGAACAAAAAATAGGGGAAAAGCGTGGAAGTCAGCCCGATACTTTTGGAGGTTTTTAAAAATCGATTTGCATCCATCTCGGAGGAGATGGGGGTCACTCTGACGCGAACGGCTTTTTCACCCAATATAAAGGAACGGCGTGACCTTTCGTGTGCTGCATTCGATCAATCCGGAGATATGATCGCCCAGGCGGCGCACATCCCCGTACACTTAGGGTCCATGCCCATGTCGGTCAAAGCGGCCATTCAGAGCGTCACATGGGAAAAAGGGGATATGGTGATTTTAAACGATCCCTTTAAAGGAGGGACGCATCTTCCAGATATTACAATGGTATCTGCTGTTTTTTCTACCAGCGAAACCCCTGTGTTTTTTGTTGCCAACCGGGCGCATCACGCGGACGTGGGTGGTATGAGTTCCGGCTCCATGCCGCTTTCCACATCGATATTTCAAGAAGGCCTGATCATCCCGGCCTTGAAATTGGTGGAAAAAGGAACCATCGATAAAAAAATCATGGGCTTTTTGCTGAATAACGTTCGAACACCGACGGAACGGGAAGGGGATTTCGCCGCTCAGATCATGGCCAATATCACGGGGGTGCGAAGAACCGAGGAACTCATCGAAAAGTACGGGCTTGAAAAAACCCGATTTTATGCCGGCGCCTTGATGGACTACGCCGAGCATCTCACGAGAACGACCATTCGGGAAATTCCGGATGGCGTTTACACCTTCGAGGATGTGATGGATGACGACGGCATTTCGGATCAGACCATCAAACTAAATGTTAAAATAACCATTCAAGATGATTCGGCAATCCTTGATTTCAGAGAATGCGACCTTCAGGCAAAAGGAAGCATCAATGCGGTTTATGCCATTACCCTTTCGGCGGTTCTGTATGTTTTCCGCTCGCTGGTGACCCAAAATATTCCGACCAATGCAGGATGTCTGAGGCCGATCAACGTGGTGACCCGGAAGGGAACCGTCGTGGATGCCTGTTTCCCGGCGGCCGTTGCCGGCGGAAATGTGGAAATGTCCCAACGGATTGTGGATCTGGTATTGGGAGCCCTTTCCCATGCGGTTCCGGATAAGATTCCCGCCGCAAGCCAGGGAACCATGAACAACGTGACCATCGGCGGCATCGATCCGCGAAACAACCGTCCTTTTGCATATTACGAAACCATTGCCGGCGGCCTTGGCGCATCTTTTGGAGATGATGGAGAGAGTGCCGTTCATTGTCACATGACCAATACCATGAATACGCCGGTAGAGGCTTTAGAATACAGCTATCCTTTTCTTGTCACCGAGTATTCCGTACGGCGCGGAACCGGGGGAAGCGGACGCTGCAGAGGCGGGGACGGCATTGTTCGCGAAATTGAATTGCTGACGGATGCCGAAGTAACGGTGCTGTCTGAAAGAAGAAAGGTCCCGCCTTACGGACTTTTTGGCGGAAAACCGGGTGCCGTGGGAAAAAACATCATTTTCAGAGGCAACATCCAGGAGCAAAAAGGGGGGAAATTTTCCGCCATGCTTCACAAAGGGGATCGGCTTCGAATCGAGACGCCGGGCGGCGGCGGATACGGCAGACCCGAACCGGATGTGCCCTGAAACCGGATTGCCTGACCTTTGACAGGGTATCTTCCGATGGTTATTTTCGAGTAAATATCGGGTTGGATATTTACGCCTTAATAAATGGAGAAAAAAATGAAAAAATATATCCATATATTCTTAATTTTATTTCTGAGTTTGATTATGTCAGGATGTGCCCAGTTTTTTAGTAATTACGGCACGATCAAGATTATCCCGCGCACCGGGGGGAAAGTAACCATTCAGGATTTGATCGATAAATGGAACGACTACAACATTTATTATGCAGGGTATGGCGTTCGGTTGCCTTTGGGCGTTTGGTTCGATCCAAAGGACAACGATACCAGTTTGGTGGGGGATTTATGGAAACCGGTTCGAGATAAAAAGACGCTCATCGAAATAACCCAATGGATTTATCCATACACACAACATGAACCCTATCTTTCCGAGATATTGGGGCCGCACGGGCGGTTTTACGGCTATTTGTATTATTCGTACGGGCCCGCAGTTTTTAAAAAGATCGGTAAAAATAAAATGTACGTTTATAATCTTGAGATCCCTCATCAGCATGATGGGGGAGAAGAAATGAGATGAACGCTTTCCGCAGCCGGTTCAAGTTTATAATTCAACAGGGTGTTGCTTTTGAAACGTTTCTTTTGTCAAAAAAGTGCAGATGAGTGATATGACGGCCGCGCCGAGGAGGACATATATAAGCATCGCGTAAGCCGCGAGGGAGTACCCGCCGGCATCGGATTTGGGATACGCATCCAACACCCGGCCCAAAACCGGCATAAAGACGGCACCGCCCAAAAACGGAAAAAGATTGACCATTCCCGTTGACGTGCCGGCGATCTCTAGGGGAAAAAGCTCCTTGACGGTGGTAAACGCGACAATAACCACGGATGACGCACATATCGAGAAGATGAAAAACAGGATGTACAGCGCGAAGTGCGGAAGGCCTGACGGGTAAATGCTGAGAAATGCAAATTCGACGACGAGCATCAAATTGCACAGAATAAGCGGTTTCTTCCGACTTTTCATAATCTTGTCCGACAACAATCCCAAAGGAGGGCTGCCGACGATCATTCCCCACGCAATCATGCCGAGCACGGCACCGGCCTGTGCTCGGGTCATGCCGTAAACATGCGTCAGGTAGGGTCCGCCCCACAAGGCCCCAAAACCGAAAAATATTCCGCAATCAAAGAAAAACCATATCGCCACCGGCCAGAAGTATTTTTCACACAGCACGCGGCGAGCCCCTTCCAGCAGCGGTATCTGTTTCAGCGGCAGGGTCTTTTTGTTGCTGTCATTATCGAGTGCTGTGATGGCAGGCCAGCCTTTATCTTCGGGACGGTCCCTGACAACGAGCCATACCAGCCCTACGATAATAAAGGTACAGCCGCCAATCAACTCGAAAGAGACGCGCCATCCGAGAAACAGCGTCATCAAAGCAAGAAACCACGTGGCCGCCAATACGCCGATGCCGCCCACTGCATTTAAAATGCCGGTCATAAATGCAAACTCATGGGGATGAAACCAGCGGGATAGGATTTTCATGGTGGGGATGAAAACCATGGAAACACCAAGTCCCACCATCACCCTTCCCCAAAAGGCAATCTTTATGGTTGGCGCAAAACCAAAAAGAATACTTCCGACAGACGCGATGATCAGGAAAAACGTAACGGATTTTCGGGGACCCAATGAATCTGATAGAAGACCGGCGGGAAACTGCATAGCCGCATAACAGTAAAAATATATTGATCCCAAAAAGCCCATGACACCGGCGGAGGTTCGGAACTCCTTGATGAGATCGTTCGCGACCACGGAAAGGGAGAGTCGGTGAAAATAAACAAAAAAATAGGCCAGGCTCAGCACGATAAAAATCAGCCTTCTGAATCGTAAGACCTTTGCTGCAACATGTTCATTCAATATTTGCATAAATATCAGGTTCTTTACCTCGGTTCTTTACGCTTTGCCATTTCCTCTGACTTGAGATCTTTTTTTAAGATTTTGCCGACATTTGTTTTGGGCAGTTCGTTTCTGAATTCAATTTCGGTCGGCAACTTGAATTTTGCAATTTTATCTTTGCAGTATTCGATCAGTTCTTCCGAAGTGGCGGACTGGCCTTCTTTCAGTATTACGAACACCTTGACGGATTCGCCGCGGGTGGGATGGGGAATCCCGATGGCGGCAGCTTCCTGAACTTTGGGGTGTTCGTAAAATATTTCTTCGATATCCCGCGGGTACACATTCAGACCGCCGGATAAGATCACATCCTTTTTCCTGTCGACGATATAGAAGTATCCCTCTTCATCCATTTTAGCGATGTCGCCGGTGTGAAGCCAACCATCCGTCAGTGTGGCGGCTGTCTCTTCAACCTTGTTCCAGTATCCCTTCATGACCTGCGGGCCTTTGACAAAGAGTTCTCCCGACTCGCCAACGGGGAGATCCGTGGCGCCGTCATTGAGATCCACAATACGGCAAGTTGTGTCCGGAATGGGGATGCCGATACTCCCGACTTTTCGTTTTCCGCCGGCAAAGGGATTGACGTGTGTTACCGGCGATGATTCGGTAAGGCCGTATCCTTCCACAATGACCGCGCCGGTTTTGTGCTCAAAATCTTTTAGCACTTCCACCGGGAGCGGAGCGCTTCCGGAAAAACATCCCTTGATGGACGTCAAGTCGATTTTGTCGATATACGGATGATTCAATATTCCGATATACATGGTCGGAACCAGAGGTGCAAATGTCGGCTTGAATTTTTGAATGGCTCTAATCAGCGGCTCCGGTTGAGGCTTTGGAATAAGGATGTCTCCCCATCCCATGTAGATGGCCAGATTCATTGCAGTGGTCAGGCCGAACACATGAAAAAAGGGGAGGGCGCCCAGCATGATTTCATCGCTGCTAAAGACAGGGAACCATGCGGCGATCTGTTGGACCTGTTTGCTGAGATTGCCGTGGGTCAGCATCACGCCTTTTGAAATGCCGGTGGTTCCGCCGGTGTACTGGTACATGGCAACATCGTCAAACGACAGCTCGACCGCCGGAGGCGCCGTTATATTTCGAGCCAGAATGTCTTTCCATCTGTAGACATTTTCGGCAGGTTTGACATCTGCGGCAAGGTTTTTCTTTTTGGCTACCAGAGGAAACAGCAGGTTCTTTGGAAAGGGCAGATAATCGCCGATGGAGGTATAGATAATCTGTCTGATCTGTGTTTTGGGTCTCAATTCGATCATGCGGTTTCCCAGAAGATCCAAGGTGACCAGTATGCCGGATCCGGAATCATTGAACTGGTGTTCAAGCTCCCGGTCCGAATACAACGGATTATTCATCACCGCGATGCCGCCGATCCTTAGTATGGCATAGTAAGCTGCAACGCAGGGGATAATGTTGGGCAAAAGGATGGCGACCCTGTCGCCTTTTTGAATGCCAAAGGACCTGAGGGACGCCGCAAAACGATCCACCATCTCATTGAGGCCCTGATAGGTCAATTTATACCCTTCAAAAAGAAGGGCTGTTTTATGAGGAAATTTATCGGCGGTTCTTTTGAGTATATCCGGAAGACATATTTCCCGGTATGCGATGTTTTCCGGGACGCCTTTTTCATAGCTGGTCAACCAGGGTTTGTCTTCATATTTGATTTCCGTTGTCATCGGACCCCCTTATGGACGTTGGCACAAATATCATGCTTTTTAGGAGCGTGATCAGTTGAAGATTTCATAAATTTTGCTATGTTAGCGCGGCAATTCCAATTTAATCGGCTCTATCTGTTAGGATGAAAAAGGATATTTGTCAAGAAAGCTTGTAATTTATGCCATAGTGTTATACCAAAATAAATTTGGAAGCGAACGGAAATTGAACTTTTTCTTGACAGTTTCAAGGCACGTTTGTTAAAAAATGAATGAACGTTCATTCATAAAATCATTGCCCGATTGTATCGGGGAAAAGGAGCAAAAAACTTAAAGAATGGAACACGTTTTGATATCACCGGCCAAAGCCTTTGTTTTCGGAATCCCCACCGTCATATTCTCCCTGATCATCCCCCTGACGGGTGTGGCGATTTTTACCTACATTATTGCCCTTCGCCTCAAGCCTATGGTCTTGGCGCTGCCGGATCAACGGCTTGATCGTCTGTGGACCCGATGTGTTAGAATGTTGAAATATGCCCTCGGGCAATACCGGCATCCCAGGTATCCGGATGCAGGCATCATTCATATTTCGCTGTTTGCGGGTTTTGTCATCCTGGCCCTAAGATCCATCACCCTCGTGCTGCTCGGCATTTCAGACGGCTATGTCCTGCCGGGGATGAGCGGAACAGCCGGCGAAGTGTATATGGTACTCAAGGATATTGCGGGAACACTCGTCCTGATCGCCTGCGTCGCGGCGTTGTACCGCCGGCTTGTTATTAAGCCGAAACGATACGCGGTTCCGTCGAAATACGGCAAAGAGCATACCTGGGAAGCCGTTCTGGTGCTGCTGTTGATCACGGGCCTGGTAACTTGCGATATGGCATTTGAAGGAAGCGAAATTGCGGCGCAGATGCAAAAAGGGCTGGGGACGGGAATTCTCGTTCCCATGACCGGAACCTGGGTGGCCGCCCATATGTTGACCCTGACGTCGATGAATATGCTGCAACACATCCATCTCGGCGCCTATTTTTCCCATGAATTGATTTTTTTCTTTTTCTTGTGTTTTTTGCCCTTGGGCAAACATTTTCACGTTATTACATCCTTTCCCAACGTGTTTTTATCAAAACTGGATAAAGGCACCATAAAACCGGTGCGATGGAATGTTACGGATGAAGCGCTGGATGACCTTGAATCCTTCGGCGTCAAGAAGTACGAAGACTTTACATGGAAACATATCCTCGATTTTTATTCCTGTGTCGATTGCGGGAGATGTTCGGACAACTGCCCGGCCAATGCCGTGGGACGCCCGCTTTCTCCGCGATTCATTTCTGTGAAATGCCGCAACTATTCATTCAATAAATATCCGCTCAGGGGTAAACCGGTGGATGTGGATCCGTTTATCGGCAATGTGCTGGAAGAGGACGAAGTCTGGTCGTGTACCACCTGCG
This sequence comes from uncultured Desulfobacteraceae bacterium, assembly GCA_964591175.1. Lineage (GTDB taxonomy): Bacteria > Desulfobacterota > Desulfobacteria > Desulfobacterales > UBA11574 > UBA11574. The sequence continues at coordinate 49,916 of CAZQAF010000008.1, read as the reverse complement.
GCGCCTGCGAACAGGAGTGTCCTGTTTTGATCGAATATATCGATAAAATCGTCGATGTAAGGCGCGGATTGGTGGAAGAGGGCATGGTGCCGCAATCCTTGCAAAAGCCGCTGGGAGCCCTTGAAAAACGCGGTAATCCCTACGGCAAAATGGAGAAAAAGCGCGCAGACTGGACCAAGGATTTACCGGAAGATGTCAACATAAAAATTCTGGGGAAGAAAGAGACCGCCGACACCCTCTATTTTGTCGACAGCATTACATCCTATGATGACCGGATCCAGGAAATCGGCCGCGCATCGGCAAAGGTGCTTTTTGCCGCAGGTGTCGATTTCGGCATACTGGGGCCTGATGAAAGGGACAGCGGCCATGAAGTCAGGCGGTTCGGTGAGGAGATGCTCTTTTTAGACTTAAGGGGTCGCAATACAGAGGCCATCATCAATACCGGTGCGGCGCGTATCGTAACGGCAGACCCTCATGCGTTCAATGCATTGGCGCACGACTACACGGACATTCCGCCGGTGGAGCATATCAGCCGAACCATCCTGAAAAGCTTAAAATCAGGTGATCTGCGGTTAAAGCCTGTTGAAGATTCAGAAAAAATCTATACGTATCATGATCCGTGCTATCTTGGCCGGCACAACGACCTTTACGATGATCCCCGGGAAGTCATCGATTCGATTCCCGGTATTCACCGGGTTGAAATGACCGGAAGATGCAGGGACCGGTCGTTTTGCTGCGGCGGCGGGGGGCTGATGCTGTTTTACGAGCCCATCGAGGAAAAAAGGATGGGCCAGGTCAGGGTTGAAATGGCCAAGGCCGCCGGAGCAAACGTGATTGTCACGGCCTGTCCGTTTTGCATGGTCAATATTGAAGATGCCATTAAGACCAGCGGCCTGGAAGGGGAGATGGAGGCGATTGATCTTGTGGAACTGGTCGGCCGGCATTTGATTGATGATTGATGATTGTCGATGGTTGATTGAAGATCGAAACGTTGGTTTCAGGATAAATCCGAATATCGGAATTCGAAGCGCAAAAGAAATCCGAATAACAAAGGGTCTAATTTTCAAAACCGGACATTCGGTATTCATGCGTATTGATGATTTGAGCATTAGAATTTAGAATTTATTTCGGATTTCGTGCTTCGGATTTCGGATTTTAAATGATAAGGTCGTAAAGTCGCAAATTCGGTTAAGAAGCAACTACTTATATTGGAGGGATACTATGGAAATCTTG
>CAZQAF010000008.1:27816-48583 GCA_964591175.1 uncultured Desulfobacteraceae bacterium | reverse complement strand
GCAAATTCGGTTAAGAAGCAACTACTTATATTGGAGGGATACTATGGAAATCTTGGTATGCATCAAGCGGGTTCCGGATACTTCGGAAAACGAAATAGAGGTGAACAGGGACGGGACGGATATCGAACGGGAGGACCTGGTATATTCCGTCAACGAGTGGGATAATTATGCGGTCGAAGAGGCCATTCAGATTCGGGACAAGGTCGGCGGCAGCGTTACCGTTGTGACCGTCGGCGACGAGGAAGGCGAGGAGGTTGTCCGAAGGGAGATGGCCATGGGCGCTGATCACGGTATCCTCCTTTCGGACGAAGCGTTCACCGGCTCTGACGGGAAGGGAACCGCCGCTGTTTTAAAGGCCGAAGTTGAAAAGGGCAACTATGATCTGATTCTGACCGGAGCCCAGGCCGATGACGGGTCCGGTCAGGTTGGCGGTATGCTGGCTGCAATGCTCGACCGGCCCTATGCGTCGCTGGTCAATTTAATAGAAGTTGTGGATGAAAAAACAATCAAAGTCGGCCGTGAAATCGCCGGTGGAAATCAGGAGATGAATGAGATCGATCTGCCGTGTGTCCTTTCGATTCAGACCGGCATCAATGAACCCCGGTATGTAGGTATTCGCGGAATCCGAAAAGTCGCCTCCCTTGACATCCCGGTTCACACCGCCAAAGATCTCGGCATTGGGGCGGATGCTGTCGGCGCATCTGCGGCGCGAACAAAGCGGATCGATTATTTTGTGCCTGAACCCGGTGAGGGGGCGGAAATCCTGGAAGGAAGCACCGACGAAATCATCGACAAACTTATCGAACTCTTAAAGGCCAAAGGAGGGATCAAATAATGGCTCAACAGATTTTCGCATATATTCTTCACAAAGACGGGACGGCGGATGATACGGCCCTGGAATTGATTACCGCTGCCGGAGCGTTGAATCCGGATGCTTCGATTACGGCCATTGTTGCAGGTTCCGGCGCCGAGCTCGATACTGTGTGCCGGAATATGGCGCCGCGTTTTGACGAGGTCTGGAAAATCGACGGCGAAGCCTTGGCGTATGTCAATGCAGAGGTGCTCCGGCCGGCGCTGGTCCGTATTTTGCCGAATGAAAGCATCATACTGATCCCCCACGAACATTTTGGAATGGATCTGGCGCCGGGCCTTTCCGTCAAACTGGATGCCGCGTATCTTCCGGATGTCATTGGTTTAGAAGGCATTGAAAACGGGAAGCTCAAAGCAGTTCGTGAAGAATTTCTCGGCCAGGTCAGTACCCGTGTCCTTTGCGATGTTTCCAACGGCGTTGTGATTACCGTTCGACCGGGATCATTCAAAGCCGATGAGAACCGAACCAAGGATACCCAAATCGTCGACAAAAGCGCCGAGGCCCTGGCGGGCGGTGTCCCGGGCAATGCCCGCCGATATCTGGAAGTTGTCGCGGCCGAGGTCGGGGATGTCGATATCGCCAAGTCGGATGTTCTGGTATCCGTGGGAAGAGGGATCGAAGACCAGGACAACCTGGAAATCGTATTCGATCTGGCCAAGGCCATGGGTGCGGATGTATCGTGTTCGAGACCCATTGTGGATGCAAAATGGCTGGAGAAATCCCGGCAGGTCGGAACATCGGGGCAAACCGTCAAGCCGAAAGTCTACCTGGCGCTGGGCATCAGCGGCGCCTTCCAGCACCTTGGCGGCATCAAGGGCGCGCCGTTTATCGTCGCTGTCAATAAAAACCCGAAAGCACCGATTTTCCAAGCCGCGGATGTGGGCATTGTGGATGACATCCTTGATTTTATTCCCGAACTGACAGACAGGATCAATGAGATAAAAGGGTAAATCCTGCGGAAAATTCGAGAGGGAAGGGAGGGGAATATGTTGCGGAAATTGAGACGAAATGATCAAAAGGGTTTTACGCTGATTGAGGTGATGATTGTTATCGCGATTATCGGTATTCTGGCTGCTATTGCCATTCCCGCATATTTATCCTACCGGACCAAGGGACAGGATTCGGCAGCCATTGCCGCAGCCAAAAACTTTTGGGATACGGCGATGGCCTATTTTGCCGACGACCAGACCAGCGCCACCCGAATTTCCAGGGCCCAGCTCCAGGCCATGGGTAAACTCAGTGCCAATTCCCAAGTCAACGGTAATCCGACGATCATTGATCACAAAGACGTCATTCAACTGACAGATCCGACGTTTACCTTCAGGGGCACGACGAGGGCATATACGCTGCAAACCGACGGGTCTGTTTCCGGTCCATAGTCCCATAAGAAATCGTAAAGGGGTGCGTTTACAGATACTGCGAAAAGTTTTCGAACCCGTTGCGGTTCACTCAAAAAAGCCCTTGACAGAAACGGAACGTGTTTCATATTAACCAATCGAACGTTTGTTCAATATTCATTTTTTGTTTTTTCCGGCATTAAAATGCATCAAGGAGAGCAGTCAACATGAGTCAATCCTCAAATGCCGGCCAAAAAGGAAAAACCGTTGCGGTGGTTCTTTTGACGGCCGGCGTTGTTGTTCTGGTAGTGTTGCTGGTGTGGTATATTCATTTCAGATTACGTTACGCTGTTTCAGATGCGGTTTTTATCAAGACCGATTCCCTGGCAACCCTTGGATTTGACCGGGTCAGCGGCCGGATACTCAAAATGGAGAAAAAAGAGGGCGACCCGGTTCAAAAGGATGAGATTATTGCGCGAATCGATGATGTCCCCTATCGTCTCGAAGCCAAGCGCCTGGAATCGGAAATTCTGGCAACGCATAAAAAACAGGAGGAACAAAAGCTGCTGCTTACGCGGCTTCAAAAAGAGACTGCGTTGAATATAAAAATCGCCGCTGCCAGGGTGGATCAGCTCAAAAAACAAAAAAAGGCCATGAATGCAAAAGCCGCGAGCATACAGGCGCTCATTGATCAGCTGGCGCGGGATCGGAAGCGTTTTGAGACGCTTTACAAGGCAAAAGTCGTTGCAAAACAAAAGGCTGAAGACATCAGCACCCAGCTTTCCGTCCAGGGTGCCGAAAAAAAGGCGGTCATAGAAAATGCCACCGCAATTGAAGCATCGATAAATTCAGCCCGGCTCGATGTTTTGCTGGCCGAAGCTAAACAAACGCAGATCGAGGAGGTACGGCAATCCATCCAGGCATTGTCCGAATCGATAAAGGGACTTTCTGCGGCCTTGGACAACGAAAAGAGAAATATTGCCGCATGTTCGCTCAGAAGCAGCATTGACGGCCGGGTGGCAAAACAGTATGTCAGCCCCGGCGATATTGTTTCTCCGACGAGTGCGATTTATGCCGTGCTGGATCCGAAAAGTCTATATGTGGTTGCGCTGCTGGAAGAAAACAAGCTCAAAGGCGTCATCCCGGGCGACACCGTCAACATAACGGTCGATGCTTATCCGAATCAAAAATACAAGGGTGTCGTTCGGCAGGTGCTTCCGGCCTCCGCTGCAACATTTGCCCTTGCGCCCCGCGATATATCCGCGGGGGAATTCACCAAGGTGGCACAGCGCATACCGATTCGCATCGATATTACCCAAGGTGATATCAGTGTGCTGCAGGTCGGTTTGAGCGGGGAAGTGGAAATCCGGCGGGAAGGGGTTTGATGGAGGCACCGTCAACAGATCTTCCGATATATCGCACCATTTCTCGCGGCCGGCGGACCTTTCTGACGATTATCGTCATGACCGGTGCCTTCATGGCCATTTTGGACACGACCATTGTGGTCGTCGTGATTCCCAAAATGATCGGCCCGCTTTCCACAGACCTTTACGGCATCCAATGGGTCATCACGTCCTACATGACCGCCGCGGCGGTTGCACTTTTGCTGACGCACAATCTCACCCATGTGGTCGGGCTCAAGCGTCTTTTTGCGACCGGGCTTGCTCTGTTTACCCTTTCGAGCACCCTTTGCGGCATGGCCGGGACCCTGGGGAACATGATCGCTGCCCGCAGCCTGCAGGGGATCGGCGAAGCGTTTATCATGGCATCGGCCCAAACCATCTTATTTTCGATTTATCCTCCGGAAAAACAGGGACTGGCCATGGGCATCTATGCCATGGGCGTGAGTTTCGCACCGTCGCTGGGACCGACCGTCGGCGGATGGATTACCCAGAATTTGAGCTGGCGATGGGTGTTTTATATCAACCTGCCGGTGGGTGCGTTGAATTTTGTTGCCGCCCTTTCCTTTTTACCCCTGATGATGACACATCAAGGGCGCCCTAAATTTAATTTCATCAGTTATCTTTTTATGGGGATCTTTACGGTTTTCCTCCTGATCGTTCTGTCAAAGGGACAACAGCTCGGCTGGCTGCAGTCAACCACCATCGGCTCGCTCGCCCTGGGCGCTGCCATGGCTTTGATGCTGTTTATGATTTCGGAGATATCCGCCGACAACCGGCTCATCGACCCGGCTATTTTAAAAAACAGGACATACATGCTGTCCATGGGGTTTTATTTTTTCGTCATGGGACTGTGCATCTATCAATTCTTATATCTTCTCCCTCTTTTTTACGAAAATTTAAAGCATCTCGGGACATTTGACACCGGACTTCACATGCTGGCCTTTGCCATGTTTATCGCCATCTTTTCTCCAGGCGCCGGCATACTGAGCGACCGGTTTGGTCCACAGCCTGTCCTGGCGCTAAGTTGCGTGATTTTCCTCTTTACCTGCTGGTATTTCATTCCTTCGTTGAACTACTACACCCCGTCCGTCAGGGCCGCCATTGTCACCATACCGCTGGGTATCGGCATGGGTTGTTTTTTTGCACCGCTTTCCGCCATGGCCCTGGGACGTCTGGGTGATAAGACCGCACTGGGGGTAAGCCTGATGCATTATCTTCGGTTTGTGGGCGGAGCCCTTGGCACGGCTGTTGCGACGAACATACTGGAAAAGAGCCTGGCGATACATCTCGAAGGGATCGGCATCATGCAAAACTATGGGTATGTCCGTCGATTTTTAGATTCGATCATCCCGCGGTTTTCCTCGATGTTTACCCACGATGCCGCCGTCGGGAAGGCCCAAGTTTTCTTTGGCAAGGTGCAGAACTTACAAGCCCTGAGCTTTGCTTTTCAAGATACTTTCCGGCACAGTTTTATATTTGCGCTCATCGGCAGCTCTTTTCTAATCCTGATCTTCGTAAATGAAAAAATAATGAAATCAAGGGCCAAACGGGGCAAAGAATATATAAAAGAACCGGCAAGTTAAAACAGCGCCATCAGATTTAAGGATCATGATGGCGCATAATTGAACAAATTTCTACACCTGCCCGGCAATTCGTTATGCTTTACCTCAGCAGGCTACGCCCACGTGAGCCCACTATGACTGGCGCCTATCGGTTATACTGAGCCGAGATTAAAAACCATGTTTTTATAAGGAGAGCTATGAGCAACGTTACTTTTACCGTCCCCGTTGAAAGTCGCTACTTTGAAGATTACGTCCTTGACTCGGTCCACGAGTTCGGTTCTATCGCAGTGGAGCAGGATGAAGTGATCGCTTTTGCCCGGCGGTTCGACCCGCAAGTGTTCCACACGGACCCTGAACTTGCGAAGAGTACCGTCTACGGCGGCTTGATCGCCAGCGGTTGGCACACTGCCGGCTTGATGATGCGGCTTTTCGCCGACCACTATCTTTCGAAAGTGGCAAGCCTGGGTTCACCCGGTGTCGACGAGCTGCGCTGGAAAATACCTGTGCGTCCCGGCGACGCGCTATCCATCCGCGTTACTGTTTTGGAAAGGAAACGCTCGCGCTCCAAGCCGGATCGTGGTGTGGTCCGCTCCTTCATCGAAGTGATAAACCAAAACCGCGAAGTAGTGATGAGCATGAAGGCCATAAACCTTTTCCTTTGCAGGCAGAGGCCCCAGGAGAAAGCAGCGTCGGATTCTTAACCACTGGGTTTTCGGCGAACAATTTGGGACAGCCATTCAAGCAAATTTGAGTGACATAGGGACTAAAGTTACCCCTTCATGTTATCATTCTCAAAGGCCGATATGAGTCGATTTGAAGAACAGGACCAGGTTGTATTAGACGAACAAACAGAACTAATGTGGACGAAAAATGCTTCTCTGTCGGATTTTCCAATGACATGGAATGAGGCATTGACTTTTATTAAAGATTTGAATCATTCAGCGCTATACGGTTACAGCGACTGGAAACTGCCCAATCGCAAAGAATTGTATAGCATCATACACCATGAAACAATTAATCCAAGCCTCCCGCCCTTCCACCCTTTCGTTAATGTGTTTACCGGCTATTATTGGACGTCGACCAGTTGTGCCAGACTTCCGGACCAGGCCTGGTATATTCATTTAGGGGGAGCAAGGGTGTATAAAGGAATGAAATACGGCTCTTATATGGTTTGGCCAGTCCGCAGTTCAAAAAGTCATAACAACAGCCGGATATTTCAGACCGGACAACAGAATTGTTTCAGTGAACGTGGTGGTATCATCGATTGCCATAACACAGGTCAAGATGGCGAATTTCAGTCGGGTTTGTGTTTCAACAGGCATCGTTTTACAGAAAATGCGGATTTTATAGTGGACAATGCGACAGACTTAACCTGGATGAAGAACGCAAATGTTTATACCGACACGGTGGATTGGAACACGGCTTTTGATATTGTATTACAGATGAACAGAGAATGGAAATATGGTTACAATGACTGGCGGGTCCCAAATATTGTCGAATTGGAAAGTCTTACTGATATGGGCCGGCATTCGCCGGCGTTGCCGGTTGATCATCAATTTGTTGACGTGCAGGATTTTTATTGGTCTTCGACAACAAGCATGTATGACACGGATTATGCATGGGTTTTATATATGATAGACGGCGCCGTCGGAGTCGGTCACAAACCGTTATCAGAATTTTATCTTTGGCCTGTGAGGGCAAACAACTTTTCTTGACAACCGGCCGGGGGCCGGGTAGGGTTTGTTATGGTTGGATTGATATAACAGATCGCGGTTTGCCCTGAACCATACGGTAAAGTGTCGGAATAAAGACAACGCATCGAGGTATTGGGGCTAGGGAGCATGGAAACTGCTCCGCACAAATCTATGGTCTTTCTTACATGTATCGGAATTGATGAAGGAGAGATGATGAAGAAAACAGGATTCTTAAAAAAATCGATGCTGTTTCTGTTGGTCAGTTTTGTCTGCACAGGCTTTTTTGCTTTTCCATCTTCGGCTCAAAACCAGGGGAAAGTGATTATTTTTCACGCCGGTTCTCTGTCCATTCCCTTTAAACAAATGGCAGAAGCCTTCAACAAAAAATACCCGAATGTACAGGTGCTCAGGGAGGCGGCAGGGTCCCGGATTTGTGCCAGAAAGATCACGGATCTGAAAAGACAATGCGATATCATGGCCTCGGCTGATTATTCCGTTATCGATTCTCTGTTGATTCCTGACTATGCATCCTGGGATATCCACTTTGCCACCAATGAGATGGCCATCATGTATCGGCCGAATTCAAAATATGCCAAAAAGATCAACGGCAAGAACTGGTACGAAATCCTCCTGAAAAAAGGGGTGGAATACGGCCATTCCGATCCCAACGCCGATCCGGCCGGGTATAGAAGCCAGCTCGTTTGGCAGTTGGCCGAAAAATACTATAAGGTACCGGGACTTTACAAAAAACTGGTCGCCGGTTGCCCATTGCAGAACGTTCGACCCAAAGAGACGGATCTGATCCCTCTTGTGGAAGCGGGCCAGCTCGACTATCTGTTTATCTACAAGTCCGTCTGTGAGCAGCATCATATGCCGTTTGTCACGCTTCCGGATCAAATCAACCTGGGGTCGCTCGCCTGGTCAGACTTTTACAAACAGGCCAGCATCAAGATTTCGGGTAAAAAACCCGGTACCTTTATTGAAAAGAAAGGCGCGCCCATGGTTTACGGCATAACGATCCCTTCCAATGCACCGAACAAAGCGTGGGCAGTCAAATTTCTGGCGTTTGTCCTGGGACCCCAGGGACGTGACGTCATGGAGAAAAACGGACAGCATTCAATTTATCCGGCAAAACTGTCGGGAGACGCGGCTCATCTGCCGCCCGTCATAAAGCAGCTGACTCAATGAAGAATTTTAAGATCGTTATATCCGGACTGAGCGGGATTTTGGTTCTGATCATCGTGATCCCTCTGGCCAGGATGGTCGTGAGCGCGGAACCGGGGGTCTTGCGGTCCACGATTAGCGATCCGGAGGTCATCCAATCGATCCTGCTGACCCTGCGGGCAGCCTTGTGGGCAACCCTGAGTTGTATTCTGTTCGGCGTTCCGCTGGCTTATGCCCTGGCCCGCTGGCGCTTTCCGGGAAAGAGCATTGTCCAGGGCATCGTCGACCTGCCGGTGATGATTCCCCACACCGCTGCCGGCATTGCCCTGTTGATGGTATATGGACGTGAATTTTTTCTGGGCAAGGCCTTTGGTCTGCTTGGCATCAGTTTTATGGGTACGGTGCCGGGAATCAGTCTTGCCATGGCATTCGTATCGCTGCCATTTCTGGTCAATGCGGCCCGGGATGGATTTCTGAGCGTCGATCCCCGGCTGGAACGCGTCGCCCGGACCCTCGGGGCTTCACCGTGGCAGGCGTTTTTCAAGGTCAGCCTGGCGCTTTGCTGGCGATCAATACTCTCGGGTGCGATTATGATGTGGGCCCGGGGAATTGCCGAATTCGGAGCAGTCATCGTGTTGGCGTACCACCCGATGATCGCCCCGGTTCTGATTTGGGAACGATTGGAGAATTACGGGCTCAAATATGCAAGCCCCGTAGCAGTGATTCTGATCCTCCTTTGTCTTCTCATTTTCTCCGGATTGCGCTGGCTCGCAAGAGAACAAAAGGAGGTATAGATGCTCAGACTTGAAGGGATTGATGTCAGGCTGGGCGAATTTCAGCTCCGTGATGTCTCCCTCCATGTCAAGGCCGGAACCTACCTGACGCTTCTTGGCTCCACGGGCACGGGGAAAACCGTCCTCCTCGAAACCATCGCCGGCGTACACAAGCCCACCAGCGGACGCATCCATATCAAGGGCCTCGATGCCACCCGACTGGCACCCGAAAAAAGGCATCTGGGAATCGTATATCAGGATTATGTCCTGTTTCCGCATCTCACGGTTTTACGGAACATTGCCTTTGGTCTGCATCTGAAAGGTACCCCGGAACGCAAAATCAAAGGGGTTGTTGAAGAAATGGCAGACTTTCTTGAAATCGGACATTTGCTCAAAAGGCGGCCCAGCCGGCTTTCCGGAGGAGAGCGCCAGCGTGTGGCCCTGGCCCGGGCATTGGTGATGGAGCCTTATGTGCTGCTCCTCGATGAACCGCTGAGCGCCCTTGACCGTGTTACCCGCAGCCGCATTCAAAACGAATTGAAAAGGATTCACACCCAGCTCGGAGTAACGATTGTTCACATCACGCACGATCTCGCGGAAGCCTTTTTCCTGGCCGATCAACTGGCCGTAATGAAAGACGGGCGGATCTTGCAGAATGGGGCACTGGAAGAGGTGTGCAGACATCCCAACAGCCGCAGCGTCGCCGAACTGGTGGGCATCGAGAACCTGATCACGGCAACGGTCGAGGATAACCGGCTTGTGACGGTGATGGGGGATGTGGATCTGGCTCGGCTTTCCGCCGGCAAAGACGATCTGCCCGAGCGGATCTGTCTGACCCTGCCGGGCTGGAGCATCGAACTCTTTCCAGATGGAGATCCGCAGGATTATGTTTGGCAGGGAAGCCTGAGCATTTCCGATGTTTACCTGATGAACGGCAGCGGGATCGTTGAGGTGACCCTCGCCCATAATGGCGGGAAAAACCTGAAAACCTATCTTTCACGGCGAGAAGCCAAAGCCATATCTGCAAATCTGAGAATCGGCAACACCGTGCCCGTCGGCTTCCTTGGTAAAGGGGTATACTGGGTGCCTCAGGAATTGTCCTTGTAGCGCCGAATATACCGGTTTGCAGAGAAAATCTTTAAAAGATACTCCGCCTCTATGCGCAACCGGATTCGGATGACGGACAAGTTTCTTTCTCTGCGAGACGCTGAGCGCATCCTCGAACGCATGGCGAACTATCCCCATTATAAAATTTTTGTGGCGGTATACCCCGTGCAAAATGCTGAGAATAACCTTGAAAAAATCAGATATCGACATAATGTTATTAGATAGTGGCATCGGCAAATACGGAAACACGGTAGAAAAGATGAAATAAAGTATTATTGTGGATATTAAGAACTTAGAAAAAGGAATAGACTTATGACAGCAGAACTGAGCGGCAGTGCAAAACGGGTACAGGATTTTCTTCATGCCAGGGGCTTTTCCTTTGAAGTTAAAGCGCTTCCCGGTTCAACAAGGACCGCGAAAGAGGCTGCGGATAGTATTGGATGTTTGGTGTCTCAAATCGCAAAATCGCTGGTGTTTAAGGATATGGAAACCGACCGTCCGGTCCTCGTCATCGCATCCGGCTCAAATCGAGTCGATGTCATGAAAATACAAAAATCAACGGGCTTAAAACTTGGCAGAGCTGACGGAACCTATGTGAAAGAAAGGGTCGGATATGCCATCGGCGGCGTGCCGCCGGCAGGTCATATCGAACCCCTGGAAACCATATTGGATCCGGATCTTAAAAAATATGATGTCATCTGGGCGGCGGCCGGCACGCCTTTTGCGGTTTTTAAGCTTGAACCTATGGATTTGGAAGCGCTCACGAAAGGGAAATGGATTGATTTGTCGGAAGAGGTATAGCGATAGGTTGTTCAATCCGTATGTGTTCAGGGGGTATGCTCCCCCGAAGAGATTCGGTCATGATCTTTAGAAATCCACGCGGAAGATCTTCGTTTTATTTTCTCTACCGAAGGATGCAACTCATCTCTCGTTCTCTATAACGAAAGAAAGGAGGACAAAATGAAAGTAAATGTATTGATCGTTTATTACTCAATGTATGGTCACATATACAAGCTCGCTGAAGCTGCCGCTGAAGGTGTACGCGCGGTAGCCGGCGTGGAAGCTCAATTGTGCAGGGTTCCGGAGACGCTCCCCAATGACGTGCTGGAGCAAATGGGAGCGATTGACGTTCAGAAACAACAGTCTCATGTGCCGGTATGCAGCGTGGATCAGCTTGCCGAAGCGGACGCCGTTATTTTTGGAACGCCGACCCGTTTCGGAAACATGTGCGGGCAGATGAGACAATTCCTCGATGCCACCGGACAGTTGTGGATGAACGGATCGTTGGTCGGAAAGGTAGGAAGCGTTATGTCGAGCTCAAACACCCAGCACGGCGGTCAGGAATCAACGATTTTGAGTTTTCATATCACGCTGCTTCATCAGGGTATGATCATTGTCGGGCTGCCGTATTCATTTCAGGGACAAATGACCATGAATGAAATCAGTGGTTGCTCGCCTTATGGTGCGTCGACCATCGCCGGGGCCGATGGGAGCCGAATGCCCGGCGAAACTGAAATTGCCGGTGCCCGCTACCAGGGAGAGCATGTCGCAAAGATAGCAAAGAAACTAAAGGCCGGGGAAAAGGCGCTCTAAAAGCCAGAGGTCCCGTCTTCGCTCTCCGAGCTACGCCGGGCAAGCAGAGGTCTTAAGGGCAGAAGGTGAGAAGGTAAGAAGGTTGGAAGGTTGGTGGAAGGGCCGGAGGTCCGAGGTCAGAAAACGGATGTCGAGAATTGGGGAGGTGAATGATGAAATGGCGGAAGGTCATCGTCAACGACCTGATGCAGACAAACTATACGTATTATTTGACAGCGCCTGTGGGAAAGAACTTCCACTTGGATTTCACTCCTGACGTAACGCCAGGGCAGATGCTTGAGATGGGGGTTTTCGGCGGCAAGTATATGACCGATTGCAGAAATGAGTTTCCCAAAGACTGGTATACGGATGCAAAGCTGTGTCATGAACGCCATGATCCCGAGTTGAATTACTTTGGCATCAATGCGTCCCAGCCGTTATCCGTATGGCAGGAAAAAGGCTGGATCTACCATGAAGATCCCAGGGGATGGTTTCAATGGTATTGCAGATACTACATGGGCAGAAGATGCCCGGATGATGCGCGCCAGGTCAAGCGTTGGAAAGCGATGAAACGTCATATTGCTCAGATCAGAAAGCACTGCAAAGAGAAAGATGTGAGTTGCCGGCCGAAGCAGAGACAGGCTTTACTGAATTGGGCTTATGACAGCAGAAAAATTTAGAAGCCATCTCAAAAAAGTCTTTTCATCCGATATCGGCGTTAAGCTCTCGTCTCAAGTCCTCGACATACTTGAGTATATAACCTGAAAATTCTCCATTATGCCGGTAAATCCTCCATCAAAAGTTCATGGGTGATATCAATGCAGCCGATCACGCTCTGGGCTGCAGGGCATGATGTGATGTAATTTTCCAGTGCTTCCGAAGCATCTTGTCTTTTTTCCCTGGGAAGTTTCAGGTGATACTCAACGTTGATGTGTTTTATTTTCAAGACACCGTCGACATTTTCGATATCGCCGGTTACGACGGCTTTGTATAGATCTTTAAAGGTTTTGATCTTTTTGCCGGCCAACACCGCGGCCAGTGTACCCATCATTCAGCCGCCGACGGCGCCGACAATGTGGTCCAAGGTCGCAGCGTGTTCCTTTTCCGGCTCGATTTTGTAGAAATTTTTAATGCCGCCGTGGATGCCGTAATATACCGGTTCGTTAAACCCTTCGATTTCGGCTTTCCGGGTGGGCCCGTGCTCTCTGGTAATGGTGATGCGTGACGTATGAACGATGTCTCCCATAAAATCCTCCTTTTGGTTTGTATTCTCCGAACCTCATGATAACTTGGGGTGCAAGGGAAGGGAGTTTTTTCATATGATCAATGATGTAAAATTTGATATACTTAATTTAATATCAGTTTATTGCATGTCAAGCGGAGTAAAATATCAGGAGGTGCAAATTGTCCGAAACAATTTTTAATGACCTGAAGATCCATTGGGAAAGTTACGGGGAAAAAGAGCCGCTGCTGTTGATCAGCGGGGTCGGCGGCGGCACGTGGACCTGGGAAGAGAGTATCGCGGCATGGTCTCCTTATTTTCGTGTCATTGTCTTTGACAACATCGGCGCCGGCCGTTCCAGCATGCCGGACCGTCCTTACACGATGGCGGAAATGGCGGATCATGCCGCGGCTGTTCTGGATGCGGCCGGAGTGAAACACGCCGGTGTCGTGGGCCTTTCCATGGGCGGCATGATTGCCCAGGAATTGGCTTTGAGACATTCGACCCGGGTCCGCCGCCTAGTCCTTGGAAGCACCCACTGCGGCGTCAGCCGGCGGATACCGCCGGATCCGAATCTTATCAAACAATTTGCCGATAACGCAGGGCTTTCACCGGAAGGGATCTTCGACAAAAATCTTTTGCTGTTGGCCACGCCTCGGTTTTTGAAAAAAGGATCGGCTGCCTTGGACCGTTACAGGGAACGGGAGCTGGGGGCGCCTTTTCAGCCGGATTACGCCCTCAAACGACAGCTCGGTGCCATCGCCGGCTTCGATGCCTGCGGCCGCATCCATAAGATACACGTCCCCACCTTGATCCTCACGGCAGAAAAGGACAAACTGGTGCCGCCCGAAAACGGGTTTTTGCTTTCGAACCAAATTCCCGACGCAGTGGTAAAGTCTTTTGCCGATGCCGGTCATCTCATTCATCTGGAATGCGCCGATGAGTTTCACGAGATGGTGATGCAATTTTTTTCCGCCTAACTATTTTTATTGTCGCTTTCGGACAGAATATATCTAATAATTATAGAATATTGCACAAAAAGACCTTTTGAATTCCATATCGGCGAATCATGTCGGGATGTGGAAAAAAGCATGAAAAAATTAATTTCAGAACTTTTCGATAATCTCTTTGTACCTGAAGCAACTTTTAATATGGTCATTCACCATCCCGGTGGCCTGCATGTGCGCATAGACAATAGTTGATCCGACGAACTTAAATCCCCTTTTTTTTAAATCCTTGCTGATAAGATCGGACAGCTCTGTTCTTGCGGGAATTTCTTTTAAGGATTCGAATCCATTTCGGATCGGCGTGTTGTCGGTAAATTTCCATATGTATTTGTTAAAGGTCCCGAATTCTTTTCTGACGTCAATAAACGCCTTTGCATTGCTAATCGCGCTTTCAATTTTTAATCTGTTGCGGATGATGCCGCCGTCCTTTAACAGGGAATTTTTCTTTTGCCGATCATATGCTGCCATTTTATTGAAATCAAAATTGTCAAACGCCTTCCGGAAATTTTCTCTTTTTTTCAAAATCGTCAGCCAGCTCAATCCTGCCTGGAATCCTTCGAGGATCAGAAATTCAAAGAGTTTTTTGTCGTTATGCAAAGGAACCCCCCATTCTTTATCATGATATTGTATCAAAAGCGGATCTCCTTTTGGCCAGGGGCAGGTTTGTTTATCGTTCTTCATTGTATAATCTCCAATTGGCACATGTATAGCGTGAAACAGGAAAACACATACGGAATCACGGCCATCAAAAGTTGCTTGATCAATTTTCCCTATCATGCCAAAAATACAGATTCAATGTG
This sequence comes from uncultured Desulfobacteraceae bacterium, assembly GCA_964591175.1. GTDB lineage: Bacteria > Desulfobacterota > Desulfobacteria > Desulfobacterales > UBA11574 > UBA11574. Next base: position 34,071 of record CAZQAF010000008.1, on the reverse strand, counting down.
AAATCATCATGCCGGAGTATTTTTAAAATGCCGTTAATTTCAGCATCGGATTACAAGCCTCGGAGGTTATTCAAAAACGCGCATATTCAGACCATCTATCCGCCCCTTTTTAGAAAGGTCAGAAACATCAGCTATGTTCGGGAACGGATATCTACCCCGGATCATGATTTTATTGATCTGGACTGGTCCCGGGTTGGCGGAGACAAAGTGGGCATTGTATTGCACGGTCTGGAGGGCCATTCCCGGCGTTCATATATGCTCGGCATGATTCGCGCATTCAACAGCAGAGGATGGGATGCCGTCGCGTTTAACTTCCGCGGGTGCAGCGGCCAGCCCAATCGTCTTCTTAGGTCCTATCACTGCGGCGCAACAGAGGATCTTCATACCGTTGTCAATCACGTGATCGATCATTATCATTATGCTCGTATTTCATTGGTCGGTTTCAGTGTAGGGGGCAATTTAACCCTGATGTATCTGGGAGAGAAAAAATACCCGATATCTTCGCTGATTAAATGCGCCGCGGCTGTTTCAGTGCCCTGTGATCTGGAATCCTGTGCCAATAAACTTGCGCAGCCATCCAATATCCTCTATATGAAGCGTTTTTTAATGATGTTTCATGACAAGATACGCATAAAGATGCGTCTGATGCCCAATGACATTGATGACGCAAACTATCATTTGATTCGAACGTTCAAAGATTTTGACGACAGATATACGGCGCCCATTCACGGATTTTCAAGTGCGAAGGATTACTGGACCCGATGCAGTTGCCGGCAATTTCTTCCCGGAATCAATATTCCGGTGCTGTTGATCAGTGCTCGGGATGACCCCTTTTTAGGTAGGCAGTGTTATCCCGTTGAAGAAGCAAAGAACAGCCGCCACCTTTATTTTGAAATGCCGAGACACGGGGGGCATGTGGGTTTTATCGATTTCAGATCGAGCGGTGAATATTGGCATGAAAAACAAATTGCGGCGTTCGTCACTAAAAACGCTTGATTTGCTTTCCCCATGATGCGAAACTTGGAGGATCAAACGATGAGAGATAAAATCACTTTAATTTCCTGGTTGTTATTCTTCATTGGTATTATTTTTTTAACCTTTTCTTATGCAAACGCAGAAGGAGGAATCATGAAACTGACAAGCCCGGCATTTGATGAAGGCGGAATGATCCCTGAAAAATACACCTGCGACGGAACCGATCTGTCCCCACCTTTAAAATGGGACTCGATACCGGAAGAAACAAAGAGCCTTGCGCTCATCTGTGACGATCCGGATGCACCAATGGGCACATGGGTGCACTGGGTCTATTATGATATTCCGTCAGCGGCACAGGGCGTCCCTGAAAATATCGGCGCCAATGATCGCCCGGAAATCGGCGGGATTCAGGGGATCAATGATTTTCGACGGATCGGTTACGGCGGTCCCTGCCCGCCAGGAGGTACCCATCGATATTATTTCAAATTATACGCCCTTGACACCTTACTGAACCTGCCTCCAGGTGCCACAAAAAAACAGCTCCTCAACGCGATGGAAAATCATATTGTCGGCCAGGTACAGTTAATGGGGAAATACAGCCGGTAATTGAGCCCATACAGCGAACGCATATCCTGCAGCTTGTCGAAATGCCCGATTAGCAGGATCGGTGCCGCCGGACACTCCCGCCTTGTTCCGGAGAAGTTTGATGAAGACACCCCCATCGCCAAATCTTTTTAAAAATGGCAGCATAAAACCTGATGATCTCGTAAGGAGTCAAAACAGCGGCCTTTTTTACGAGAGGCTTGACATCGCTGCATAACAGAATATTATAGAAATCTTGAAATTTTCAGGATTATATGGAATTTATGAAATAATCCTAATTATCGGGTCACTCCGGAAAATTATGTCCGGAGCCGGTTTTCAATTGATAAGTTGTCAAAATATTGACAAAAGTTGATTTTCCTTTCAATTGTAAAACCGCAGTTGTATCTAAAATTGGGTCAACCAATTAAAAACATAGAATATATTTTGTTGAGGCGAGTTTCAGCTAAATCCGTGGCATGATTCGTGCAGTCAGTGCAATCACACGCACCGAAGTCAGTTTGCGCGATCTCGCAACATCGGTTTGAAAATGGGGAGAATTATGATAACCAGAGGCATGACGATGAGAAGAATTTTATGTATCGCTGTAGTGATGTTGCTCATCAGCCAGGTCGGCTGGTCGGATGACAGAAATGCGGCAAAAGAATTGCTGGTAACGAATATTGAATCCGCACTTTCCACATTGCAGAGAAAAGATCTCGTTCAACAGGAGAAAAATAAGCAGGTTACCGCCATCGTAGAGCCGCTGTTCGACTTCAATCTCATGGCAAAACTCGCGTTGGGAAGAAAGTACTGGCCGGAACTTTCGGAAAAAAACAGGGAAAAATTTGTTGATCTTTTTGTCGCGCGGTTAAAGGCGACGTACGTTGACAAATTATCCCTTTATACCAATGAGCGGGTAATCTATGGATCACCCGTCCAAAATGGAAGAAAAATACAGATACCAACCAAAGTAATATCTAAAAGCAAAAATTACAGCATGTTGTATAAGCTTTACAAGTCGCCGAAAGGGTATAAAATTTACGATATCGAGATCGAAGGCGTCAGCCTTATTTCAACATACCGGTCTCAGTTCTACGACATACTCAGCAAAGGCACCATTGACGACCTTCTTTTGAAACTTGAAAAACCGGAAAATAAATAATCAGGCTTTAAACTGGCGTTAAACGAACGCGTCTGTTTCAACATTTTATATGAATACATCGTCTTCGTCGTTCAAACAGTTTTTTGATAAGTTTATCTTGACGCGGCCCAAAACTGTGATTGTCTGCCTTGTCGTGCTGGTTTCCTTTTTAGGATACGAAGCAAAAAACTTTAGACTCGATGCATCGGCGGAAACCCTGCTGCTCGAGAATGACAAGGCCCTTCAGTATTCACGACTCATTGATTCCCGGTACGGACTTCAGGATTATTTGGTGATCACCTATGCCCCGAAGGAAGGGGATCTCTTAGACGATGCCACCCTTAGAAACTTTTCTCGTCTGAACGATGACCTAAAGAAACTGAAACATGTTTCGAAGGTGTTTTCGATACTGGATGCCCCGCTTTTGGAAAGCCCGCCGATTCCGATCAAAGAATTGACCGGCGATCTTCCCACGCTGGAATCCCCAAAGGTTGACAAAAAGCTGGCGAAGATCGAACTTAAGAAAAGTCCGCTGTATCGAAATCTTCTGGTAAGCCCGGATCTCAAGACCACCGCACTGCTCATCTACTTCCCCATTGATAAAGTTTACCAGGATCTTCTGGATACCCGCGACACTCTCAGGCAGAAGAAAGCTGCAGGAACTCTCACGCCAAAGGAAACGCTTGAATTCAAAAAAGTTGTTGAGGAATTTAAAAATCATCGGGACCTGATGAAAAAGATCCGGCATCAAGACATCGCTTCAATACACCGGATTATGGATCACTATCGTGGTGACGCCAGGCTCTTTCTCGGAGGCGTCAGTATGATTGCGGACGATTTGATCGGATTTATCAGAAATGATCTCAAAGTATTCGGCTTCGGCGTGTTGTTTTTTATGATCCTTACCTTGGGCATCATCTTCAGAAAAATTCGATGGATCGTATTGCCGATAATTTGCTGCGCCTTTTCAGTGGTCTCCATGATAGGGTTGCTGGGGATGTTCGACTGGGAAGTTACGGTTATATCGTCTAATTTTATTTCATTGCAGCTTATCATTACCTTGGCGATTACCCTTCATCTGATTGTGCGTTATCGTGAACTATGTATTAAAAATCCCGAGGCGTCACAGCGGGACCTGGTCCTCGACACGGTCAGTTTGATGGGCAAACCCTGCTTGTATGCCAGTTTGACCACAATTGCCGGGTTTGGTTCGCTGCTGCTTTGCAATATTCTTCCGGTGATTACTTTCGGATGGATGATGAGCGCCGGCATTGTGGTATCCCTGGTCATGACATTTCTCCTTTTTCCTTGCATATTGGTCCTGATGCGTAAAGAAACGCCGCCCACCGGAAGAACATCGCACTTTTCATTGACGCCTTTTTTGGGTAGGTTTACCGAAGCCCACGGTGTACTCATATTGGTAATCAGCGGTGCCGCTCTTGTTCTGAGCGCCGTCGGTATATCGAGACTAACGGTTGAAAACAGTTTTATCGATTACTTTAAACATACCACCGAGATTTATCAGGGCATGAAAACCATTGATCAAAACCTGGGCGGTACCACTCCTTTGGACGTAATTGTCGATTTTAAAACACCCGGGGCAACAAAACCACTCCCTGCTCCGGCACCTGCTAAAAACAAGGGCAATGAATTCGATATGTTTAGCGAATTCGATAAAGCGTCGACAGAAAAAAAGTACTGGTTTACGTCGGAAAAAATGGATCTTGTAATGAAAATTCATAATTATCTTAGCCAGTTGCCACAAACCGGTAAAGTACTTTCACTGGGGACGCTTTTGAAAATTACAGAACAACTCAATCACAATAAACCCCTTGACAATTTCGAGCTGGCATTGCTTTACAGAGAACTCCCCGAGCGGTTTAAACGCATGGTTTTATCGCCGTACGTGTCCCTCGATCACAATGAGGTCCGTTTTTCGATCCGGATCAAGGATTCAGAAAAGACATTGAAAAGGAATCAACTGCTGGAAAAGATCCGCAAAGATCTGGTAAGTAAATTCGGGTTGAGTAAAAACCAGGTTCATTTAGCCGGAATGATGGTATTATACAACAACATGCTGCAAAGCCTTTTCAGGTCACAGATTCAAACCCTGGGCGTTGTGATTCTGGCCCTCATGGTCATGTTTACGATTTTGTTCAGATCGTTGAAAATCGCTCTCATCGCCATTTTCCCCAATCTGCTATCCATCGGCGTGGTTCTTGGCGTCATGGGCTGGCTGGATATTCCCCTTGATATGATGACCATTACCATTGCGTCCATCAGTGTCGGTATTGCCGTGGATGATACCATTCACTACATACACCGGTTCGGCAATGAGTTTCGTTTGGATCGGGATTATATCAAAACATTGCACCGGTGCCATGGAAGCATCGGCCATGCCATGTTTTATACGTCGGTAACCATTATCATCGGTTTTTCAATCCTGGTGTTGTCCAATTTCATACCCAGCATCTATTTCGGGTTGTTGACGGGATTGGCAATGCTGATTGCCTTGATCGCAGCGCTGACGCTGTTGCCCGAACTGTTGGTCGTATTCAAACCGTTTGGTCCCGAAGTGAAAGTAGATCCAATGGATGCTCAGTGACATGATGAAAAAACAGTTTCTTTATCTGCTGCCGATTCTTTTTCTTTTAATGCTGTTGTTCGCCGGATGTGCGCACAAGCCAATGCGTCCTTTAAATGAGACATCTAATGATGTTACAATGGACCAAGCGGCAAAGACAGCGCCGGAAAAAAAAGATAGCCTCGTTTCACCACCGGGTGAGGCAGATAACAAACAAGATGAATTTTTTGAAGAAGAGTTTGAGACGCAGCGTGTACAGGTGGCGGATCCCTTATATATCTGGAACAAGGGGGTGTACCATATCAATGACAAGCTTTATCTCTGGTTGCTCGAACCTCTGTCCAAAGGGTATCGAGCGATTGCACCGGTTATTTTCAGAAACGGCGTGAGAAATTTTTTTCATAATCTGACGACGCCGATTCGATTCGTCAACTGCCTCCTACAAGGAAAAGGAAATGAAGCCGCTTCCGAACTTACCAAATTTTTTATCAACACCACCATCGGAATTCTTGGGCTCGGAAATCCGGCCCGCCAATATCCTGAGCTTGCTGTTCCTGATGAGGAGGATCTCGGACAGACATTTGCCAAATACGGCATCGGCAATGGATTTTACATCGTGTGGCCGCTTTTGGGACCATCCACGCTGCGGGACTTCGTTGGTATGTTCGGGGACGCATTTCTATACCCGGTCAATTATGTTACACCTGCGGCGGCGGAGCTGAGCATAAGAGGGGTTGACCTCGTCAATCAAACCTCTTTTCATATCGGCGAATATGAGGCGCTGAAAGAAGCGTCCATTGATCCCTACGTGGCAATACGAAACTCTTATCTGCAATACAGGGAAAAGAAGATCAAACAATAGAAGTAAATACTTGTTTGACTGCAAAAAGAACTTAAAGTTCAGTCCCAATTGGAATAATAAATGCCGGATAAAACATTAAATCGACGTCTTTTTATAAAAATTTTTGCA
>CAZQAF010000008.1:0-27716 GCA_964591175.1 uncultured Desulfobacteraceae bacterium | reverse complement strand
ATTTTTGCAATCCCTTAATATGAGAGCGTTTTCCTCCGATGTTTAAATTGAGAAATAAATTACATATATTTTAAGATATTTGCTTCCTAATTTTCGATCTCTCTCCCGGAATCCATTCGTCAAAGAATCCTTCATAGTTATTTAACCATTTGATATTTATGATATTACAATCGATCGGTTTTTTTGGCATGCGATCTGCAATGCAAAAGGTAAGTGTATGAAATCATAACCTCTTGTGAAGCGGAATCGGAACAAATGAGCAAAAACAACCTCAAAAAAATCAGAGAATCCTTGATGATAAGCAAAGCCGAACTCTCCAGAAGTGCCAATATTTCACCCCTTACCATTACACGAATAGAAAGCGGGATGACATGCAGACCGGAAACAAAGCGGAAGATTGTTTTGGCTTTAGGGCTGAAGATAACGGATAAGAAAAAGATATTTGCCGAAAATGCGTTGTGATGTCCCAAGTCTTTTACCGGAATTCGGGCGATATATTTATCGTTTGACTCAAGCCGCATACCTTTGATAGTCATAGCATGATTTTTGATTCCATCATTTTAGTTCTCTATGTTTGATGAATTCAAAAATTTACGAATTCATCTGATTTGAAATTTATGGAATTTGTCAAAACCACATATTTTCGGTCCTTGGGGGTGCTCATTGTCTGCCTGCTATTGCTCGGCCTGGCGGGAGCGGCATGGGCCGGCCAAATCGATGATGTTCGGGCAAACGTATATGCATGGTGCAAGGCATGGCAAGATCGTGACATAGACGCCTACAAATCTTTTTACAGTCGAAATTTTCGATCCCAAGGGCTTGATTACCGGGGTTGGATGCAGAAGAAAAAAAGGCGGTTTAGCATGATCGGCGAGTTGCGGGTGGGCATCCTTGACTTGGGGGTTTTTATCGAAGGGGAGTCTGCCATTGCTAGATTCATTCAGCGGTATCATGATCCGAAGGTTTCAGATGTCGGCGAAAAAACGCTGACCATGATCCATACGGACGGCAAATGGGAAATTGTGTCGGAAGTGTGGAAACCTTTAAAAGTGTCCACCCGGATGAGCTGGGAACCATCCCCCCCGCCCGTGCCGAAGGAAACAAAGCCGCGGCCTTCCCCGGTTGGCCCCGCAAAGCAAAATCGAACCGGAAACACCTTATCGCAACGCACTATCCTGGTTAAGAGTATTAAGTTCGAACCTCAAAAAAAACTGGAGAAGCTCTTTATTGTTTTAAACAAATATTTTGTACCCAAGATATCGACTGAGGAAGGAGACCATCCGAAGGTCGTCATTGATATTAAGCCCGTTTTTTCCTGGAACGGACCTTATAGAACCCTGACAAACGGCAAGCTGATCCGGCAAATTAGAACATTTTTGCACCCTGGCTCCGATACCTTGAGGATTGTTCTGGATCTCAATCCCTCAAAGAATTACCATATCAATCAAATTTACTATGAGAAAAGGAATATATATTGTCTTGAAATCAGATAATGTCCGTCAGGCCAACTTCCAGTACTCTTCACCGAAAAACAGCGGAAGTTCAGCGGCACAAACCGGTCCGACGTTAACGGATCGGCTGCTTAGCTCTGCCAGATCGTCTTGAATGGCCGCAGCAAATCCCGGTAAAAAGAGGGTGGACTCCGGTGCGATGCGATCGAGATTTTCGTCGCGGATTCCCTTCATTACCCGATCGGCGGTCAGAACCTTATAGACGATCGCCATGTCTACGGTATGTCCGTCCGTGTCCACTACCAAATACCAGAACGGGCTCAATGTGGTGGAGAGCACTGCAGTGAGAACTTCACCGGTGATTGTCGAGTTGCCGGACACCAAAACCGGTGAATTCTTTCCCGGATGATTTATGGGAAAAAGACCTGTGGGTCCGGGAGTCGGAAGCTGCAATACCTCAACTTCGGGCAAAATCTCATTGGGTTTGACCGCCCAGAGCAGAGATAAAAAACGCATCTTTGCCATTTTGCAATGTGAGGGTTTGAGCCGGCCGGAACGGAGCTTTTCCAAAAACTCTTTTCTGCTGAAAAACCCGCAGGCCCGGCAGTCGTTGGAAGAGATATACGATTCTATTTCTATTTTTTTTTCATAAAGATCCGCCCGAAGCATCGGAACCTCTTCATTCAGCCCAATTATATCGTGAATGTCATATCACTGCCTACGGCAAAGCAGTCAAGGGGATGATTCCTGTCGGCGATGATCCCCTTGCAAATATCGACCATTTGCTCAACTTGCTGATCGGTTCTTTCCTGGTTTAGATGAAACAACCCGAACTGTTTGACGCCGGCCTCGATCGCTAAGTCCAGGGTTTCCGTGAAGACCGAGTGTCCCCATTCGATCTTTAAAGGGTATTCTTCAGGGGTATATTCGGCGTCATGGATCAATAGATCAACACCCGTTGAAAATTCCAGATAATCCCTGGACGGCAGGCCGCCGGGGTGTATAAAACCGAGCTCGTTGTCTGTTAAAAAGACAAATGATTTTCCGTCCTCGGTAAATTTATATCCGCTGCCTTTGTCCGGATGGCTGATAGGAATGGGGGTAATGCTTACCGATCCGATCTCAAAGGCCCCGGTGGATGCCGCTATATATTCCATTTTCGCACTAATTTCAGAATATCTAACCGGAAAACTCGGAGGGGTCATAATTCTGGAGAGAATGGTTTCTACGAATTTGCTGTGAAAAGGACATCTGTACATTCTGAATTCGGCCTTTTCTTCATACAACGGTTTGAAAAATGGGAATCCCATTAAATGGTCCCAATGGGAATGCGTAAAAAGGAGGTTATATTTGTAACGATTTTCATCCATCAAGCGATTGCCCAGCCTTCGTATGCCGGTTCCGGCATCCACAATGATAATATCATCGCTTTTGGTTCTGATCTCGAGACAGGTGGTATCTCCGCCGTATTTGATATATTCTACCCCTGAAACAGGGATGGAGCCTCGCGAACCCCAGCATTTAATAATCATCGTTAATCCTTCTTTCCTAAGAGGGTATGCCAAATACCGTCACATTCCCAAGAGTTAATGATGGTGATCCCATTACGGATTAAATCGGTCTTTACCGCCCGTGCCTGGCTTCGCAACAAACCGGACAGAACGAACCATTTTTTATTATAAAAAATCCGGGAACCAATCAGATCTTTCATTACCTCATAATGGATATTTGCTATCACAAGATCAGAAGCGGCGTCAATAAAATCTTCCGCTCGTCCCTGTGCAGCCAGGATTCTATTTCCCAGCCCGTTTAGGCGTATATTCCGCAGCGCCGTGCTTACGGCTAAAAAGTTAAGGTCAATTGCAAGTATTCTGCCGCATCCGAGCAGTGAAGCGGCCAGGGCAAGAATTCCCGTTCCCGTTCCAAAATCTACGGCGGATTTGATTTGATCGCGCGAGAATACTATTTCAAGTGCTTTAATACAGTCTCGGGTAGTGGTATGCAAGCCGTTTCCGAATACAACGCCGGGATCCAGCAGGACAGTGATCGCTTCATGGCCACGGATCTTTTTCTTCTTGTTTCTTTGCCAGGGGGGTACAATATGAAAGCGGCCGACGTCAAAGGGCTCGGTTTTACTTCCCTGCCATTGATCATAGGTCATATGAAATTCTTCGAAAAGGGTCAATTCAGGGTTTGAATTCAGTATGCCGGCAACTTCAACCGAAGATGGTTTTGAGAAAAAGAGAAAAGAATATTCATTTTCCTGCCAGTTGCCGATAAAACCGCTACCGAAAGTCGGGGTTATGGGCTTGATCCGCCCTTTTAGATAGTAAATGTAAAGATCACTGTAAGGATTCCCTGAAGCTTCTTCCGGATCCTTACCCATGTGCGCGAGTTTATTCATCTTTAAAATGAGAATCCCTATACCAGTCCATGGGGTCTATCAATGAATATCCCATATTTTTGAGTTTCGTTTTTAACGGACCGATATTTTGAGTTAAGAGATACGGAAATACGGCACGCTTTCCTTCTTCCCAGTATCTGGACACGAGAATACTTCCAAATGAAATTTTTTCTTCCGATACGGCATCGACAATTTTTTTCATTTGGCCGATTTTATCTTCTACCAATAAGCATAATAATGTTCCGGGATCGTTAAGTCCCAGGACCTCTATGAATTCGATCATGAGGTCGCGGGTGGAAATAATGCCAATGAGTTTTCCTTGATCATCGACAACCGGAAGCGCTCCGAACCGCTTTTTCTGCAATAAAAGCAGCGCATCCTGAATGGTATCTAAAGGAGAAACGGAAACCGGAAATTTTGTCATAATCTCTTCTATTTTACTGGATGTTATTTTTTCAATGTTTTCTCTATCGGCTGACTGAGAGGAGGGAAGGGCGCTTCTGATGTCCCGATCCGTAACGATTCCGATGAGCAGATTATTCTCATCCACGACAGGTAGGTGCCGGATGCGATGCTTGGACATTTTGTGCTGTGCTGTAGAGATATCGGCATCTTTGTCTATGGTGACGACATTTCCGGTCATTACTTTGCTGATAAACATTTGCCCCTCCCATATGTATCTATATTAGTCAAAAAAAAAATAGTCCTTTCGGTCAAGTCAAAGAGTTGTAGGACTACCTTGGCGCTTTATATCTAAAATAACAAAATCCAAGTATAAATTACAAATAAATCTCAAATTCCAATATTCAATTCAGCCTTAGTCGCCAAAATGCTACTGTGGCGAAGTGGGACGACCAAAACTTTCCAAGACGAGTCCCGCCCGTGGCGGGAATGGATTTTCGAATTTCGGTCATTGGTCATTATTTGGAATTTCAATAAGCAAATGAATTTTAAGCAAAACAAATTACCTCCGGGCCGGAATTTTCACTATTCGAGTTATACGGATCAATGATTCAATAGAATTTTGACATGGTTCGCCGCCAGTTCCGGAAGGCGTTCGAGACAGTATCCCCCCTCCAAAACCGAAATCACTTTTCCGCCGGCATAAAATTCGGCCAGGGTGACGATCCTTTCCATTAATTTTGAATAACCCTGGGTTGAGAGCGTTATGTCGGACATGGCGTCATCGACATGCGCATCAAATCCCGCCGATACCAGGATGACTTCAGGGCTGAAAGCCTCCAGAACCGGAACAAGGTCTCTTTGAATCAGTCCATGATACTCGTTGTCTCCATGCCCCGGCAAGATCGGATAATTCCGTGTCATCCCGGCACCCGCACCATTTCCGCTTTCAAAAGCCCGCCCGGTTCCGGGAAACGCAAATGTCGGATGCTGGTGGATGGAGTAGTAGAATATTCCCGGATCTTCTTCGAAGGCGTGCTGCGTGCCATTGCCGTGATGAACGTCAATATCCACGATGGCAATCCTTTTTATGCCCCATTCTATTTGCAGATACTTGGCTGCGATGGCAATATTGTTGAAATAGCAAAATCCCATGGCCGAGCTACGTTCCGCATGGTGTCCGGGAGGTCTGACAGCACAAAAGGCATTGTCGAGATCCCCCGACATTACTTTTTGGGCGGCCTTGATAACGCCGCCCACGGCCAGGACGGCGATTTCAAAAGTTTTGGCGCACATCTGGTTGTCCGGATAATCAAATACGGTAATGCCGGAACGGCATGAAGTTTCGAATCGGTCAATGTAGTCTTTTGAATGGATCGTTTCGATCCATTTCAGATCGGCGGGATCGGCTTGAATTAAAGTAAGCTTGGAAAGAAGATCGGCGTCTTTTATGCCCCGATAGATCGCCCTCAGGCGTTCCGGTCTCTCGGGGTGAATGGGACCTGTATCATGAAGCAAATATCTTTCATCGTAAAGAAAGCCTGTTTTTTTCATATTTATACAAAATAAACTAATCAATTATTTTATCAAATATCTCAAACGCGGCCTTAACCGCAGTGTTGTCCTCCGGAATTTCGATGGTGGGACGCCCGTTCAAATCATATTCGTAAACATCTTTGTCTTCGGGTATGGTTCCGGCGAGTTCCAGACCGCTTTCTTTAACGAGGTTTAAAACACCTTCAGATGGTGCGTCTTTAACCTGATTGATGATGAGATAGCTTTTAGAGACGCCGATATTAAGGTTTTTTGCCAGATCATTAATTCTAGCGGCTGCCTGTAGCCCGCGGCGGGACGTATCCGAAACTATCAGCAAGATATCGACATTGCTGGTGGTCAGGCGGCTGATATGCTCCATTCCCGCTTCATTGTCCATGACGATATAGGGATAATTCCCGGTCAATTTTTCTAAAAATCCTGTCAACAGCGTGTTTGCCGCACAATAGCATCCCGGACCTTCGGGCCGGCCCATGACAACGAGGTCGAATCCGTCATCTTCGACGATCGCCTGTTGCAGTTTCATATTCATGAAAATATCCTTGGTCATTCCGCTGGGGACAATTCCTTTTTTCATCTCTTCGCGAGCGTTCCCCAGAGTATCTGTGACGACAAGACCGCAGACTTCATTCAAATTTGCGTTGCTGTCGGCATCCACCGCAAGGATGGGCGTTTTTTCCATCTTGACGAGATATTTGATGAGCAGTCCCGCCACGGTTGTTTTCCCGGTTCCCCCTTTGCCCGCAAGTGCAATTGAAAAAGACATATGAATCAATTTCCTTTCTATATTGTTAAGGTTATTGTTTTAAAGAATCCCAAATTGATGGTCTCGAAAAAAGTCTTAAAAGTCTCGTTCTTGTCACTCCCGTCCCGCATCAAGTGCGGGACGGGAGTGACGTTAGTATTGACTTTTTACAAAGCCATCAAAATTTAAATTTAATTTTTTTATTATATAACAATTTATACGCCTTTAAGCAAGCTGAACCAAATCGTCAAGCCTCGTTTTTTGAGAATATACTGAAATAACCACGACAACTTAAACCCCTTGCAATAGACCGGGGCATGTGATAAATCCTAATAAAAATAAAACGCTTAAGGAGTTGTACACAAAATGGATTTTGAATTGACAACAGCGCAAAAAGAAATTCAGAAAGCCGCCATAGAATTTGCGAAAGGTGAATTTGACAAAGATCTTGCTCTCGAGCTTGACAAAAAACACGAGTTTCCGGAAAATATATGGAAAAAAGCCGCGGAGTTAGGGTTCGTCGGCATTCACTTTCCGGAGCAATATTCCGGACAGGGTCTGGGTGCTTTGGAGAATATCCTTGTTGCCGAAGCATTTTGCAGCAAGGATTCCACCATCGGAAGTGCGGTGATATTGGCCGGTTTTGCATCCGAATGTGTTTTGCGGTTCGGCAGCGACGCCCTTAAAGAAAAATTTTTACCCCCAATCGCAGAGGGTAAAATGCTTTCTGCAGGAGCATTTACAGAACCGGATCACGGGTCCGACATTACATCGATGAATACGATGGCACAAAAGGATGGGGCGGAGTGGGTCATCAACGGTTCAAAAATATTCATCACCAACGGTGAGATTGCCGGCTATTATTGCGTTCTCTGCCAGACCGATCCGGACTGCAAACCAACCTACCGCGGCATGAGCATGATCCTGGTGGAGGCGGATCGAAAGGGAGTTTCCGCGACGGATGTTGGTGAAAAAATGGGGATCCATATGATGTCCACCGCCGAGGTCACATTTAAAGATGTCCGTGTGCCGATTTCAAATCTGATTGGAAAAGAAGGAAAGGGCTTCTATCATGTCCTTGAATTTTTTGACGAAAGCAGGATCTTGATCGCCGCCCAGGCCCTTGGAACCGCACAAGGTGCTTTTGATCGGGCTTTGGCTTATGTGAAACAGAGAGAACAGTTCGGAAAGAAGATTGCGCAGTTCCAGGTCACTCAGCACAAACTGGCAGATATGGCCACTAAAATTGAATTGGCCCGTCTGATCACTTATAAAGCCGCCTGGAATTTTGACCAGGGTCGTATCGACCCCAAATTGACATCCATGGCCAAAATGTTCGCTGCCCGCACCGCGGTGGAAGTTGCCGATGAAGCCATCCAGTTGCTTGGCGGATACGGATATATGGCGGAGTATGAAGTTGAACGGTTTTACCGTGATGCCAAGATAACGGAAATTTATGAAGGGACCCGGGAAATTCAAAAAAATACCATTGCCGGAGCTGTTATCGGGAAGTTAAAATAAAATGGGAGAGCGCACCCACTGAATACGTACAAGTGAACCATCTATTAAAGGAGGTTTTTATGTTGAATCTTATCAAAAAGACCATGTTGACCGGTATCGGTTTGGCCCTCATCGCAAAAGATGAAGCGGAAGATCTGGCCAAAGAACTGATCAATAAAGGCAAGATGTCTGAAAACGAAGGAACTAAATTTCTGGAGGACCTTCAGAAAAGATATGACGAGACCCAGGCCAAGCTGGAAGAAAAAGTTCAACAAGCGGTGAAAGATTTTATGAAGAAAGCCGATGTCGTCACCGGAGACGAGTTGAAAGCGTTGAAGAAGGAAATCAGGGAACTCAAAAAGGCAATGGGCGATAGAAAGGATACCACCGATCAAGGTTAAGTTTTGTCATCAGGATAAAATTCTTTTCAAATGCTGAGTATAAGAAAAATCGGTATCGTAGGTCGAACCTACCGCAATCTTAACCGATACCGCCAGATACTTACGATTCTTTTTAAGTTCGGCTTCGGTGATTTGATAGAACGGCTGAAGATCGATCAGTACATCGAAATCGGACTTCAGCTCATCTCTAAAAATCGACGGCATCCCAACGAAAAGCTTTCAAGGGCTGAAAGAGTAAGAATGGCCATTGAAGAACTCGGTCCCACCTACGTGAAGCTCGGCCAGGTTCTCTCCACCCGTCCGGATCTTATCCCCATTGAATTCACAAAAGAGCTTTCCAAACTTCAGGACAAAGTCCCTTCTTTTTCTTTCGATGCGGTAAAAATGATTATTGAAAAAGAATTCGGAAAACCACTGGAAGATCTTTTTACTTTTATCGATAATAAACCTTTTGCCTCTGCTTCCATAGGACAGGTTCACCGTGCACAGTTGGCAGACGGTGAGATGGTGGCGGTAAAAGTCCAGAGACCCGACATCAAAAAAACTATAGAGATCGATCTCGAGATCATGCTTCATATGGCAACGCTGGTGGAGCGCAATATCAAAGAGATGGCTTTGTATCGACCGGTTAAAATCGTGGAGGAATTTGCCAGAACCCTTGAGCGTGAAATCGATTATACCATTGAAGCCGGCAGTATAGAACGATTTGCACGTCATTTCCTGGCCGATCCGAACGTTTATATTCCAAAAGTTTTCAGGGATATGTCCACTGAGCGTGTGCTTACTATGGAACTGGTGGACGGTATCAAAGTGTCCGAAATCGATAAGCTTGAAGCAGCCGAGTTCGACCTACAGATGATAACCAACCGTGGGGCGGATTTTTACCTGAAGCAGGTATTTGAGCTCGGTTTTTTTCATGCGGATCCTCATCCAGGAAATATTTTTATCCTTCCTGAAAATATCATCTGCCTCATCGACTTCGGCATGACCGGATCGGTAAACCTAGAGACCAGAGAAGATTTTGTCGATTTGATCGACGGTATTATCCACCGGCAGGAAGTAAAAGTAACCCAGGTGCTTTTGAAACTGACCCAATGGGAAGAAGAGCCTTCCGTTAAACAGCTTGAGAGGGATGTGTCAGACTTCATGGGACAGCACCTCTATAAGCCGTTGAGAGAGATCGAGGTCGGCAAGCTTTTGAACCATCTTCTCGAGCTGGCTTCCCGTCATTTTCTGATCATTGCGCCGGATATCTTTCTCATGATGAAGACATTGACAATGATGGAAGGGGTGGCGATGGCACTCGATCCGAATTTTGACATGATCGCTAAAGCCGAGCCGTTTATAAAACGGATAAAACTTGCGCGGTTTCATCCCGGGAGGATTGCGGACGATATGCTTCAACTCGGATCTCAACTGCTGCAATTCGGCCGGCAGTTTCCCAAAGATTTATTGGAAATTGCGCGGATGATGCGGCAGCAGAAGCTGGCTTTGAAAATGGAGCATAAAGGGTTTGAGACCATGCTGGCGACCCATGACAGGATCAGCAACAGAATATCGTTTTCCATCATCATTGCCGCACTGATTATCGGTTCCGCACTCATCGTCATTTCGGAAATCCCGCCTCTTTTTTACGGTATCTCTTTGATCGGGATCATTTTGTTTTCAACCGCAGCCCTCATGGGGATCTGGCTTCTCATTGCGATCTTAAGAAAGGGAAGGCTGTAGTAAGTGTTCGGTGTTCAGTGTTCAGAGTTCAGGAAATCGATCCTCCTTGCCCACAACACACCAGTGCCTTGGTTTTGCCTTCCCTGAACTCTGAACACTGAACACTCATTACAACCGCGTCGTCGATACAAAGCACAGCCTTTGTCAAAGCAACAAAAGTCTATCGTGATCGGAAACGACTACAGCATTGTATACCCGGGCCCTTCTCCTCCCTCCGGACACGTCCATGTGATATTGCCATAAGGATCTTTTATATCACAGGTTTTGCAATGGAGGCAGTTGGACGGGTTCAGTTTGAGCCGGCGTGTCGATGTCTTTGGCTCGATTTCGATTTCGTACACATCACCCGGACAAAATCTCGTGCAGGGAGACCGGTAGGTATTATAGCACTCATTGACACAAAGATCCGTGTCGTGGACGATAATGTGGCTGGGCTGATCTTCTCTGTGCATGGTTTTGGAGAGATAAACACCGGTCAGTTTGTCTACATATAAAACGCCGTCCAGCGTCTTTTTGTCAGGGACCGGTCGAACATTCTCCTGGTTTGCTTTAGCGGGTTTTAATGTTTTTGAATCGCTTTGAATCGGCATGTTGTCTACCAATCCCCGCCCTTTTGTGATATATTGGGCACCGATGTGAATCCACTTCAAAGGTCCTTTTTTTGAAAGGGCCTGTGAAAAATTTCTGGCCTCATAAATTTCATCGTTCGCCCAGCTTTTTTGAAACAAATCGGTGTAGACATCAAGTGCCTTTTGTGTGAGATTTGATGTTTCAAGCGCTTTGATGATCGCTTCGGCCGCCAGCATGCCCGACTTCATGGACAAGTGTACTCCCTTTAATCCAGGCGTGTTCTGCATGGCGGCACAGCCGCCCACGAATACACCGCCGTCAACTGCAAGACGGGGAATAGTGAAAAAACCACCGGATGAAACCGTTCTGGCGCCCTGTTCCAGGACTTTTCCGCCTTTAATAATGTCCGCCACAAAAGGGTGCTGTTTGAATTTTACAAATTCATCATAAAGGTCCAGCATGGGATTTTGATAACCGAGCCCCACAAGAAAACCGATGGCTGC
Source organism: uncultured Desulfobacteraceae bacterium (assembly GCA_964591175.1). Taxonomy (GTDB): domain Bacteria; phylum Desulfobacterota; class Desulfobacteria; order Desulfobacterales; family UBA11574; genus UBA11574. The sequence continues at coordinate 16,458 of CAZQAF010000008.1, read as the reverse complement.
TTTGTTGTCTTTGATTTCGTAAATAAAACCGCCGCCGGGTATATCCAGGCCAAGGGGATAGCCCAGCGTGTGAATGTCGTTGGCGTCTCCGGAAGTAAAGCAATTATTTTCCGGAAGCTGGATCACTTCTTTGATACCGGATTCGAATATCTGGGGCATTTTTCCGGCAAAAAGATCCAGTTTTTGTGAAATGTTTTTTATCAGGCTGCCCCGAGCGCCTTCGCCGAAGACCGTCACTTTGGCCATCAAATCGATTCCCGGCTCAAAATTGCTCTTGGGATGTCCCTCCTTATCCAGTCCTTTATCGCCGGTTCGCACACCGATGATCGATCGCTGATCTTTTGCATATAGGACTTCCTTGCCGGCGAAACCCGGAAAAATATTAACGCCGAGGTCTTCAGCGATGTTCCCGAGCCATCGAGTGAACCTGGAGAGGCTGATGATCAAAAAGCCCTTATTATGCATATATCTGGGAATCATCGGAATTCGATAGTGTCTGTTTTGAGTCAAGAAATAGAATCCGTCTCCTTTAACCGTCGATTCTACGGGACATTCTTTTTCAATGTAATCCGGAAGCAGTTCCTTCAGAGCGATGGGATTCAGGATCGCGCCGCTCAAGGAATGAGATCCCATTTCCGAACCCTTTTCGATCAGTGCGACTTCAAGGGTCATATTCTTTTCCTTGGCCAACTGCATCAGCCGAATGGCGCCTGCAAGACTTGCCGGACCGCCCCCGACAAAGAGCACATCAAAATCGATTTTTTCACGCTCAATATCCATAGTTTTAAAACCTCAATATCTAATAGCAGTTAACAAAATATATAAAATATTTTTTTAACATGATAAAAAAATTTTGTAAACCACATCTGGAAGGGAATTCGGCAGGTTTATTCTGTAAAGAAAAATCTGGTCCTTAGGCCAGGCCAGAGTTCTTTGGCTCTGTCTAAAGAACCGATGAAAGAGTTTGAAGTGAGCTAAAGCCCGCCCTGGTGTATATGGCTCATATTTTGCTCTGATCTATTCACCCTTTCAAACATGCCTTTTTGAGTAAGGATTAATGGTTATCGGTCTGGGCCAGGGGTTAAAGTGAGCTAAGATTAAGGAATTCTGTCAATTATATAAAATTACCGGAGCGCCAGTGCTGCGCGAGCGACTCCATAACTTCCCCGATAAATGCGGGATAAATAGGCACTTTAGGTCAATCTATACACTTTTAACTTGTGCGGCTTTAGGTAGAGCAGCCCCTTCTATGGGTTAAATCAATGCCAACCCCTCTGGGGTCGGATATTTACTCCGGGGCCTTCTCAACTCGATTGCGGCCGTTTTCTTTGGCACGGTACAGGGCCTTATCGGCCATCGCAATCATGCCATCCACATTCGTGCCGCCATTGGAGGTCGCCAGACCCTGGCTGATGGTAAAAGGAATGCTGATCCCGTCAACCTCCGCGGCTATTTCATTAATTCTGAGTCGAATTCTTTCGGCAACGGATAATGCATCAGTCTCATCCGCTCCAGGCAAGACAACAATAAATTCCTCTCCGCCGAATCTTCCCACAGAATCATATTCTCTTACGGCCGACTCAACCCGATGCATACATTCGCGAAGTACGGCATCGCCTGCCAGGTGCCCGTAAGTATCATTTATCGTCTTAAAATAGTCAAGGTCCAGCATCGAAATACTTATTTGCTTGTTCTCTCTTTTTGCCCTGGAAAGTTCGATGCCGATCTGTGATAAAATGGCACGGCGGTTCAGTACGCCGGTCAGGGGGTCGGTCCGCGATTGTATTTCCAGCTTTTTTTTGGCTTCCAGTAGTTCGGATTGCAACTGAACGATTCGTTCGCCGGCACGGACACGAACGCGAAGTTCATGCATATCAAAGGGTTTGGTAATGTAGTCGTCGGCACCGGCTTCCATGCCGGTAACAATGTTTTCCTTTGATTCTTTAGCCGTCAACAACGTTACATAGGTATATTGATCTTCAATTTTGGAATTTTCACGAATCCTTTGACAAATCTCGATGCCTTCGATACCCGGCATCATCCAGTCCAGAATGAGCAGCCTGGGTGCATCCTCTTCTTGAAGCTTTTTCCAGGCATCGTTGCCGTCGTTTGTGGAAACGACGTCATAACCCCATTTTGTCAGCATGTTTTCCAGGATAAGACGGGATGTGACATCGTCTTCGGCAATTAATATTTTCATCCTTCACTCCTAATTCTCAGCCGGCAAGTTATGAGCGATGCGTTTTGGTCAATATTTCGCTGAAAATGATTTTGGTCCGATTTAAAATAAGCAATAAGTGTGCCGGATTTCATGAAGAAAAATAATGGTTTCTTTTTAAGTAATTTTAGATGCTTGTAGAGCGGTTTCGGCGAAGTTTTTGATAAAATTTTGACAAAAAACGATGAGGGTTGTTAAAAGATTAACCTCATCTAATGTCAATTAGATAGGTCTTATTTAAATGAATGTCAATGACTTTCACTGCAAACATCGTGTGAAAACACGACCATATTAAGAGTTTGCATAAAAGTTAGGGTGTGAGACTTAAATTCTTTTTGTGAATATTCTCCAAGATCAAAGCAGCCGGTACATCTTACCTGTAAGGTCATGCCCCAGCAGACGGCTCAGCTTGCGCGACGCTGCAGCTACCTTGGCATAATCAATTCCGGTGGCAACATTCAGACTGTTTAGCAAATGAATGGTGTCCTCGGTGGCGATATTCCCTGCTGCGCCGGCAACAAAAGGGCATCCGCCCAAGCCCCCGAGCGAGGTGTCAAAATGTACAATCCCCATTTCCAGTGCGGTCATCAGATTGACCAAGCCCATACCACGGGTGTCATGCAAGTGCAGCCCTACCGGAACATCACCTGCCATAGGCAAAATTGCCGCCAGATTTTGATGCACGGCCGGTGGTGTGGCCATCCCCGTGGTGTCCGCCAGTATAAGCCGGTCCACGCCTTTGTTCAGGAGTTTCTCGGCCAGGCGCTGCACTTTAAACACTTCGATTTCGCATTCATGCACACATCCAAAGCTGCACTGAATGCTGCCGCGTACTTTGCGGCCTTCCTGCCGGGCTAAATCAATCATGGCGTCTGCTTCCGCCAGGGCCTCGTCAACCGACATGCCGCTGTTGCTTAGGCTTTGCGCTTCACTGACCGAAAGCGACACCTCGATCCACTGAATCGATGTACGACAGGCGCGCTCCATCCCTTTGAGATTGAGGGTCAATGCGCTAAACTCAACCGTATCCGTTGGCGGCAAAGCGTCAATTACAGCTTCGGCATCAGCCATTTGCGGCACCTTGCCGGGATGAACAAAAGATGCCACTTGAACGGCACTCACCCCGGCTTTCACCAAGCCGTTAATCAGTCGTGTTTTTTGATCCGTGGACAGCACCTGCTTTTCCATTTGCAACCCGTCGCGCGGGCCGACTTCCGTGATGAAGACGTGTTTAGGATATACCATGGTTAATCTTCCTTTGTATCGCCGCACCGCTAAAACCTGCGCCCGGTTGAATTCATTGTCAGAGGCTTAAATATAACCATAATTTCAATCTTTGACCAGTACAATCGCGTCGGTCATCTTATTTGCTTGACATGTGACATGTCATTCTATATAATGACGTATCGTTCATATTTTGAAGGAAAGTTCATATGGCTAAAGCAGCATCAATGAAAATCAAGAAACTTCCGAGACGCGAGCGGGAAAAATTAAGGCATCGTCAGGAGATTTTGACTGCGGCGCTTTCCCTTTTTTCCGAAAAGGGATATCACAACGTATCCATGCATGAAATCGCGAATAAAGCCGAATTCGCTATCGGAACACTGTACAACTTCTTTGAAAATAAGGAAGACCTCTATAAAGCCCTTGTTTTGGAGCAAAGTGAGCGGTACGAGCGCGCCCTCACGAAGGGGATAGAGGAACCGGATGAGGAAGTTGAAAAACTAAAGAATTACATCCGAATCAAAACTGAATGGCTTCGCAATAACCTTCCTTTTGTTCGCCTGTTCCTTGCCGAACGCAGGGGGCCAAGCTTTAATATCAAGGCGGGGTTGGATGAAGCCTTACGAACGCGGCATTACGCTTTCATGAAAAAACTTGCCGCGATCTTTGCCAAGGGAATTAAACGCAAGCGGTTTAAGGAAATCGCCGATCCCTTTTATCTGGCTGTTGCACTCGACAGTGCCCTCGATGCCTTTCTGCTTCTTTGGATCGATGCGCCCGAGCGTTATTCCTATCCGGGGGACCCGGACGCTATTTTGGACATTTTCTTCAAAGGACTGCTCAATCCGTAAATTCCTGACCAAACCCACTCAATGGCAATATTTTGGAGGTCTTTGATGCAACGATACAGGAAAAATAAACAGCTGCCGATGTGGACGATGGCTTCGGCGGCAGTTGCAGCGGCGCTTTTGCTGGTTGGTTGTGGAAACGGACCCGGACAGCAAGCCGCGCGGTCACACGTTCCGGAAGTGGCGGTTGTCACCATCGAGTCGCGGCCCATCGAACTGACGACTGAACTGCCGGGTCGTACGGACGCCTATCTTGTTTCGGAAATCCGGCCGCAGGTGAACGGCATTATACAAAAAAGAATGTTCAAGGAAGGTTCTGACGTCAATGCCGGCGATCTCCTTTACCAGATCGATTCCGCTCCTTTCCAGGTGGCCTATAATTCTGCAAAAGCCTCTCTCGGCAAAGCGCAGGCCAATCTCCCCTCGATCCGATCAAGGGCCCAGCGGTACAAAGAATGTCTGGTCGACAACGCCGTCAGCAGGCAGGATTATGACGATGCCGCGGCCGCTGTGCAACAGGCCGAGGCTGAGATTCAATATTGGAAAACAGCGGTCGAAGCCGCCCGCATCAATTTGAGTTACACCCGTGTCACAGCCCCCATTTCCGGGCGCATCGGCAGATCCAGCGTAACGGACGGCGCATTGGTGACTGCGTATCAGCCGACCGCCCTTGCCACTATTCAGCAGCTTGATCCCATTTACGTTGACGTGAGCCAGTCGTCTGCGGAACTTCTGCGGTTGAGACGAAATCTGGAAACCGGTCAGCTTACCGCCGACAAAGGCAACGAAAAAAAAGTTCGCATCCTTCTTGGAAACGCGACATCATATTCCCTGGAAGGAACCTTGCAATTTCGGGATGTTACGGTGGATCCGTCCACCGGTTCCTTCACCTTGCGCATTGTGGTTCCGAACCCCGGCCATTTGCTGTTGCCGGGGATGTTTGTGCGGGCCGTCGTAAAGGAGGGGATTGCTGAAAAGGCGATCCTCGTTCCTCAACAGGGCGTAAGCCGGACGCCAAAGGGGGAGCCCGTCGCACTGATTGTGGATGATACCGCTAAAGTCCGGCAGCGGATGTTGACGCTGGATCGCGCCGTTGGCGACCAATGGCTGGTTTCTTCCGGCCTGTCGGCCGGAGAACGAGTGATCGTCGAAGGGGGTCAAAAAGTGAGGCCGGGCACTTCGGTGAAAGCAATTCCATTTAATAGCAGTGGTAACAAGAGAGCTGAATCAAAAAGCACGGCGATGCCGGCTGCAACATCGAACTGATGGAGGCGCGACATGTTATCGAGATTTTTTTTAGAGCGTCCGGTTTTCGCCTGGGTCATCGCCATCATCCTGATGGTAGCGGGGTGTCTTGCGATCTATCACCTGCCGATTTCGCAATATCCCCCCATCGCGCCCCCTTCCATCGCCATTACCTCATTTTATCCGGGAGCGTCGGCAGAGACCGTTGAAAACAGCGTCACGCAGATCATTGAACAGAAAATGACCGGATTTGATAATATGCTCTACCTTTCCGCCACCAGCGATTCCTCCGGCGCTTCACGCATTGAGCTGACCTTCGCCCCGGGGACCGATCCCGACCTGGTCTGGGCCCAGGTACAGAACAAGCTTCAGCTGGCCATGGCAAATCTGCCCCAGGTGGTGCAGCAACAGGGCGTGAAGGTCAGCAAATCCACCCGGAATTACCTGCTGATCGTAGGGTTGGTCTCGGAAAACGGAAGTATGGATGACAATGATCTTCAGGATTATGCCCAGTCGAACCTGGAGAAGGTGCTTTCCAGGGTTCCCGGGGTCGGCGAAGTGGAAGTCTTCGGCACCCAGTATGCCATGCGCATCTGGCTGAACCCGGACAAGATGACCGATTACCAGATGACGGTCCAGGACCTCATAACAGCATTACGAGCTTACAATGTGGAAGTCTCTGCGGGGCAGTTCGGCGGTGCGCCGGCCGTGACGGGTCAGCGCCTGAATGCTTCCATCATTGTCCAGAGTCTGCTCAAGACGCCCGATGAATTTGCCGCCATTCCGCTGCGCACCAATCCGGACGGATCCATTGTACGGATTAAGGATGTGGGAAGGACGGAGTTGGGAGCAGAGTCTTACGACAGTGTCGTCAAATTCAACGATAAGCCGGCGGCCGTGTTGGCCATCCGGCAGGCGGCCGGCGCCAACGCTTTAGACACAGCCAATGCCATCCGGGCGAAGATGGAAGAACTGAGTCATTTTTTTCCTGCCGGCCTGAAGGTCATTTATCCGTACGATACAACCCCTTTTGTGAAGGTTGCCATAGAAGAGGTGGTAAAGACGCTTTTCGAGGCCATTCTGCTGGTTTTCCTCGTGATGTACTTATTCATGGGAACCATTCGGGCCACCTTGATCCCGACCATTGCCGTGCCCGTCGTCATCCTGGGGACCTTTGCCGTAATGGGGATATTCGGATTTAATATCAACATGCTGACCATGTTCGCCATGGTTCTGGCCATCGGTCTGCTGGTGGATGACGCCATTGTGGTGGTGGAAAACGTGGAGCGGATTATGAGCGAGGAAGGGATTTCACCCAAAGAAGCCACGCGAAAATCCATGGACCAGATCACCAGCGCCTTGGTCGGCATCGGACTGGTGCTCTCTGCGGTTTTTGGCCCCATGGCGTTTTTTTCAGGTTCCACCGGGGTTATCTATCGCCAGTTTTCAATTACCATTATCGCTGCAATGCTCCTGTCGGTGGTCGTGGCTTTAGTCCTGACGCCGGTGCTGTGCGCTTCCTTTCTCAAGCCGGTGCCCAAGGGCCATGTACCAGCGGAAGGCGCAATCTGGTTCCTGCGGCCCTTCTTTAGATGGTTTGACCGTCTCTTTTTCTTTTCAAGAGAACGGTATCTGGTATTGGTGGGTCATTCCCTTTCCAAAAAAATCCGCTACTTGGTCATATTCGTTCTGATCGTAGCGGCAATGGGTTTTCTATTTAAAAGGATGCCAAAGGCCTATCTTCCGGACGAAGACCAGGGAGTCCTGATGGTACAGGCCCTGCTTTCGCAGGGGGCGACGCTGGAGCAGACCGGAGAGGTCATGGCGAGCGTGCGGGACTATTTCCTTGAGCATGAGAAAGACGCGGTCGAGTCCTGTATGACGGTTTCCGGCAGAAACTTTTCCGGCCGGGGACAGAATGCCGGCATGGCCTTTATCAAGCTTAAGGATTGGAATCTGCGTAAGCGGCCGGACCTGAAGGTTACCGCCGTGGCGGGAAGAGCCATGGGGGCTTTCTCCCATATCCGCAACGCCATGGTATATGCTTTTCCCCCGCCGGCGGTGATCGAGCTTGGCATCGCCAGAGGATTTGACTTCCAGCTGTTGGACCGGGGCGGTTTGGGACATGCCAAACTGATGGCCGCCCGCAACCAGCTTCTTGGCATGGCGGCAAAGGACCCGGTATTGACAAAAGTTCGGCCCAATGGCTTGGAAGATGTGTCCGAATATCGGATTGACGTGGATTGGGAAAAGGCCGGCGCGTTGGGATTGCCCATCAATGCCATCCATAACACCATTTCTGCTGCCTTTGGCAGCGCGTATGTCAATGACTTCATTCAAGGCGGACGTGTTAAAAGAGTATTCGTCCAGGCGGACGCGCCGTTTCGCATGCTGCCAAAGGATCTGCAAAGACTCTATGTGCGGAACAGCGCGGGCAAGATGGTGCCTTTTTCTTCCTTTGCGTCCGGCCACTGGTCTTCCGGTTCTCCGAAACTGGAGCGATTCAACGGCTTTCCTTCCATAAACATCCAGGGTGAAGCAGCACCGGGGAGAAGCTCCGGTGAAGCCATGAACGCCATGGAAGGATTTATCAAAAAATTGCCCCAGGGCTTCGGCTATGACTGGACCGGCCTTTCCTATCAGGAACGGCAGGCAGGCACCCAGGTGGTGCCCCTGTATGCCTTTTCCATTCTGGTCGTTTTCTTGTGTCTGGCCGCGCTGTACGAGAGCTGGCCCATCCCGATCTCGATTCTGATGGTCCTGCCCCTTGGGGTTATCGGCGGCGTGATTGCGTCATCTCTGCGTCACCTGCCCAACGATATCTATTTTCAGATCGGGTTATTGACGACGCTGGGGCTTACCACCAAAAACGCCATCCTGATTGTACAGTTTGCCAAGACCCGTGTGGAACAAGGGATGAACCTGGTTGAGGCGACTTTGGAGGGGGCGAAATTGAGGTTGAGGCCTATTGTCATGACGTCGCTGGCCTTCGGGTTCGGGGTTCTGCCCTTGGCGTTGGCTACCGGAGCCGGTGCGGGTGCGCAAAAAGCCATCGGCACTTGCGTGCTGGGAGGCGTGGTAACCTCCACCTTCCTGGTCACATTGTTTGCACCGCTCTTTTATGTATTGATCAGAAAGAGCCTGGGCAAGCACAACCGAGAACAAACGGTCAAGCCTAATGGGACATATCTGTCCGGAGATCGATAAAATGAAGCGGAACGTGTTTCTTTTAATGATTGGCGTCGCTTTCTTTGCGGTCGGCTGCACCATGATACCCAAATACAATCGACCCGAAGCGCCGGTTCCCCCCAAATGGCCGAGTGGTCCGGCATACAAACAGACTCCGCAGAAGGCACGGGCCGTTGCGGAACTTTCGTGGCGGCAATTCTTTATTGATGAGCGGCTTCAAACCGTCATCGCATCGGCCCTGCAAAACAACCGGGATCTGCGGGTGGCGGCTTTAAATGTGGAGAGGGCGCGCGCATTGTATAGGATCCAGCGACTCGAGCTTTTGCCGGCAATCGATGCCAGTGGCAGCGCAAGCCGGCATCGACAGCCGGCGGCGCTTTCCAGTAGCGGGAGTCCAAAGACCACAGAACTATACAGAGCTGATCTGGGAATCAGTTACTGGGAAATTGACTTCTTTGGTCGCATTCGAAGTCTTGAAAAAAGCGCCCTGGAACAATTTCTCGCGACTGAACAGGCTCGCCGCAGCGCGCAGATTTTGCTGGTCTCCGAGGTGGCGAACGCTTACCTGACGCTTGCGGCCGATCGGGAAAACCTTCAACTGGCCCGATCCACCCTTGCGAACCAGCAGGCAGCCCACCATTTAGTCAAACGGCGTTTTGACACCGGGCTATCCTCAGAGCTGGACCTACGCCAGGCCCAAACCCAGGTGGATGCGGCCCGTGTGGATGTTGCCGTCTACAAACAGTTGGCGGCCCGGGATAAAAACGCCCTGGACCTGCTGGTCGGATCATCAGTGCCGGCGGATCTACTGCCCGAAGCGCTGAGCAGCGTTACGCCGCTGCCGGATGTTTCGCCCGGGACCACTTCTGAAGTGCTCCTTTCCCGCCCGGACATTCTTCAGGCGGAAAATCTGCTCAAGGCGACCAATGCCAATATCGGTGCTGCCCGGGCGGCTTTTTTTCCCCGTATCGCGCTGATGACCTCTGTCGGAACTGCAAGCAGCGACCTGTCCGGGCTGTTTGACTCCGGCACCGGCGCATGGAATTATGGCGCTCAATTGGTTATGCCGATTTTTGACGCCAGAACATGGCCGGCGTTAAAAGCCAGTAAAGTGGATAAAAAAATTGCCGTGGCCCAGTATGAAAAGGCGATCCAGGCGGCTTTCAGGGAGGTGGCCGATGCGCTGGCTCAAAGGGGAACCATCGGGGACCAAATGGATGCTCAGCAATCTCTCGTTGATGCGACTTCAACCAGTTACCGGCTCGCCAATACCCGATACAGCAAAGGCATCGATATGTATTTGAATGTCCTGGTCGCCCAGCGCTCCTTATTTGTGTCCCAGCAGGGACTCATTTCAACCCGTCTTTCAAAACTCACGAACCAAGTTCGACTCTATGAGGTTCTCGGCGGCGGCGGTGATCCGGAGCCACGTGAAAACTGATCCGTAAAATTTCCTGAACCGGTTTCTTTTTTTTTAAATATCGTTTTGGCGCAATATCTTTGGGGTAAATAAAACGTTCAATAGTTGTGATCATACCCCAAAAAAGCAGGCAGTTTTGAGCCTGCGATATGAAAACACGAACTGTAAATATCAAGCGGAGATTATTTTAGAGACAGAAGCAAGCTCGGGTCAGTCAGACTTATCAAAGGTTTTAGAGAGGAATGATATTTTCATCAGAAAGATTGCTATCTCAGGTCTTAAAAGCATTCCTTGGGCGGGTTTAGATAAACTGGTCAATACACATCTGGACAGTTCAATTTTTGCTGGCATTCAAGGATAATTATTGCTAAATATGGCCATGTTATTTGAAGTAAACAACAATTTATAGAATCTGGTCCTCCTGTTTCAGTATCAATATAGATTGTTTTCATACGTTCCCCTTTAGATCTCGTTCTCGATTACTTTTAACTTAGTCTTCAACTTATTAACGGCAGCTTTTTTAATTTGAGAAATTCTACTCTCTGTTAAATTTAATTCTTCACTTATTTCCTTTAGTGTTACTTTGTTGTAAAAGTAAGAAGTGATAACTTTCTGTTCTTTTTCGTTCAAATGATTAATTGCGTCTGGCAATCTGATTTTAATAATATCTTTTGTATTTATTTTTTCTAATATTGTTTCTGGAGAATTAACTAATTCTTCTACTTGTCTTCTTAAGGATTCATCAGGAGTTAATAAAACTGCTAAAGATCTTATTTGTTCCGTTTTAAGTTTCAAATATTCGACAACATCACCAAAATCAGGTTCAGTTTCATTATTATTTGCTAAATGTAACTTGGCTTTCTCATATCTTTTAACTAAATCTCTAGATGTCCGAGTTAATTTATCATGTTTTCTAAAAGTATCTAATATTGATCCTCTAATTCTACTGTGGGCAAACGATATAAAACTATCATTTTTTTCCGGATCGTATCTATCTATTGATGTTATTAATCCAATCACAGCAGAATTTAAGAGATCATTAAATTCCATATCTGGTGGGAGAGATCTCCCCATCCTAATTATCATATTTCGGATATAGGGGAAATATTGTTCGACGAATTCCCTCCTTGGCAAATTACGTCTTTCATTCATAAGTTATTCTCCAAAAAGAAAGGTAAGGCGTTATTCATATCCCCTCCTGTATGAATAACGCGCCCCCTATTTATTCCTGATTTTCTTGTTCAGGATCAGGATTTTGAATTTCTGCTTTTAATGGTTTTGCTGCGATAAATTTCGCAACTGTTTTTGCAGGAATTCAATTGATTCACCTGTTTGTGGATTTCTTCCCATTCTTGCTTGACGGTGAACTTTTTTAAATTTTCCAATGGAAATGCATTTGCGATCATAAGAAATATTAAGATAGCAATAAACGTGCCGGTGCCGATAAGGAACATATCGATGAATATCTCAAAGAAGCTATATCCGGCGACTACAATCATTTGTTAACCGTCAGTATGAAATACGTTAATTGAGAGGGAAGTGAGAAACCCGTATCATTAATGAAAAACAGAAATGATATCAAGGAGGTAAGTTTAATATGGAAGATAGAGTTGAGAACTGGAAAAAGTTTGCTGAGCATATGGAAGCATATATCCGGGATCGAACTTTTGAAAAATACGGGGTTAAAAATTCGGATGAGTTAGGTAGTTTTGACCTCATATCCATTACCCGGAATCCTCTTATTTGTGTTTGGAATATTTTACGTTACAGCTTGCGCATCTGGAACGGGAAACAAAAAGCTCATGATATTGAAAAAATTGCTCATTACGCTGAACTTGCCTGGACGATGTCAGATGGGAAGGTTATCAAAAATGATAATGAGTGGTAAATGGAGATGCCCCTCTCTGGGAATGGGGAGGGGCAATATTATTTGACCCTTTTTATTAACCTGTATGTTCAATCTGATTTTAATAAAAATAAAGCTACATTCCCTCCACCTACAATCTTCTCTTTGGAAACCCTAAGATTTTTTTTGAATATAAGATCCTGTAAGCAATTTCTTGATAAAAAATCACGATAATTCATAAAATGCTCACGGCCAGCCATGATTTCGAAGAAAAGAATGATGATCTTATACATCCATCCCTTTGGAAAACGAATCGGCCCAAGGTGATAGTCGATGAGTAAAATCCGACCATCGTGTTTCAAAACACGTGCCATTTCTCTAATTACTGTCGGATGAATTTGACTTGGCATCTCGTGTAAGATGAAAAAACCTGTAACCAAATCAAAGGAATTATCTGAATACGGCATTTTTGATGCGTCACCTAATCGAATTTCTGCAAAATTTCCGAGCTTCTCTTGGGCCATCTCTACCATGGCTGGAGATAGATCTATTCCAAATGCTTTGCAGCCAGCTTCATGATAAAGCATTAAGTTGGTGCCGGTCCCACAACCTACATCCAGCACATGCATCCCTTCTTTTGGTTTATACATTTTCATCCCTATCTGTCTTAGAGCAGCGATGGAGGGCTCAACATATCGATCATATTTTTTTGCTATTTTTTTATATGGATCGTTACTCATTTTTTCAGTTAGAAACAAAAATTTAAGGTTATTTTACCCATTAATCCTGTCTCTCAATTTCACAGAACACTTAAACGTAACCACTTTCCTCGAAGCCAGCATCATAGCCTCACCAGTAGCCGGATTCCTGCCTTTACGTTCCTTCTTTTCATTTACACAGAACTTTCCAAACCCGGATACCAATACATCCTCACCTGAGACCAGTGTGTTTTTGATGATTTCAAGAAGTGTTTCTACGATTTTTAATGATTTATTTCTGGGGAAACCGGTCTGATTCTGGGCTGATTCAACGATCTGAGCTTTAGTGAGTGTCATGGGTGAGAGGCTCCTTGGATGAGATAATTTCAAATAATGTATATTTGATTAGCTTACTTTTGCAGTGTATTTATGTCAAGAAATTAAATATGTTATCAATTTTTATTAGTTAAGAGAGTTTGCCATAAAGGCGATGATGCTCGAATTAAGGCCAAGATAGGATCTGTCAGACATATCCAAGGTTTTTGATGTGGATGATATTTTCATCTTATGGCAAATATCTATAGGCTATTTCAAACGATTTGTGCACGTTCGGAACAAACATCTCATACGGAGTTCTCCAACGAAAAGATAATTGTATTACCGTCCCTCAAATCCATTGGGTTGATTAGCTGACTGTATTCATAGACCTACACTCGGTATCAGCTGACCCAAAGGCCTTCTCCTATTGCTGGTTTGGATTGCAACCTTGAGAGAAGGCCAATCTTTACATGATCTTTACGCGATCATCATTCGGATTTTACATTTCATCCCTATATTACAATCAAGAGTAAATCATGCATCGTAGCGGGTCGTGCTTCGGCTTTGCAAGCGCAGGTATCCTGATAAAGTTGCCTTTGATTGATGGTTATAGGCTATGGACAATTGATATTTATTTTTAGTTACAAGACCGGAAAGGTTTTTTTACACCAAAAAAATTAGACCACTGATAACAAATGAATAACAATGTTAAAATATCATCGAATGTAGTCAATCCTCAAAATTGGGTTGAAGAGTATCGGGACTTTCTTATTAAAGATGTATTTATAAGGAGATTTAATGGTTCATATTAAAAAAGATCAGTTTCTGAAGATTTTTCCTTTTTTTCGGAACGCAGCTCAGTCTTTAATCGAAGATATTCTGTCTTTATCTCGGCACAATATGTTGCCGAGCAGCATGCTTGTAAAACTTGAGGGAGAACGATGCCAGGATTTCGTGTTTATGTTGGCCGGGGAAAAAAGAATTTACAAGTGTAGTGGTTCCGGTCGGGAGATAACACTGTATGAAATAGGTTCCGGAGATATTTGCGTTTTGAACGCTTCATGTATTCTGTCAAATACAAAATTACCTGCAAATGCGGCTACCATGTCTGAAACCGAGGTTCTTCTCATTCCTGCCCATCACTTTCTAAATATGTTTGCTATATATGAGGAGATGAGGACTTTTGTTCATACCCGTATCAATGAGAGTATGACATCTATTATAACCCTTATTGCAGAGATCACATTTGGTAAAATGGATGAACGGCTGATCGACTACCTCATCGAGAAATCAGAAAACAAAAGGTTGAAAAGGACCCACCAGCAAATAGCTTGTGATCTCGGTACTGCAAGAGAGGTTGTAAGCCGCCTGCTCAAGAACTTCGAGAGACAAGACCTAATTCTCTGCTCAAGGAATCTTATTCAGCTAAAAGGCTTGTGTGTAAATCTGTAGATTAAACATTATTAAAAGTAAAAAAGATTTTTAGAGTCGACTGACTAGCGTAAGTGATTATCAGAATAAATGGATCTCATATCTAAGGCCCTTTTCCAATCGTAATAGGTTTGTCTCGATATTCCAAAATAACGACAGGTTTTTGAAATATTACCTATTTGTTTAGCATAGCTTAAAACTCGTGATTTCCTTCGAATAATCGCAGCATCCCTATTGTGACTTAATCACATTACAAACGTGACTTACTCGCAGACAAAGTGTCATTTCTTCCTATAAAGTCAAATAAACAGGCAAAGCCTTAACATGCAAATGGAACAACTTTGTCAGTTTGAATGAAATTAGCCTGTATATTGATATTAGGAATTCCAGAAACTACAAATGTGCTAAAGCTTATGTAAAAGTAGAAAAGCCCGTTGCCCAATCTGCAGCGGACCTTTTTTGTTTAGGGAAGCATTCATTCGGCAAACATTGAAGGAAAGAGGTTGGAGTGCGAAACATAACCAAGAGAAAGGAAATCTTTTCAAATTTATACACTATTTATCGAGGTTTGTCATGGGATTACAGGAAAAACTAAATCAGTTAAAAACCGGTTTCGAAGCAAAGGCGCCCAAAGAAGTCGTGGAAATCATGCACGGTTCGACCCAAGATCTCAGGGATTCTGGGATTATGGAAGGTGTCTTAAAGATCGGTGACACAGCGCCGGATTTTGAATTGAAAAACGCCGATGAAAAAATGGTTCGGTTAAAAGAGCTACTTTTCTTCGGCCCTCTGGTCTTATGCTTTTATCGAGGGAAATGGTGACCTTATTGCAATCTGGAGCTGGATGCTCTCCAACAGGTTGCTGGTGAAATCCAGTCTCTCGGGGCAAATCTTCTGGCCATCTCTCCGCAACTGCCGGAGTTCAGCCTTGAGTTGATCAAGCAGAAAAACCTGACCTTTGATTTGGTTAGCGATCCTGGAAATCAAGTCGCCAAACGATACGGTCTTGTATTTACTTTGCCGGAAGATCTTAAAACGGTTTATCTTCAGTTTGGGATTGATGTGGCCAAACACAATGGAGATAAGTCTTGGGCGCTACCAATGCCGGCCCGGTTCATCATAGATCGAGAGGGGGTAGTCAGATACGCGGAGGTGGATCCAGATTACACGATTCGACCCGAACCTGAACATACCATCGCCGCGCTCAAGGAATTATCATCTTAATAGTTTTAGGGGATATAAGTTTATAAGTTTGATAGGAAGTTTTCAGTTGGAAAAAGTGGAGATGGAGACGTTCTACGGAAACATTCCAAGTCCCGAAAGTGATGGATCGATCAAATAGCATGTCTTACGAAATTAGGCAAGGGCGCAACTTGGCTAAGTTGCATAACTTCCTATTTATTTACTTTAACCAAGGAGGCATTAAAATGATGAAAACGGCGCTTAAAATTACGTTAACTGTGATGATTGTGGGCCTGCTGGTTTCCGCTGCTTATGCGGGGCCAATCTCTTTAAACGAAACTCAGATGGATTCGATTACGGCAGGCCGGGTTGAAAAAGTTTCAGCCTTTCTTTGCACCGTGAACGTCCATGGAATGGATGGGTTATTGAACGCCTACAATCACAGCGAGGCCGTTCCCCTCGGCAACGAAGGCAAAACGATAACGGGAACAGATTTTTACGGAAACGAAGTCACTTACGTCACTATCGCACCCCAAGCACCCGATGGGAAGCCCCAACATCTCTGGGTTCCAATACAAGCGACCAATACCGGTTCGCCCGGCGGGGGCTTCAGCGTGCCCGGCCAATCAACCTATACCGCGATCTGGTCCAGATAGTAGTAAAAGTAGCACCATTGGTGTGATGCCGTAGCCTGATTAATCCGTGTGTGATCGGGAGCCGCGGGTGTTTACCTCTTCATCGGAAGGGCTTCAAAGCACCCGCGGCTACATACAATAACGCCAGTTAATACATGCCACGTTCGAGATACATACCGAGCATACGCTTTTTCCTGTGTCTGA
>CAZQAF010000007.1:55914-82898 GCA_964591175.1 uncultured Desulfobacteraceae bacterium | reverse complement strand
TATCACTGCGGCCTGGCCAGCTTTGACAGTTCTTCTTTTGCTTCATCGATGATTTCGTAAAACCACATGACATCCTCGATGGTCAAGCGACCGGCCTTGCGCTGGGTTTCACCGCCGTCTTTTCGCTTGAATATCCTCGGACCGATCTGAAGTTTGGGTTCACCGTCACCGTATTGATTAATCGAAACCACCAACCCGGTCTCGTCACATTGCCATTTTTTTAAAATTTTGTCCTTTTCCGGTTCAAATGCCATGTCATCCTCCATTTTTTTACCATATATATAATACGTCCATTTTTAAATATGAATCCAAACGCTGTCAAATCCATTTTAAACGCCACGACGCCGGGTGCGGGGTTGGGCCATTTCCTTTATTGAACATCATGAAACGACCCGGATAAACTCGGCTTCCATTTTTCGCCGGCAGTCCTTGACCATCTGAACCTGCCGGCTGAATTTATCCCGGGTATCGCAGGATTTTCTGAGTAAAATCGCCTTCTGGGTGGGACACAGATACCATGTACAAATCCAGGGCCTTGAAATTCTCGGCAGACCACACCCCTTAGGTCGCCAACATCGGCAAATCTTTTTTAATTGCGAGCGAAGTTGTTTGTCGGGAATCGGATGCCCGGCCAGATGGAGAAACAAAAGATCCTTGAAATCGATCCATACTTCGGCCGAAAGACAACAGGGGTTCGGACACCAGGGGCATGTGGCGCTGCACAGGTCGTCCAGAAGTATAAAAATCGATTCCAGCGGAGCTTCCATATTCCGTGCCAGTATCACTGCATTTTTCAATGCATCACGATGCCGGTGGATGAGATAATCCAAATCCCGGTTGACGATTTGCCATGCGGCTCTCGATTCCCAAGGTGGTTGGGCACGGTCATAAATGTTCTTCATGATGACACTCGATCCCATTCGTATCAAACCTATTAAAATTGAACAATACCAAAGTAAGGCCGCATCAGAATAAATTTGTGTGATTCTACCCAAGCGAAACGACGGCGTGTTTCTCCTGGAAACCCAATGACGATGTCTAACTTTCCCTCGGAAAAGGATATTTTTAAATACCGGCTAAAAAAATAGCTTGAAAGCTTTTTTCCATTATGGTAGGCGTGTCATTTGGTTTTTGCACCCGCCTTCTTATCAAGACATCGAAAGGATTGTGTTGAAATGACACCAAAAAGGGAACTTCAGATTGCTTTTGGCCTTATTGTTATTTTGTTGTTAGTGGGTGTTATAAGCTATGCGGCCTTTCCGGCCAAACCCCCGGACGTCCCCATAAGAATGTATTATAAGAGCGTCGCCGGGAACGCGATGTTCGATCACAAAATTCATTTTGCAGAATCAGGGTATGCCCTCGCCTGCACCCAATGCCATCATCACCCCCCGGATCCCGAAAATCTGGATGATGCGATTTTAAAGTGCGGCTACTGCCATCAAACCCTGGCCAAAGATCAAAATTATCCTGATTCATGCCTCGACTGCCATGATGAGGCAGACCTTGAAGATTCAAAAATAGCTAAAAAATCAGACGCTTTTCATTCCCAGTGCATCGGATGCCATAAGGAAGCCGGATCAGGCCCGATAGATTGTAACTCGTGCCATGTTTTATAAGTCGGTGGTTCTTGTCGGTTTTCTTACCCTGTGACCCGAATGCGAGAAAAAAAGGTTAACCTATGATAAAAAGATCATTTATCGGTTTGATAAAACCCCGGATGAAGTACGAGGCCATTGAACTGACACCGCCGGAACCCAGGGAAATACCGGCGCCGAAACAGATGACGCTCCTCTTAAACGAACCTTACGACCCTTTTGGCCAGGAAAAATCCCTGCAATTAAAAAAAGGCGATCCAATTAAAACCGGCCAAAAACTTGCCCTTCATGAAGACAGCGAAGCCTATGTGGTTTCAAGTGCTACGGGAACCATATCCGCCTTATCCTCCTTTATCGGGGACTTCGGAAGGTCTTATACGGCCATTTCAATCGATGTTGCGGAAAATGAAGAGATTGACGAACAATTTCCGGCCCTCGTAAAAGATGCCACCTTGGAGACGGTCAAAAATTTTTTGGCGTTTATACCCGGAAATCTTCCCAATGTCATAGTATCCCCCGATCAATCATCGACACCCATTGAAACCATCGTTATCTGCGGCGTTGACCGGGATCTCCTAATCACCGCCAATCAACACGCCGTGGTGAAAGAAAGCAGTGCGGTCAAACTCGGCGTTCAAATTTTAAAACAAATCACCGGTATCGATAATATTATCATCGCTTCCCCCGAACATCTAATGCAAGATGCCGGGCTCAGCGGCGCCGAAGTCCGGGTCGTTAATCCGGTTTATCCTGCCTCGCTACCGCAATTGATCATGCGGGATCTTCTGGGCCGGGTCGTCCCTGCCGGCAAAACCTGCGAAGATCTCGGAGTGGCCTTTATCAGCGCACAAGCGGTTGCATCCCTGGGCAAAGCATTCAACGAGGGCCGGATTCCGGTCTACAAGCATTTTAATTTAATCAAAAAAGACGGGACTTCCGTGCTCGTATCCGCCATCATCGGCACACCGGTCCGTGATATCTTTACAGCTTTCAACATTGACGCCGGTGAAAAAGATCGCATTATTTTCGGTGGCCCCATGACCGGAGAATCCATTTATTCTGAGGACCATCCGATTCAACCGGACACCGATGCAGTCATGATACAGGACCAAAAAAGTCTGGCGCTGGTTTCGGACTATCCGTGCATCAACTGCAGCGAGTGCATTCCCATTTGCCCGGCAAAAATTCAGGTGAATATGCTTGTGCGTTTTTTAGAAGTGGGGAAATATCAGGAAGCCGTAGACGAGTATGACTTGTATTCTTGCATTGAATGCGGTCTGTGCAGCTTTGTATGTGTATCGAGGATACCGATTTTGCAATACATCAAGCTTGCAAAATATGAACTTGGCCGGATCAGCAGAGCGGAGGAGACGAATGTTTGAGCAGAAAAAATTCACGGTGTCGCATGCGCCTTTCTGGCATGTAGGGAGTTCAGTGTCCGCCAGAAGTTATAACATCATATTCGCTGCGTTGCCGGCGGTTTTATTCGGTGTTTTTACGTACGGCATGCCCGCCGTCGGCGTCGTTGCGCTTTCGGTGTCATCGGCTATTACCTGGGAGATAGCCTTCAATAAAATTGCACGGCGCCCGCCCAGCATCGGGGACGGCAATGCAGCCATGATCGGCCTCTTGCTGGCCATGCTTCTACCGGCGACGGCGCCTTGGTGGCTGCTCATCACCGGGACTTTTGTCGCCGTGATTATTGGAAAACAGATTTACGGGGGAATCGGCGCCAATCCATTCAATCCGGTCCTGGTCAGCCTGGCCATCCTGACGTTATCGTGGAAAAATTTTTTGGATTTCAACGAAGTTCTGGTTAATTACGACTTCAGCTACCCAATGGCGTACCCGCTCGCGTCTCTCAAACATTTCGGCGTATTCGCCATATCCAATCTCAAACCGGCGGCGCTTTTGATGGGCCGGCAATCCGGCGGCATCGGCGCGATCTTCGGACTGGGTCTCATCCTGGGCGGTATTTATCTGATCATCAGAGGATATATCCGGTGGGAGATATCGATCTCTTTTCTGGCCGGTGTATGGGTCACCGCACTCCTGTTTAACATGGTCGATCCTGCCCATTACGCCGGTCCTGTTTTCCACCTGTTAACCGGCTACACACTGATCGGTGCCTTTTTCCTGGCCACCGAGGATTCATCTTCACCGGTCAATTTTATCCCCATGCTCATTTACGGCGCAGGCGCCGGCATGTTGACGGTACTGATCAGGAATATCGGCGCGTTTGTTGACGGCGTCGTCTTTGCCATTTTGGTTGCAAATCTCGTTAACCCGCTTGTGGACAAAATCAGACCCAAAGCACTGGGAAAGGTTATTTAAGATGCGTGAACTGATAAAAATGGTGGTCGTGCTGACGGTGTTGAGCGCCTTTTCCGGCGGGCTTCTTGCCAGTCTCCGGAACGGCACAAAGGACAAGATCGAATACCAGCAGCTCAAATTCGTCAAGGGTCCTGCGATACTTGATATTTTCAAAGGGGCAACCAATAATCCCCTTGTGGACCGTTTCAAGCTCAAGGACGGAAACGTCGAAAGAAGTTTCTTTGTCGGCAAATTAAACGGCAAAACAGATACGGTCGCTTTTGAAAGTTACGGCAAAGGATTCGGCGGAGATATCGGGCTGATGGTGGGCGTTAATCTGGATACGAATAAAATCATCGGGGTGGGGGTCACGACACTCAGCGAAACGCCGGGGGTGGGATCACGGGCAAAGACAGATCCCGGCTTTGTGGCTCAATTCAAGGGACATCCTTTGGAAGAAACCTTTAAAGTCAAGGCCGACGGCGGTCAGGTGGATGCCCTGTCCGGTGCCACCGTAACGTCACGGGGCGTCGCAGCCGGTTTGACCGATGCCGGTTTAATTTATAAACGCCTGAAACCGGAGCTGGAGAAAAAATTGAAAAACTTCTCCACGAAAGCCGTAAAGACCAAGAAGGGAGAGAAGAATGGCTAAATCGATCACTCAGGAATTCGTAAAAGGTTTATGGGAAGAAATTCCGCCTTTTCGCCTTGTTCTCGGTCTCTGTCCCACACTGGCTGTAACGAAAACGATTCAAGACGGTATCGGAATGGGAGTGGCCACAACCTTTGTCCTGGTATGCTCGAACGTTCTGGTTTCGGCAATGCGAAATATCATACCGTCAAAGGTCAGGATCGCCGCTTTTATTATTATTATCGCCACGTTTGTTACCGTCGTCGAACTGTTGATGCAGGCGTTTACCTATCCGTTGTTTCTCAGTCTCGGCATATTTATTCCATTGATCGTTGTAAACTGTATTGTTTTGGGTCGCGCCGAAGCATTTGCTTCCAAAAACGCCGTTATGCATTCGCTGGCGGACGGTATGGGTATCGGCACTGGATTCACACTGGCCCTCGCCGCACTGGGTGCTGTCAGGGAAGTGTTCGGTAGCGGAACGTTTTGGGGAACGCCGGTATTCGGACCTTCCTTTCACCCTTTTTCCTTTATGATCCAGGCACCCGGCGCATTTGTCTGCCTTGGGCTGATGCTATGTATAATGAACCTCGTGGGTAAAAAATAGGAGACGATAAATGGGCGATTACATCATCCTTGCCATTAGCTGTATCCTTGTCAACAATATCCTTTTGGCCCAGTATTTGGGTAACTGCCCTTTTCTGGGAACATCCAAAAAAATGGAAACCGCCGTTGGGATGGCCATGGCGGTTGTTTTTGTTTTAGTGCTTGCCGGCGTCTTTACATGGCTTACCGAAGCATTTATTTTAAAACCGTTTAAGATGGAATATCTCAGAACGGTCTCGTTTATTCTGGTCATCGCCTCTCTGGTGCAGTTTGTGGAAATGTTTCTGAAAAAAAGCATCCCGGCCCTGTACGCCGGACTCGGCATATTTCTGCCGCTGATTACGACCAACTGCGCGGTCATGGGTGTTTGTCTAATCAATATCAAGGAAGAATATACCTTTATGCAGGCCCTTGTTGCATCGTTTGCTTATGCAGCAGGCTTTGGCTTGGCCCTGATTCTTTTTGCCGGTGTGCGTGAACGTATTCTTCTGGCCAGGGTGCCGAAGCCGCTTCAGGATACTTCCATCGGCCTGGTCACGGCAGGAATGCTCTCGCTCGCTTTTTTTGCGTTTAAGGGGATGGTGTAACGGATTGATCATTTGTGATTGGTGATGTATGATTGATGGTCGATAATCGGTGATGTCAGAGAGACACATTAATAGAAATCACCGATTGAACACCAATAATAGGAGGTAATTGTGTTAACAGCACTTATTTTCATGTTGGGGCTGGGCTTGGTATGCGGCGTCGTACTAAGCGTTGCCTCAAAGGTCTTTTATGTTTATGAGGATCCTCGTATTGCTGAAGTGGAATCCTTCACCGCCGGTGCAAACTGCGGCGGCTGCGGGTATGCCGGATGTTCGGCTGCCGCCGTTGCCGTTGTGGCCGGTGACGCACCGCCGAGCGTCTGTATTGTCGCCGGTCCTGAATCTGCGACAAACATTGCGGCCGTCATGGGCGTCGACCCGGGGACTGCAGAATCCCTGATTTCATACAACACCTGCCGGGGGGGCGATCGTGCGGAAGAAAAATATTACTACATGGGCATCAGGAGTTGTCGGGCAACCGATGCGATATACGGCGGTGAACGTCAATGCCCCGTGGGGTGTATCGGTTTCGGTGACTGTGTTACGGCCTGTGTATTTGACGCACTTAAAATGGGACCCCATGGATATCCTGTTGTCGACGAGATAAAATGTGTGGGGTGCGGCGCATGTGAAAAAGCGTGTCCCAAGGATATTATGCAGATTAAAACCATGTCCCAAAAGCTGCTGCATATCAACCAGTATGACGATCGCATCGCACCGTGCCAGCAAACTTGTCCGGCTGAAATCAACATCCCGAAATATATTCATCAAATCAAAACCGGTGATTATGAAGGCGCCGTCAAAACCATTAGAGAACGAAATCCGCTGCTGCTGGCCTGTGGCCGCGTATGCCCCCATCCGTGCGAAGATTATTGCCGCCGGGGATTGGAAGATGAAGCGGTCTCCATTAACCAGTTGAAACGATTTGCCGCCGACTATGAAATGAAATCCGGACGGCGACTCCCCATTTCCTGTGCGCCGGATACCGGCAGAAAGATTGCGGTTATCGGCGGCGGCCCGGCGGGTTTAAGCTGCGCCTTTTTTCTCCGTCGCCTGGGTCACGGTGTGACCATTTTTGATGCCATGCCGAAGCTCGGTGGAATGATTCGTTATGGAATCCCGGAATACCGGCTTCCCAAAGAAGTTTTGGCATGGGAGATTCAGGGGATTCTAGATTTGGGTATCGAACATAAACCCAACATGATGCTGGGCCGGGATTTTGATATCGGATCGCTGATGGCGGCCGGATTCGATGCTGTATTCTTAGGAATCGGCGCCTGGAAAGACTACTCTCTGCGTGTTGAAGGTGAGGATCTAAAAGGCTGCTACACCGGAATCAATTTCCTCACCAATTTTGCGCTGTGGCAGCAGGAAAAACCCAATGAAAAACAGCCTTTTGTGGGAAAACGGTGTGCCGTCATCGGCGGCGGGAATACCGCCATCGACTGCGTCCGTACACTGGTTCGCCTGGGTGCTCAGGATGTATCGATCGTTTACCGCCGAACCCGAAAGGAAATGCCGGCCAATATGGTCGAAATCGAAGCAGCGGAACATGAAGGCGTCAAGTTCACCTTTCTGGCAGCCCCCACCCGCGTTATTGGTGATGAAGAAGGCAAGGTCGTCGGACTGGAATATCAGAAAATGGAACTCGGCGAACCGGATGCCAGTGGCAGACAGAGACCGGTGCCCATCGAAGGTTCCGAAACCGTCATGGATATCGACATGCTGATCACTGCGATCGGTCAAGGGCCGGATGTTTTCTTTAAGGACGAAAGCAAGCGGTTGGACAAGGATCTGAATATGACCCGCTGGAATACCATTGATTCCAAAGACCCCATCGCACTTCAGTCGAGTATACCTTATATTTTTACCGGCGGAGATGCCGCAACCGGCGCCGATCTGGTGGTCTCGGCCATTGGCGGGGGACGTCGCGCCGCCCGATCCATCCATATGTATCTTATCGGCAAAGATGTAACGCCGCCGCAAAGGACACTGTTTAAAAATCACATTCCGGTTTCTATATTTGAATCGGTTCCCGGGATAACGAAATTACCCAGAACCAAGATGCCGGAATTGCCGGTGGAGGAACGAATCAAGTCGTTTGTCGAAGCGGATCTGGTAATCGGTGAGGAAGAGGCGCTGTATGAATCGAGCCGCTGCCTGCAGTGCTGCCTGACCTGCTATGACAAGGATGTTGCTTAAAAAAGCCCGCCCTTCAGGGCGGGCTTTGGTTATCCCCGGAAGGGATTTGTTTTGTTGAAAGTTCTATGACTGATTGAAATTCCAAATATCAAATCCCAAATATTTTTAATACAAATCCCCTCTGCAGACCCGAAGAACTGTGGCTTCCAAGTTGCGGAGCAGGCTTTTAATCATGGTAAAAGTCGTTGACATTCAGGCCTACCGGGCCAAAACCTTTAAAGAACGGGTTTTTGCCCCCTGGCAAAAGCGCTTCGACGAACCCTTCGCCATCGACATCAAACTTTCAGAACTCTCTGACAAAACCCTCTATTTTCTGGCCCAGCCCGGTGATAACAGCGCCGCCGCCTATTATGAACTCATCATGGGGGTTCTCGATCTGGGGCCGGCGGCAATGTTCAGCGGCCTTCGGAACAGAATGCAGATGCGGGTGGTGGACATTCATCTCTTTTTGGCCGATCAGGTGCGGTTTGAAATTATGCGACGATTGAAGTGGGTGGCTCATCTTCCCTGCAAAATGCAGGATCTCGTTCAAATGGTTCAA
Source organism: uncultured Desulfobacteraceae bacterium (assembly GCA_964591175.1). GTDB lineage: Bacteria > Desulfobacterota > Desulfobacteria > Desulfobacterales > UBA11574 > UBA11574. Next base: position 74,420 of record CAZQAF010000007.1, on the reverse strand, counting down.
GATTTCGATAGCTTGAAACCTGCCTGCAAAGCCAACCCGCCTGAACTGGCGGCATCACACCCGGAATACGACACCTATCGAAACCTTGCCCACGGCGATAAGGAGGTGTTCATTCGCCGTATGCTGCAAGACGCTTTGGAGGCCTTCGAACACCGTTTAGTGTAAATTCTCATTGAGTTCATGGAAGCCGGTCAAAAAAGAAATTTCATCACGAAAGCACGAAATTTTAAAAACACGAAAAAAATATTTTTTGTTTCGTGTTTTCGCGATGAATTATATTAAAAATTATCCATCCAGCAGTAATTTTGAAATACACCCCGAACATTCACCCATCTGAAAACATCCTGCGCAACGCTGCGATAACATCCTGCATATCGGAGGGCAGAGGCGCTTCAAAACATACCGTCTCCTGTGTCACAGGATGGGAAAATTCAAGGCGCCATGCATGGAGCATCTGCCGTTTAATCGAGCCGAATAAATCCTGGCCGTGGGCAACATTTTTCCAAGCACTTTTATGGCCATAGATCGAATCACCGACAACCGGATGATGGATGGCGCTGCAGTGAACCCGAATCTGATGGGTTCTGCCTGTTTTTAGATCAAGCTCGATGAGACTGGCGGACCCGAACCGTTCTTTAATCCGCCATGTGGTTTCCGCAACGCGGGTTTTTTTGCTCCTTGTCGACATCTTTTTCCGGTCTGTGGTGTGCCGGCCGATGGGCAGCGTAATCGTTCCGGAGTCCGATTCCATAGTACCGTAAACCACAGCCAGGTACTTTTTTCGGATCCGTCTCGATTTGAATAATTTTGCCAGATGTTGGTGCGCCCTGTCGTTTTTAGCAACCACCAGAACGCCGGACGTATCTTTATCGAGCCGGTGTACAATCCCCGGCCTACGGGCTGAACCAATGCCCTCAAGAAATGGACAATGATGCAAAAGGCCGTTCACCAGCGTTCCGCTGTAGTGCCCCGGTGCCGGATGCACCACGAGTCCGGGCGGTTTATTGACGACGACAATATGATCGTCCTCAAAGAGAATATCAATGGGAATGGGCTCCGGCTTGAACAGGACCGGCGCCGGGGAAGGGATGTGCCCGTGGACTTCGTCACCCGTCCTTACCCGGTATCCCGGCTTTTTGACCGCTCCCTGAACCCGTATTTTTCCATTACGGATCAGGGTTGTTGCAACGGAACGGGAGCATTCAGGGATCGAAGCGGCGATGTATAGATCGAGGCGCTTGCCGGAATCGGTTGGTTTTACATGAATTGTAAAAGCACTTTGGTTGTGCATAAGGCAGGTTATTTGCCAGATATCTCCGGATTCTCCGTTCCTTCGTCATTTTTGGCGGGAAAAAGCATTTCCATTTCAGCCATAATCGTTTTTTCATCCGTGTTTTTCGCGGTGGAGAGTTCCATAACCAGAAGGGTTTGTGCGGTATCATAAAGCTTACGTTCACCAAAAGACAGATCTTTTGTTAATTTCAGCAAGGAAAGATCCCTGTAAACCTCAGCCACATCGTAAAGGGAGCCGGTTTTAATCTTATCCATGTATTCCCTGTACCGGCGATTCCACGTCTGGGTTTCAGTATTCGAATCCTCCCTTTTTTTCATTATTTCGTAGACTTTAGGGATCTCTTTTACATCGATGACATCTCTTAACCCGACCTGATCGACATTCCAGGTCGGAATCATGATCGTCATTTCATTTTCGATGATTTTCATCATATAAAAATCGTGTTCTTCGCCGTTAACGATCCGGGTTTCAATGGAATTGATTTTTCCAACGCCATGGGCAGGATACACCGCAAGGTCACCCACCTTAAATTCCCGAACGGTTTGTTTGGGCGTTTCTGTTCCTTCTTTATCTTTTTTCTTTGTCATCTTGACACCGGTTTGTATTTTTAAACTCAAAAGAACCATCCGCCCCGACAAATCGAGACCCACGGATATTCCGATATTTTTTTTAGATCTATACCATACAATCCGCAAACAATCAACTGGCAAATAAAAAAGGATCGGCGCTTCTAACGCCGATCCTTTAAACATGTATCTTATTATGAACGTCGTATTAGAGCAAGAAGGGCACCATCAGCAGTGCAACGACATTCAGGATCTTGATCATCGGGTTGATGGCCGGGCCTGCGGTATCCTTGTACGGATCGCCAACCGTATCGCCGGTAACCGCCGCATGATGGGCATCGCTTCCTTTTCCGCCCAAGTGGCCGTCTTCAATGTATTTCTTGGCATTGTCCCAGGCAGCTCCACCGGTGGTCATGGAAATGGCAAGAAAAACACCGGTAACGATACTTCCAATCAAAAGTCCGCCCAGAGCCACCTTGCCCAGCAAGAGCCCGACGACAAGGGGTGCCACAACCGGCAGAAGTGCGGGAACGATCATTTCTTTCAAAGCAAACTTGGTAACGATGTCCACACATGCACCGTAGTCCGGTTTTGCGGTTCCTTCCATAATACCTGGAATATCACGGAACTGGCGACGAACCTCCTCAACCACTGCGCCGCCGGCATTGCCCACCGCTTTCATGGCAATGGAAGCAAACAGGTACGGTAAAAGCCCGCCAATGAAAAGACCGATAATAACGTTGACATCGGACAAATCGAATCTCAAGACAGGAACACCCTCTTTGGCCTGCAGGGCAAATTCTTGTACATAGCATGCAAACAGAACCAGAGCCGCTAGGCCGGCAGAACCGATGGCATACCCTTTGGTCACCGCTTTGGTGGTATTTCCCACGGCATCCAGGGGATCGGTCACGGCCCGAACGCTTTCATCCATTTCCGCCATTTCGGCAATTCCACCGGCATTGTCGGTAATCGGCCCGTAAGCATCAATGGCAATCACCATTCCGGTCATGGAAAGCATGGACATGGCCGCCATGGCAATTCCGTATAGGCCGGCAAAGTGAAACGACAGATAAATCGCCAGGCAGATGGCAAGAACCGGCGCAGCCGTAGCCTGCATGCTCACGCCAAGACCGGCAATGATATTCGTACCGTGGCCGGTGGTAGATGCCTGTGCAATCTGTTTAACCGGAGAATAAATACCGGTATAGTATTCGGTGATAATAACGATGACAACGGTAAGAACAAGTCCGACAAGTGTGCAATAGTAAATATCCATGGCGGAAATATTGCCCAACCCGACCATGAACTTTTTACTGGCATAGAAGAATGCACCAGCCGCCAGGATGGCAGCGCCGAACATCCCCTTATACAATGCACCCATGATATATCCGCTTTTTCCGAGTCTCACAAAGAAAACAGCGATCATAGAAGCGATGATCGAGATCGCACCGAGAACCAGCGGGAATTCAACTGCCATTGGGTTTTTCGGGAAAAGAAGATGACCGATCAGCATGGCGGCAACCGCCGTAACTGCATAAGTCTCAAAAAGGTCGGCGGCCATACCGGCGCAGTCACCCACATTGTCACCCACATTGTCGGCAATCGTAGCCGGGTTTCTGGGGTCGTCTTCAGGGATACCGGCCTCAACCTTACCGACCAGGTCTGCGCCGACATCGGCGCCCTTTGTGAAGATCCCGCCGCCCAGCCGTGCGAAAATCGAAATCAGGCTGCCGCCGAACCCGAGGGCGACCAGGGCAATAACGTCATGGGTTGCGGTATAATACCCGGATATGGCTGTTAACGCCAAACCGGCCACGATCATGCCGGTAACGGAACCGCCTTTAAAGGCCATAGAAAGTCCGGCCGCAAGTCCTTTTTTTGCAGCCTCTGCCGTTCTGACATTGGCGATTACCGACACCCGCATACCGATATACCCTGCACAAAATGATGCCGTTGCACCGATCAGAAATCCAATGGCGGTCTTTGCCCCCAAAGTGACAAAGATAATAATGAAAATAACGATACCGGCTGTACCCATACTTTTGAGCTGACGGTTCAGATATGCAATTGCGCCTTCTTTGATTGCACCCGCAATTTCCTGCATCCTCTCATTTCCGGCAGGCGCTTTTTTGACAACTCCGGCCAGCACAATCGCAAAAAGCACTCCCACAGCGCCGACCAGCGTACAAAACAACGGTAAATTGTTCAATACATATTCCATTCTTTCCTCCATCTGAGATACTTAGCTTGAAATTGAAATTTTTTTGTTGTTGAATCTGTTCATCCCATCCTTTGTACCTTTACAAAGGATGGTTACGACGGCATCCTTGGCCGAAGCGATGATCCGGCTTACTACTTTTTTTTCTTCAAAAGCAAAATTGTCCAGCACGTAATCAGCGGCACCGTTTTCGGCATCAGGTCGCCCGACACCGATACGAAGACGTGCAAAATCACCTCCGCCAAAGGCATCTATGATTGATCTTACACCTTTGTGTCCCCCATCCCCTCCTTTCTCTTTTATTTTTAATCTTCCAAACTCAAGATCTATGTCATCATGAATCACCAGAATATCTTCGCATGATATCCTGAAATATCCTGCAATTTGACGAACCGGCGGCCCGCTTCTGTTCATAAAATCCATGGGCTTGGCCAGAACAACCTTAACACCGTCTATGGATCCGGTTCCGAACAGGGTATTGAATTTGCGTTTTAAAAGCTCAACAGAGAAAACCTCGGCCACTTTATCCAGGACCATAAAACCGGCATTGTGACGCGTTTGTGAATAGATTCGACCGGGATTTCCAAGGCCAACCACCAGCCGTAACCGTGTTTGCGGCATCGTCAATATCCAGAAAACTATTCTTCGCCACCGGGTTCAGACGCTTCTTCACCTTCTTCCGCAGCGCCTTCTTCGGCCTCTTCCTCTTCCGGTTCTGCTTCTTCAAGCTTCGGGCTGAGTACTGTTACCACCGTGCGGTTATCATCTTCCAGAATCTCAATCTCACCTTCCAGGGAAATCTTTCCCACATGGATAGAATCTCCGATGTCAAGATCGGAAATATCAATCACAATCGATTCCGGCACTTCCAAGGGCAGGCATTCCACTTCGAGTTCGCGTCTGACAATCTGCAAAATTCCACCGAACTCTGCTCCCTTTGCCACACCCGTCGTTACAATAGGGACTTTGACGGTGATCTTGCGATCCATATTGATTTCATAGAAGTCAATGTGGATAAAATTCCTTGAAACCGGATGGGTCTGAAGCTCCTTGATCATTGCGGGCATGGTGCGTGTTTCACCGTTATCTTGAATCACAAGTTTTAAAATAACCTGGCCTACTCCACCCTTCTTCAACACCGTTTCTATGTCGTTTTTATTCACGGAAAGCAGAACCGGTTTTGTGTTCGGCCCGTAATATACTGCCGGAATCTGTCCTGCCCGCCTGAGTCTTCGTGCAGGACCGTTGCCGGTTACGGTTCTTTTTTCTGTTTTTAAGTCTATTAGTTCCAAAATATATCAACCTCCTTGAGACCTTTGGAAAACGCCCCTTTTTGCCCAATTCCTGCGTCAGGCTCAAATTTCAATCCTCAAAATACTCAGCGTATTCCTGCGGTTAAAATTTTCGCCTTCCTTGAACTTGAACCAAAATGAACATTTTTCAAAGATCTCACTTAAAAGGGTTTTACACAAAAAGCGACGTCACCGAATCGCCTCTAAAACTACGAATAATCGCTTCACCCATCAGCTTGGAAATGGTCAGCACCTTTATTTTATCGCAGGCTTTGGCATTTTGTCTCAATGGAATGGTATCCGTTACAACAAGCGATTTTAAGGGAGAAGCGTCAATCCTTTCAATGGACGGCCCCGACAAGACCGGATGCGCACAACAGGCATGAACTTCCTTGGCGCCGTTTCTCATAATCGCATCCGCTGCTTCGACCAGGGTTCCGGCGGTATCGACCATATCGTCAAGAATAACCACCGCTCTGTCGGTAACATTGCCGATAACGGCCATTGCCTTGGCTTTGTTGGGAGCATCACGACGCTTGTCGATAATGGCGAGACCGGCATTCAGACGTTTTGCAAAGGCCCTGGCCCTTTCAACACCACCGGCATCCGGCGAAACGATCGCAAGGTTATCGTTAAAATTATCCCTGATATAATCGATGAGGATTGCAGCAGCAAAGAGATTGTCCACCGGGATATTGAAAAAACCTTGAATTTGCCCTGCATGAAGATCCATGGTAATAATTCTGGAAGCACCGGCAACGGTGAGCATATCCGCCACCAGTTTTGCACTGATGGGAACACGCGGGGCGACTTTCTTGTCCTGGCGCGCATATCCGTAATAAGGGATGACCGCTGTTATTCTGGCCGCCGAAGCCCGTTTGAAAGCATCGATCATCAGCAGCAGTTCAACCAGATTGTCGTTCACCGGACTGCATGTGGACTGGATCACAAAAACATCTCTTGACCTTACGTTTTCATCGATTTCGATCTGAATCTCTCCGTCACTGAAACGTTTAACCTTCTCCCCGCCAAGGGGGACATTCAAATAGTGACATATCTTTTTGGCGAGTTCCGGATTTGAATTTCCACAAAATACTATAAAATCATTCATTTAATTATAACCCACCATCTTTTGCTTTCGCATATTATTTAAAATAAAATGAACATGATGGAACCATTATTTCGCCAATTTCAATCGATCAAAATCTGGCTGGGGCGGGAGGATTCGAACCTCCGAATGCAGGAACCAAAATCCTGTGTCTTACCACTTGACGACGCCCCAGAAAAAATGTTGCATAGGCCCCGACCCCTTAAGCCTGAATGTCAAATCCTGTATCTTGTGTAATCATATCTGCAAGATACGTTTTCCATCCATAGATATTAAAAAGGGCATGATTTGCCTGTGAGGCCCCATGTGAATCAGAAAAAAGGCCGAATATGGTCGGCCCGCTTCCTGACATTAACGCTCCCAGCGCCCCGTGGCGCAATAGCGCCTTTTTAACAGTATTTATAACAGGATACGTTGATGCCGTAACTGCTTCAAGGTCATTGCATAGATGACATCTTGGATCAAAGCGTTGATTATTTAAAGGGAAGGTTTTAAGTTTTTTTTTGCACTTTGTCAATCCCAAATTCAGTTTTTTATAAACCTCTGCGGTTGATATGCTGACCCCGGGAGACACCAATACCATGGAGAAAGTTTCCAGCCCCGGATATGCCTCGAGTTTCTCGCCGATTCCGGTGGCGATTGCCGGTTTCTGAAAAAGGAAAAAGGGAACATCGGCTCCGATTGAAAGCCCCATGGACAACAGCTCTTTCATTGAAAACGGATAATCGTAATATCGGTTTAACCCTAAAAGAACAGCGGCGGCATTGCTGCTCCCTCCGCCAAGACCTGCTGCAACCGGTATCTGTTTTTGAATGAAGATTTTGACACCGTCATTTCTTTCAAGCGTCTTTAAAAAAATATTTGCGGCCACATGAGCAAGGTTAGTTTCGTCTTCGGGTACAAGGAGATGACTGCATGAAACGGCGATATTTGTATGACCGACATCAATTGATACCGTATCGTAAAGTCCGATGCAACACATCAGGGTCATCAAATCATGATAGCCGTCGATCCTTTTTCCCAAAATTTTTAAAAAAAGATTTACTTTCGCAGGAGAAAGAATTTTCATCGGATATTCGGATTATTGCTTTTCTTTGATATATATCATCCGCAAATCATAGAGCATATTTTTAAGCATTTGTTCCTCGTCTTTGGTTAGATTCCCTTTTGTTTTTTCTTCCAGCATACCCAGAATATCGATGGTTTGTTTGGCCAGGGGCAGATTCTTTTCATTTTTCCCGGTCATCGGATCTTCCGTGACACCCAAATGCACTAGCACGGAATGATTCAGCGAAAAAATAAAGGTGGCAAAATTAATTTCAGGAAGCTGGTATTCGGTTCTATCTTTTTCCTTTGCGGCCTCTTCTTCCGGCTTCTTGTCTATTGGCTTTTCGGTTTCGGGTTCGGCCTTTTGTTTTTTTGCCTCTCGATCTTCATTTCCTTCTGCAAATATCCTCTTGTCTTTGATAATGAAATCTTTTTTGTCCGTCATTTCCCGTCTCCTGTCTGTTTACGGTTGCAAAAATAATATTGATTTAACAAAGAAAAAAGATCTTTTCAACAATATTTGAAACGATTCAATATATATTTCCCAGGACATCCGCTATCAGGCTTGAACCGACTGGCAAGATGTGTTTAGTATTTAGTGTTCAGCGTTTTAGTGTTTTAGTTAAACATATGCTGTAATACTGTATTGTGATATTATCAAACACTAAATACTAAACACTATTTTTATTTCCTATTTCCGACCGAGAGGCTTTCCCATGAGAGAAACCAAAAGCACCCCGGCAACGAAAGGCCTGGCCTGGCCGCCGCTCTTACCGGGCACCCTTGTTAAACGTTACAATCGCTTTATAGCGGACATAGCCTTGACAAGCGGGCGAACAATTACCGCCCACTGCCCCAATTCAGGCAGCATGTTAGCGTGCTGCGAGCCAGGACGGCCGGTTTATGTGTCGTTTCACGACAATCCCAAACGGAAGTTGAAATACACGTGGGAACTCATTGAAATGCCCGCATCAATCGTCGGCATCAACACGCAGATTCCCAACCGGCTGGTCGCAACATCGATTGGAGCCGGCCTGGTGCCCGACCTTAACGGATATCACAGTATTTCCCGAGAAGTCAAAACCTCAGAAAAGACCCGTCTGGACATTCTTTTGAGAAAGGGAGAAAAGAATCGATGCTATGTGGAAATAAAAAACTGCACGCTGGTTGAAGACGGGGTGGCACGTTTTCCGGATGCAGTCACATCAAGGGGGCTCAAACATCTGCTCGAACTTGAGTCTCTTGTTTCCGAAGGCTTTCGATGTGTGATTTTTTATGTCATCCAGCGGATGGATGCTGCGATGTTCCAGCCCGCCGATCATATCGATCCCGCATATGGGAAGGAACTGAGGCGGGCCTTGAAAAACGGCGTCGAGATTTTGGTCTATGATACGCAGATCGACCTGAAAACCATTCGCCTGAACCGAAAAATTCCCTGCAAGCTATAACACAGCGGCCGGGTGATTGACGCGAGAAACGATAAATTCACCGATCTTTTCTGCGGATATTCCAAATAGCGCCTTCATCTCAACCAGTTCGAGATGCTGATCGTCCCACTTTACGCTGTTTTCCTGAACGATATTTTTTATCCGTTCATATTTCCCGCCAAGGGCCTTTATCTTAACGTCAAGGGGTATTTTTTCTTTGAATGAAATATTTAACAGCAGTATATTTTCGATCAGATTCGGCGTATCCGGGGAGGCGGATATAATCGGAATAACGATAATGCTGCGATCATCTTTTCGGCCAATGCCGATATATACATTGCCTTCTTGCACAATGATCCGCTTGGTACCCTTGAGCATCGGATCTGTTTCCACTCTGGACGGAATCGGTTTGAGTACCCCGTCTTTTTTGATAATGTTGATCGTTGTCTCGTCTGTAGGCTCGCCAAGCAGATTCAAGCCACTGATTTTATACAGGATAGCCCCTTTGATATCCTCAACGACCCCTTGCAGATTTTTTAAAACTAAAATGTTTCGGTTGGTCAGTTGAGCGGAACGAATCTGATTGCTCGCCAATGTTTCAAACAATATGCCTTCCAGCTTTCCGCTGATGCGGCTTGTCCCTACGGTGACCGTTTTGGCCTGGTGCCGGATCGCATCCACAGGACGAGAAAGACAGTTAATCGATTCAGCCAAACATTCAAACAGCTTGTTGAGCATGTTCAGGGCAGATCCCTTTACGCCGAAATCGATCTCAAAGTCGGTTACCGGCAGCCGGCCCGAGAGGTATTTAAGCAAAAGCGTCAGATCCGAAGCCAGCCCCAGCCCCATATCTGTCGGAAAACCCCCGGCAGCTTTCTTTTTTCTGAACTCATTATAGAAAAGGGCAATTTTTTCCCGAAAAGATTTTTCCAGGACGATTTCATAAACGTCCGACCCCTTTTTTGCATAGTCCTCCACGGTGTTTTGAATATCTTTATTATAATCGTAAAGGAACCGTGAGGCCTCATCGATGGCTACGGCAGCATAGTATCCCCAGATATGACCCGCCAGCGTGTTTAAAATGGGTGCAAAATGTTCACTGACCACCGGAACATGAAACACATCCTCAGCATAAGGATCGAACCTGTTTTCTCCTTCATCGGCAATGACCACCGGCGTCGCTTTATGGGCTTGAAATATTGCGGTATCCTTTACGATATCTCCGATAACGGTTCCTCTTGTTCCCGCGGCGCAGACAATAATCAGCGGTTCAGAGGAAAGATCGATATGTTTTTTATCTTCGATATAGTCCGATGAAATGGTTTTGTAGCACAATTCGCTCAGTTTGATCCGTATTTCATCCGCCGCCGCCTTGTTGGGCCCGCTGCCCACAGCCGCCCAATAGGTCTTGGCTGTTGCCAGCTTTTTGGCTGAATTCCCGATCTTGTTATGTAAGGATAAAACCGTTCTCATATGATCGGGCAGTTTGAGAAGCTGTTTTATTTCCGCTGAAATAAAGTCATGGGATCTGCGTCCTTTCAGTCCGGCGATTTTTAGTCCCAATATCGCTCCGGCGACAACCTGCGAATAAAACGCCTTGGTAGACGCCACCGACATTTCGATATCGCGGCCGCTGCTGGTGTACATCACGCCGTCAACCTTGAAGGTGATATCGGAATCCCTTCGGTTCACGATGCCCAAGGTGTACGCGCCGCGCTCTATGACCATTTCAACGGCACGGTTGGTGTCTGTTGTAGTGCCTGACTGACTGATGGCGATCACCAGTGCATCAGCCATCGAGGTTGTTTCTTCTTTGTCGCTGAGCTTGAATCCGCTGAGTTCCGAAGCTTTCAATGCACTGATGTAATAGGATGGATCATCCATGTAATAGTTCATAATGTCCGAACATGCCAGTGCCGCCACTCCGGCAGTTCCCTGGCCGACAAAAAAGATGCGCCGGATCTTTGTTGTCAAGAGCGCCTTTTGCAGCTTTTCCGGAAATGTGGTTTCATCCAGTGCGATCTCGTATCGATTCGTGCCGCCGTCTTTGATTTTCCAACGATTCTGAAGGGTTTTTTCAACGGAAATCGGTGCTTCCGAGATCTCTTTTAAAAAATAATGCGGGAAATCCTGGCGATCGATATCCCTTGAAGTGATTTCGGTATGCTTGATGTCGTTGTCTTTTAGATCAACCGGTGTCCGGTCATAACACATCGCTTTAATGCCGTCTATTCCTCCGCCAGATTCCTGATCCAGGATAAAAATTTGCCCCTGGGTTAATCCGTTTTTTCCCTGGATCTCTTTTTCCCCGTCCATCTTGACAAAACAGGGCGTTTCTTCCACCAAACCATAAACCTCTGAAGAAGGGACAAAGTGGTCATCGGAAATCCCCACAAAAATAGCCTGTCCGCTCCCTCGTTGTGCCAGAAAAAACTTGCCGGGCGCCAGATCGGTATGCATGGATATGGCATGGGAGCCTTCGAAATCGTTCACTGCCAGTCGGAACGCCTCTTCCACATCAAATCCCTGGTGAATATACTTACCCACTTGAAGCGGTATGATCTTGGTATCGGTGGTAATACTCTCATGGATAAAGCTTCCGTTTCTTTCGTATTCTTTTTTTAATTCAAGATAATTGTCGATATCCCCGTTCAGACAGACATGAATAATGCCGCGCTGTTGACCGCTGTTTCCTGAAATTTTATTATCGACCGGGTGACAATTGGGTTCACTGATGGCGCCAATCGAGGCCCACCGCGTATGACCGGAAATGGTATGGTGTTGATGCTCAAATGTCGCCAGTGTCTGAAGAATCCGGTCGTTTCTAATCTGTTTGCGCATGTATTGAATATTATCACCGAGTCGCCCCACCTCAGCGGCAACTTTGTATGTAACGGCAAGGGCGACACGTCTTCGGCCCCTTTCGTCTATTGTCTGATTGACGTTTATTCCCGAATTCACCAGAACATCCTGGGTTGACCGCTCTTTGAGTCGATCCATAAGATTCATTTCTTTCAAGGTTTGCTCGAATCTGTCATACGCTTCGCCGTCGAGAATAAACATCATGGAGATCCCCGCAGAATCCCGGCCTCGAACCTCGAGACGGTCGATACTGTTCAATACCGAATTGATCTGCTTAAAAATATTGACAACAGCCATGCCTTTGGTTCCGTCGCCGGATCCCAACAGATTTTCAATCTTTTCGATGTTGCCGATAATTTCCGAAGAAAGGCACCAGGATATATCTTTTAAGATGTCAATACGACGGGTCAGAATATCGACATCCTCGGCGTCGAGACGTCCCATATGTTCGGTCAGATATGTCGATTCCGAATCGACGATCAAGGAAAGCCGTCGGGTAAAATCCATGAGTTCATTCTGGCTGTTCGGATCCATAAAAAATGCGAAAAAAACATCATTTTGTTTCAATCCTCGCACTGCCCGTAACAGAGAATCGACGTGTTCCCCGCCGCCGAGATAATGATCCTTAAAAGGTAATTCATCCTGTTTGCAGTTTCCGAACAGGCAACCTTGAAGTTTGCCGATCATGTCGTTTAGAACGGTAAGGCCGGCAAAATCATCCGCCGGTTTTTTGTTTTTAAACGAAACAATCCCCGTTATTCCGCAGCTAAAGGTGTTCTCGTACAACGGAAAAAACACGATGGAACGGTCCGGCACAGCGTCCATGTGCTTTCCGAAATAGACGTCGGCGAGAAGATAATCCGTCACACGCTTTACCAATGTTTTGATTAAAGAATATATTTTTGTTATCATTTTCATGAAGACTCCCAACTAGCAGACGTTACATTTTACGATACAAACTTCTGATTTTTTCCCTTGTCATGATGCGTTTCCAATCGGCGCCCAGGGCGTTTTCCCAGAGGGGTTCGAGCACCAGGGCAACATCGACCATTTTCTCCAGCTCGTTCTCATCGACGTGATCCGTCACGTTTCGAGGAAGACGAATATGATGTTTTTTCATCATCTCGCGAAACTCATAAACCGCTTTTGGATAGTAGTCTTCAAGATAGTCGAAAACAATGCAATTACCGATGCCGTGATGAATTCCCAATACAAAACCAAGACCATATGAAAGGGCATGACATATCCCCACTTGAGAGTAAGCAATGCTCATACCGCCGCAATAAGAGGCCATCATGAGTTTATCGTCGCCATCCGGGCAATCCTCTAAAAAAACCGTTCTGCAAAGATCCATTGCTTCTTCACCGTACGCCTTGCTGAATGCGTTAAGATAGGTACCGTTTAAAGATTCAACACAGTGTATATAGCAGTCCATCCCGGTATAGAAGCGTTGATCCGCCGGCGCGTCAGCGATCAATTCGGGATCGAGTACGATTTGATCGAACACCGTGAAGTCGGAATTGATCCCGAGCTTTTTTTCAGGGCCTGAGAGTACGGTGGTGCGGGATACTTCGGCGCCGGTTCCGGACAGTGTCGGAATGCCCACATGATACACGGCAGGATTCTTGATCAGATCCCACCCTTGGTAATCAGCGGAAGACCCCGGATTTGTGAGCATCAAAGATACGGCCTTGGCAATATCCATGGTGCTGCCGCCGCCGATTCCGACAACAGCGGCAGGCAATTCAGCGGACAAGTCCTTAATCTGCCTTGCCAACGCATCCACATACGTCGTCTTGGGTTCGTCATCGACGTTGACCCATATGAGTTTATCCCGGTTTCTTATGGGCACTCTGTTTTTTAAGCGGCTGTCTTGAAAAACATCATCCACCAGAAAAACCGAAAAATTATCGTCTGATTGTCGTTTTTGGGAGAGAATATCATTCAGTTGATTGAAACAGCCCCGTCCGAAAACAACATAGGAAACCATTTTGAAATTTCGAAACATGTTAAAAAACCTCGGTTTTCTCTTTTCTTTTTCCTATTTTCTAATTTTTTGAAATACTTTCGTTATTTTTTCGATCCGCTGTGAGAGCTCATCGGCCGTCCAGGAGAGTTTTATCAGCATGGAAACGGTCCTTTTCATAATACCGTCCGACTTGGGAAGTTGAATTTTTTCATAGTTCGGGCGACCTTTAATTAAAGTTATCGGTAGCCTTGCCGGAGACTTGAGAGCTTTAAAATGATCCCATTGTCGAATATAATGCCAGTTATTGTCATACCAGTAAAAACAAGCATCAACACCCGCATCGGCAAGGGATGTTGATGCGGCGCGAGCGAGAGATTCATCCGGCAGAAAAAATGAGAGGAATGTTGCAGAGTCTCCCTGAGGATCGGGGATCTTTCTAAAACCGATTTCAGGAAATTGTGCCAAAGCATCCTTAATGGCTTTTTTATGCACCTTTTGTTTTTCCAAAATAAAATCAAGTTTTTTCAACTGGGCCAAACCGACGGCTGCGTTCAATTCACTGATGCGAAAGTTGTTCCCAAGTATAAAATGATCTTCAAGACCCCGATCCTTTCCCATATGGTCGTGGCCGTGGTCTGCATAGGCATCGGCAAGGGTATAGAGGTTCCTGTCATCGGTAACAACGGCACCGCCTTCACCGCATGTAATCGTTTTAACGGCATCGAATGAAAGACATCCCATTTGTCCGAATGTGCCCAGAGATTTCCCGTTAAAGGTACCACCCACGGACTGGCAAGCGTCTTCGATCATCACCAGCCCTCTTTGATCGCAAAATTTTTTTATTTCTTCGATGTGCGCCATTGCACCGCACATATGAACCGGCAAAACCGCTTTTGTACGGGGGGTAATCACGGATTCAAGGGATTGGGGGTCTATGCAGAGCGTGTCGTCAATGTCGGAAAACACAGGAATCGCACCGGCAGCTAAAACCGCTTCAATGGTCGCGACAAACGTAAACGGCGGAACAATGATTTCGTCTCCGGCGCCGATGCCCGATGCCGCCAAGGCAATACAAAGGGCTGCAGTGCCGTTGGAACACAGGTGACAATATTCGACGTCCATCCGTTTTGCCAGTTCGGTTTCAAATGTCCTTGCTTTCCAGTGTCCCTTTCGGGCAGCCTCAAAACCATACCGGAACAGTACGCCCGTATCGAGAACATCCTGAACTTCTTTTCGTTCTTCTTCGCCAAATATTTCAAAACCCGGCATGACAAATCTCCTTAACGACTACATGTTATCACCGCTGGTCCGTAGTTTCGTTTTAGAAGCGACCAGCCTTTTTACGGGATGGGTACTGTTTTGCGCAAGATCGTGATCAAAATACGATTTCATGGCAATACGCGCATAATAACCGGCGCGAAGTCCGATGTATTTTTCGTGGGCCACGATAACGGACAGGGCGATTTTCCGCTCCCCCCCCTTCTCTTCGGCAAATCCCACAAACCAGTCAAATCTTACATCGTGGGTTTTATTGTCTATGGAACCGGTTTTGCCGCCGATATTGAGCTTTGAAAGTACCTTGTCTCTTTTGTATCGACGAAACGTTTTTCTTAACGTGCCGCTTTTTATGGTGGTGGTCATCAGACGATTCAGTATTGCGGATGCATCCGCAGTGATCGCCCGACCGATTGGAACCGTCCGGTTCTGATAAATGACGCGTCCATTTTCGTTAACGATCCGGTCAACGATGGTGGGCTCCGGCAGCTCCCCCTGATTGATAATTGCAGAAACCATCATCGCGCCGTGAATGGGAGATATTTTTGTATTATTGTTAAACCCGCTGGCAATCTCTGCACATCGATACGGTTTATCGGTTACGGCGACACAACTGGGATCAAGTCGAAGCTCGAAATTGATCTTTCTGTCGAAACCAAAAGCTTTTGCATATTTTAAAATGGTTGCTTTGTCCAAATAAAGGGCCCCTATTTTTCCAAACACCGGATTGACCGATTGGGCAAACGCATCTTTAAATTTTATTCTATTGGTGTACCGGGTTTTCCGATCCTTGAGCTGGGATCTGTATAATGTGTGTTTCATACCGTTGAACGTGAATACATGGTTCGGACCAAAACCATATTTTTCAATGGCGGCAGATGCCGTTACGATCTTAAATACGCTCGCTGCAGGAAATATGCTCTCCAGGCACGGATTATTCGATGCATTGGTTTTATCAAAACTGACCATGGATAAAATTCTGCCCGTCGCCGGATCCATGGCCACAATTCCGATATATCGGGCGGTTGAGGTGTTCAACTTTGATAAAAGATAATGCTGAAGTTCGATATCAAGACTTGTGTCAACCCTGTATTGATGACCGTTGGAAGCAAAACCGAAACTTTTTTCTTCAAGATTTATAAAGGATACATCATTTAAGAGCGCTTGAACTTTCATTTTGTCCATTGAAGGGACAAAATGAAATGGTGAAGATATGTTTGTGGCCAAATGCGAAAATGATTGTCTGCCGAGTCCGGCAATTATGCCATAGGCCACAACACATAAAAAACACGCCCAGACAGCATATTTGAGGGCACCGATGGTAATCCTTTTTTTGGCTGAGGCCCTCTTCAGGTCGGTCTGATATTCACGCCAGTTCAAACTCCCGAAAGTCGTGGTATCCTTCTTCAGTTTCCATGTCATAGATTCATCTTACAGACTCAGAATTTATTAATTACCAATAAAACTTCTTCAAAATTTTTATGCAATATTCGTGCTAACGCAGCGGAGTCCCCGGTGTCACTTTTTTATCAAGTGTCGCAACGGCGGATCCGCTTTTTTCAACGGCGGCCAACAGCATGCCGGTGGAGAGTATCCCCATCAACTTGACCGGCTTCAGGTTTGCCACAACGATAACCTGCCGACCCTCCAAATCCTCCGGGGAATAAGACTCCGATATCCCGGCCACAATGGTCCGTTTTTCCCCCATGTCAATATCAAGCTTTAATAATTTCTTGGCCCGGGGAACCGCTTCGGCATGAAGGACCGTGGCCACCCTGAGATCGACCTTGTTCAAAACATCAAGGGTTATTTCGGGTTTAACCACAAGCGCATCCGCCGGTGGAACTTTTTGCTCGGCCAGTGACATACGATCCTCTTGATCATCGATTCTCGGAAAGAGTGTAATCGATTTTGGGATCCTGGTGCCCGGCTTCAAGGTTTTCCAGGTTTTAAGGGTATTCGTATGAAACGCCTGTTCCATTGGTTCGATACCAAGATGTTTCTGCATGGTTTCCGCTGTGTCCGGCATGACGGGATAGATCAAACCGGATATGACCCGAAGGGATTCCATGAGGTTGTAGATGACCACTTCGAGCTGTTTTCGACTGGATTTTTTCTTAGCCAGCACCCAGGGGGTCGTAATGTCGATATATTTATTCATGTGGTTTATAAATTCCCATACCACCATGATGGCCTTGTTAAACGCGAATTTTGCCATATGCTTTTCAAATTTGCCGATGACTTTCAAGGCTTCCGATTTCAGGCCGAGTTCCAATTCTTGCTCCATTTCGGCATCGACATCGGGAACCACACCGGAAAAATATTTGTGAACCATCGCCAAAACCCTGCTGAATAAATTCCCAAGATCATTGGCCAGGTCGGAATTGATGCGCTGTATCAGTGCTTCTTCACTGAAATTGGAATCGAGTCCGAAGGTCATATCCCGCATCAAAAAAAACCGAAATGCATCAAGACCGTAAATATTTTTCAGGTGAAGCGGCTCTACGACATTTCCAATGGTTTTAGACATTTTGCTTTGATCGACATTCCAGTATCCATGAACATGCAGTTTTTGATATACGGGAATACCGGCCGCCTTGAGTATAATCGGCCAATAAATACCATGGGGTTTCAAGATGTCCTTGGCGATAATGTGCTGGGCATACGGCCAAAATGTTTTAAACCGATCGCCATCCGGATACCCCAGTGCCGAGACGTAATTCAACAGCGCATCGAACCAAACATAGGTCACATAGTCTTTATCAAACGGCAAGGTGATTCCCCATTTAAGGCGTGTTTTGGGTCTGGAAATGCAGAGGTCTTCAAGGGGTTCTTTGAGAAAGGACAGCACTTCATTTCTATACCGCTTGGGTGTGATAAAATCAGGATGGCTGTGAATATGATCGATCAGCCAGCCCTGGTAGCGACTCATCTTGAAAAAATAGTTGGATTCTTTAATTGGCTCGGGTGGTATTTCATGGTCGGGGCACTTGCCGTCGACCAACTCACGCTCTGTGTAGAAACGCTCACAACCATAGCAGTAAAGCCCTTCATATTCGCTGAAATAAATATCACCCGAATCATAAATTTTTTGCATGATCTGCTTCACCAGATTCATGTGGTAAGCATCGGTCGTACGAATAAAATGGCTGTACTTGATATTCATTTCGGGCCAGAGGGCTCTGAAAAGTCCGCTGATTTTATCAACGTAGGTCCTGGGGCTCAAGTTCTCTTTTTTAGCTGCCTGAACAACCTTATCGCCATGTTCGTCTGTGCCGGTCAGAAAAAATGTCTTCTCTTGACACATGGTATGAAACCGGGAGGCGACATCCGCCACAGTGGTGGTATAGGCATGTCCGAGATGAGGCCTGGCGTTCACATAGTATATAGGCGTCGTAATATAAAAAGGATCTGACATTTGTTCTCCTGATTGTGATCTCAAGGT
>CAZQAF010000007.1:0-55814 GCA_964591175.1 uncultured Desulfobacteraceae bacterium | reverse complement strand
GCGTCGTAATATAAAAAGGATCTGACATTTGTTCTCCTGATTGTGATCTCAAGGTACGCAACTTATGTTCCTGTCCAGAGAGTTAGTCATCGATGATCTTATCCACCCCCGTCTCTATTTCCTCACCGTTTTCCAGCCGAACGGCAATCCGATTGTACAGCGCATTATGCCGTACCACTTTTCCTTTTCCATCCTTGGTGGCTACCTTCGCGCCGATTTTTGGAAAATTCTCCTGTATTTTATGGTACATTTCATGTTCAAAGGTCAGGCAACACATGAGTCGGCCGCATTGTCCGGAAATTTTGGTTGGATTTAGCGACAGTCCTTGTTCTTTTGCCATTCGGATAGAGACGGGGCCGAATCTTTCGATAAATGCCGAACAGCATATTTCTCGACCGCATCTTCCGATACCGCCGCACATTTTTGCCTGGTTTCGAATCCCAACCTGTCGCATTTCGACACGTACACCAAATTCTTTAACGAGCATTTTGACAAGTTGACGGAAGTCAACACGACCTTCGGAAGTGAAAAAAAATATCAATTTGCTGCCGTCAAAGGAACTCTCAACGCTAAAAAGATTCATTTTAAGCCCCAGTTCGCGAATGCAGCTCAGGCAGTAAGTATGCGCCTTCTTTTCCGTCTCTGTATTTTTTTCTCTTTGAGAAAAATCGTCCGGGTTTGCCAGGCGAAACACTTTTTTAAGCGGCTTGCCCGATGGACCGGCGGCAGATTCATCGTATGGGGTCGGCGGGATAACCACCATCCCCATGCCCAGCCCCTGTTCGGTTTCAACGATGACATGATCCCCGCGATGGAGGACAAATGCACCGCTGTCAAAATCATACACCTTTCCGGCGTGTTTAAATCTGATTCCAACGACTTTTTTCATATTTTCAATTTCTATGTTTCATTAGTGCTTGAACGAAAAGTGATGTTCAGGCAAAGCACTATATTTACCTAAACATTGCAATTTTTAGGACTGCAGCTTAAGTTCTTGCCAGTCGCATCATCAACACTTCCAATGTCAGCCGCAAATTGGAATTTAACTGAATGTTCCTCTGCGCCAAATGAATGTCTTCGATTTTTGAAAGCAGTGAATCAACGGTCATTTTCTTCGAATTTTTATGAATCTTTTCGATGATATCTTTATTGATCACTTTTGAAGGATGAAATCGGCAGACAACGAGATCTCTGAACCATGACTTTATCACTTCCAGCGAATCCGTTAAGGTTTCTTTGTTTTTTGATAAGCTTTCCGCAAAGGCCAGGCACAAAGGGATAGGCATTAAGGGTAATGATTCAACTTCATTGATCAGCCAGGCTCTTCGTTTTATCCAGTTCAATTTCTTCATGTGGCGTATCATGGACAGTGCTTTGGAAAAACTTCCATTGGCCATGATGGTCACGATCTCGGCATCGTCGGGGTCTGCGCCTTGTTTTTCCACAAGCATGGTTTTGAGGTGATTGCCGGCGATCGGATTAAATCGGATATGCTGGCAACGTGATACAATCGTAGGAAGAAGGTCAGAAGTCTGCATCGCAGTAAGAATCAAAATTGTTCGATCCGGGGGTTCTTCCAGCACTTTCAAGAGGGCATTTCCCGCTGCAGGATTCATGGCCTGCGCATCTTTAATAATGACCACCCGTAATCTTGCCTCGTATGGTTTCATGGCCAGGATATTGCATAGATTACGTATTTGATCAATCCTGATATAAGGCCCCGTCGGTTCAACCAAGATAATATCCGGGTGATTGCCCTTTTCGATTTTATTGCATGATTTGCAGCCGGGACAAATTTCGATTTTTGCCGTTAAATCCTGTGCCGTGACAGGGATCGATGCAGCATCCTCCTTTTCAGAAGGATGCCTGTTTTTCACGGCCGCACAGTTGCATGCCTTGGCAAACGCCTTTGCCGTGGTGGTTTTGCCCACCCCGTCGATTCCAAGAAATAAAAGGGCATGCGGTATCGCCTCATTTCGAAGAAACGTCTTCAAAAGTCGTATCGGCTTTTCTTGACCCAATATCGACTCAAATCCAGGCATCGATTGAAAATCCAATAACCACTTAATAATCTACACGATCTTTTAATTCTTTGCCGGATTTAAAAAACGGCAGCTTCTTGGGTTTAATCATCACCTGTTCACCGGTCTTTGGATTTCTGCCGGTATAGCTTTTATAATTTTTTACAAAAAAGCTACACAGACCCCGAATTTCCACACGTTCACCTTTTTCCATCGCATCGGCCATGTTGTCAAAAAATATCTGAACCACTTTTGCCGCTTCTGCTTTAGAAATGTTTGCTTCTGTTTTTAAAGCGGAAATAAGCTCCAATTTGTTCATAGAACCTCCTTTTTAAAATATCCGGCAGTAATTTGATCCACTTAAACCGGTAGTTATTCGATTTATGTAAAGGTTATATTTACCATGTGAACATCAATTCATATATTAAACTCGATGTTTTGTAATTTAAAAAAAATGTAATGCGGCAACTTTTTACGACACTGTCAAAATTTTAATTTTATAAAATGTAATTTTACGATAAGTCAAGCTGTTATGTCAATATTTTCGGAAGTATCTCAATATCATCTTCATCCACATCCACCCCGGCATACTGCCCCAGGGCTTCGATGTTAACGATCACGCGCCCCTTCCCTCTATAGCGTGAAAAGGTTCCGACAACGCCGGCAAAGTGGCCGTTAACCACGATAACCCTGTCCCCTTTTTTAAAACGGGTGCCCGTGGTCACCGAACCATCTCCTTTGACCATGATTTGCAAGGAATCAATCGTTTCCGAAGGCACCGGAATCGGACCGTCTTTATTGCCGACAAAGCGCACGACCCCTACGGTTTTGACGATTTCAAGATGTTCATAAGGTTCCAGATTGGTCTTGACAAACAAGTATCCGGGAAAGAGCGGAACTTTGATCATCACCTTCCGATCACGACGCTTGCTTCTGACCTGAACTTTGGGCAGAAAAACCTCCATTGATTTTTTAGCGAGACCGTCGTTCACCACATTTTCGAATCGACTCCGGGTATGAAGGACATACCAGGAATATGTCAGCTCAGATAGTACCATATGTTTTTCAATATATTCGTTTTAGTTAAAGAAGTCCAGTTTGATTTTACCCTATCCTAGCTGATCTGTCCGATACCGTACAGCGTGATCATAAATCGAAAACTCAAATCTTCCCCCTCTTTTGTAAAACTTGAAGCCAGTGACCAGCAATGGGCTTTGTATAAAAATCCGAGACCGTATTTCAGGTCTATGCCGTTAAAAATATTTCGTTCATACTCTCCCTTCATCAGAAGACTTTCCGACAACTGTAATTTCACGTCGGTATAAATGGTCTCACTGCTGTTCCGCTGATACCGGTGTTCCACAAAGATGCTGTCTCCCCGTTCATCGTGCAGTGTCGCCGAAATATTGTGCGACCGAAAGTTCCTGTCATAATGCGACCAGTCGGCATCCGCTCTGAGAGATACATATTTTTGGGGGGTCAAATCGAGTTCCCCGTGAATCGGGGAAAACGGCTCGGGATCGTCTTCCTTTTCTTTGTTGATGTCGTAGCTTTGCTCCAGCTTAAACCGGCAAAACTCATTGTAATCATACATCGACGGTTCATAACTTGTATTGCCGTCAAGTTTATCCGTAGGCCGGTGTGCTTTTTCTTTTGTCATTCTTTTAAATTTAGAGGTAAATGTGTTCGTGAGCGAGTAGGTAATCAGGTTTTTCGGCGGAATCCGATCGATGTCATCCAAATCGGGCAACTCAGACTGATCCTTGTCAGGAATATATTCGTAAATGATCTCTGGCCGGATGGCGTGTTTGATCCTTTCAACGCTTCCCGCGTTCAAATTGAATATTTGATAGACCTCTGAAGTGAGATCAACTTTTAGATCATATAACTCCCGATAGAGCGTTGCTTTATCCGAAGTCTCATACTCTTTTTTATCGAAATGCCATACTGTCTCACGAAGACCCACAGAGGGTTCGATGGTAAAGTAGCTGCCGAAAGTATACGGGAGATAGAATCGGGGATATATATCCAATCGATGATCTCGCGGACCGTCTTCACTGTAAAAATAAGTATATTGGGAAGCCAGATCAAAATAAAACGGCGATGTCAGAATTTGTTGCTTCGACCCGCTAAAATCGATCTCCGGCATGCGCTGTATGGTGTTATCGGTCTCTTGCTGCTGGCGTATTATCACATTGTCGTACCATCTCAGGTCGGCGTTGAGGCTGTAAAGGGACCAATACCTGCTGACGTTCAACCTGTTGAGTCTTACGGGATTGTCATAATCATCGAAGCCTCTTCCAAATTCTCTTTCAAAATATGCCGTGGCGTCATCAAATCCCGTATACCCCTCCTTGAATTCATGAAGGTAATCCTGATCGCTTACGATGTCGAGATCAAGCCTTGCAAAAAAATCATGAGGCAATGCCTGGTCGTTTTTCATCCTGAACCAGTAACGGTCGGAATTGGGACGCAATGCATTGTCACCTGGATATCCCCATTTCTCCGAACCCGGAGAACCGTCATCGACCTGCCGGTCGTCTAAAAAATCGTACATCAGCGTCCCTTTGGACTGTTCGTCTAAAACATAACGGTATTCCAGCCCCAGCTTTTCTCCGCGGAGGCTCATATAGTCAGAATAAAATGTCGCGTCCGAGCTTTCACTGATGGCCCAGTAAAACGGCTGGATATATCTGGCCCCTTTACGGTCTGAATATTCCAACTGGGGTGTCAACAACCCTGTCTGGCGTTTCAGCTTTACGGGAAACACGAGAAACGGGGTATACAGCACAGGGATCTTTTTGGCCCAAAGCGCCGCATGCGTCACGAAACCGTATCCTTCCACGGAAACCTTTAAATTCCTGCCGGTTATTTTCCATGCCGGCGGATCACCGTCACATGTGGAAATGCTGGCTTTATCGGCGGTATACGTGTCTTTTCCCACTTTTTTAATGGTATTCCCTTTAATATGGTAATTGTTCTGTTCGAGAAATAGGACGCCGTTATTAATGGTTCCGGTTTCCGTATTCAGGTTCATCCGGGCGCTGTCGCCGGTGAGAATGTCTTTCCCCACCGTCAGGATAACATGGCCTTTCGCAAAGACGTCCATGGTCCGTTGATTAAAACGAACATAATCCGCATTGAGATTTTTTTCTTTTTTGGTTATCCTGACGTTTCCTTTCCCGATATAGACATCCGCCTTTTCATCGTAACTGATTTCATCGGCAATAATGTGCCACGGGATATTCTTTTCATCTTTGATTCCGCTGATCGTATTTTCAGCGAAAACGCGTCCGGGAACCAGAACCAGGACCAACAGAATCAGCGCAAACCGGAGGTTGGCCATACGGCTTTTCGTGCGATATATAAATTCCGACAGGGAAAAGGGGCAAAAAATGACGGCCCACGAACATGATAAGCAACCAAAGCAGGAAAGATTTTTCTTATAATGGCGAAATACCCTGAGCAGCAAACTTCGAGAATTTTGCAAATGACCCATTATTAAAAGATTCCGATCCCCTGCATCCGCTTCGGCGGGAAAAATTCAGGCCGACGCCTGATCCATTTCAATAACATCTTGAATCATCATAAAATATCAAGTATAAATGCTTTTTTGATGAAAAAAGTCAAGATGTAGTTTTAAAGTCCAAGGATGTTTTTATCTTTTATTGAAGAATGTTAATTTGTGATTGTCAATAAATTCGAACTTCAAAACAGAATATGAATATTTTTTTAACCAACGATGACGGCATTTATGCCAAAGGACTTTGGGCCCTGTATGAGACCCTTTCAGACCGTCATTCGGTCACCGTTATTGCGCCGGATCGGGAAAGAAGCGCCGTAGGGCACGGGATTACCCTCCATCAACCGCTGCGCACCACACGAATCAAAGTCAATAACGGCTGTCGGGGATATGCTGTAAACGGAACACCGGTGGACTGCATCAAGATCGGTCTCATGGAGATCCTCGATGTCAAACCGGACATGGTGATCTCCGGAATCAATCCGGGTGCAAACATCGGGGTCAACATCAATTATTCCGGTACCGTCGCCGCCGCCAAAGAGGCCGCGTTATACAAAGTTCCGGCCATTTCCGTCTCTATCGCGGGACAAAAAATATCGGGGTATGATTATGCCGCGAGGTTCACCGCAAAATTGGCCGACAACGTATATGAAAAAGGACTGCCCGTTGGGACTTTTCTAAACGTCAACATACCGGATATTCCTGAAACCCGGATCGCAGGTGTTCGCATCAGCAGGCAGGAGACGTCTTTGTATAACGAATATGTGGACAAACGGATCGATCCCCGCAACCGCATCTATTACTGGCACGGCGCCGATGCCGGAACAGCTTTCAATACGCCTGAAAGCGACGGTGCCGCACTGAATGATAATTTTATTTCCATTACGCCGATTCAATGCGATGCCACGGATTACCGCATGCTGGAGAAGTTACGACAGTGGGACTTGGAAATATCTTCTTAAAAAAGGGTAACACCGTATGAAAAAGCGTTTCATCACCGACATCCAAGCCGGAGACGTGGTTGACGACATCTTTGTTTTATCCGAAAAGGTTCTGTCCCAAAAAAGGGATGGGAATAATTTTTTAAATATCACCCTTTCCGATAAGACCGGAATGATTAAAGGCGTCGTGTGGGACAAGGTGGACCGAATAACCGCCGGTATTACATCCGGAGATTTTGTGCATGTCGTCGGCGGTGTCGGGGAATACAGAGGGGCGTTGCAGGTAGTGATTAAAAAAATGGCACCCATTCCCGCCGACCGTGTGGATCCCAGCGATTTTCTGCCGCAAACCTCCCGGGACATCGAAGGCATGTTCGACCGGCTTTCAAAAATCACGGATTCCATCAAAACCGAATATCTCAAAAGACTTGTGGAAGCTTTCTGGAAGGACGAGGCGTTTGTGCGCAAATTCAAAACCGCGCCTGCGGCGAAAAAAATGCACCATGCCTATATCGGCGGCTTGCTGGAGCACACCGTTTCAATGGTGAGCCTGGCGGATAAAATCGCAGGACATTACAGCGGTGTTGATCGGGATCTTCTGCTTGTCGGCGCAATATTTCACGATATCGGAAAAATCGATGAATTCGAGTATCAGTTCAGGATAGACTATTCCGATAAAGGCCGACTGCTGAATCATATTGTGATTGGATTGAAAATGGTGGATGAAAAACTTTCGAAAATCGAACAATTCCCCGAAGACCAGGCGCTGCTGCTCAAGCATATGATCGTCAGCCACCACGGTGCCCGGGAGTTCGGTTCACCGGAACCGCCCAAAATCATCGAGGCGGTTTTGCTGAATTATATCGATGAAATCGATTCCAAGGTCAACGGCATCCGGGATTTCATGGCTGCCGAGGATGCCGATGAAACCTGGACCTCCTATCACCGAATTTTGGAACGCCATTTTTATAAAGGGAAAAAAAGTGTCTGATTATGTTTATCACTTTTGAAGGTATAGAAGGATCGGGCAAGACTTCCCAAGTCCGAAACACGGCGGAATTTCTTCGATACAAAGGCCATGAGTGCGTCATCACCAGGGAGCCTGGGGGCACGCGAATCGGTGAAAAAATACGGGCCATTCTCCTGGACCCTTTGAGTAAAGACATGGGGCCGCTGACCGAGCTTTTGTTGTATACGGCGGATCGGGCCCAGCATGTCCGTGAATGTATTCTCCCCCTTCTGGCCGCGGGGAAAACCGTCTTATGTGATCGCTATTTTGACGCAACAATGGCCTATCAGGGATTTGCAAGAGGAATCGATATCGACCTGATCGATAAAATACATCGCCTTTTGCTTGAGAACTTAAAGCCGGACCTGACCATCTTGCTGGATCTTCCTGCTGAGATCGGCCTTGCCCGGGCCTGGAAGCAGATCAACAAAGGGGCGCGAAACAACGAAGAAACCCGGTTTGAAGAAGAGACGCTGTCATTTCACCAAAAGGTGCGCGACGGATATCTTGAAATTGCCCGTCTTGAACCGGAACGCTTTCGGATCATCGATGCTTCAGAAAAGGAAAAGGACGTTCGAGAAAAAATTTTCAAGACCCTGTCCGACGCAACGAAGGGTTTATTTTAATTTTTGATGAACACGTAATGCATCGTCAAAGCGCATTTTTAATTAAAATCACGACGGAATATCGATACAATGAGTTATTCTATTCTTGACGCCATCGGCAATACACCCCTTGTTGAAATCAGGCATCTCAACCCGAACCCGAATGTCACCCTACTCGCAAAGCTGGAATATGTTAACCCGGGAGGCTCCATAAAGGACCGGGCCGCGTTGTCTATGATCGAAAACGGCGAAAAAGCTGGCGAGCTGACCCCCGGAAAGACGGTCATCGAAGCCACCAGCGGCAATACGGGCATCGGCCTGGCGCTGGTGTGTGCCGTGAAGGGATATAAGCTTCTGCTAACCATGTCCGAAGCCGCCAGCATTGAACGCCAGAAAATTTTAAAGGCCAGGGGGGCGGATATTTTACTGACCCCCGGACATCTGGGAACCGACGGGGCCATTGAAGAAGTGTATCGACTGGCCCGTGAAAATCCCGATACCTATTTTATGGCCGACCAATTTAACAATCCCGCCAACTGGCAGGCCCACTATTATGGAACAGCCCCTGAGATATGGGAGCAAACCCACGGAAAGGTAACCATGGTCGTGGCCACCCTGGGGACCAGCGGCACGCTGATGGGTCTGACCCGGCGGATGAAAGAATATAATCCCGAGATTAAGATCGTCGGGGTCGAGCCGTACCTGGGGCATAAAATTCAGGGTCTGAAAAACATGAAAGAAGCGTATCGTCCTGAAATCTTTCATAAAAAACTTATTGATGAGATCGTGAATATCGACGATGAAGACGCCTTTGAAATGACGCGGCGGCTGGCAAAAGAAGAGGGAATCTTTGTGGGAATGAGCAGCGGCGCCGCCATGGTGGTCGCCCGAAAAAAAGCAAAAGAGATGGAAAACGGCACTCTTGTGGTCGTCTTTCCGGACGGCGGTGAACGATATCTCAGCACCACGCTTTTTGCAGTACAGGAAAAGGTCAGCCTGGCATTTTTCAACACCATGAGCCGGAGCAAAGAGCCCTTTGAACCGATCTTGCCGGACAAGGTCTCCATGTATTCCTGCGGCCCCACTGCCTATGCTAAAATGCATCTGGGACAATGCCGGCGAGTTGTCTTTTCGGATTTGTTGTGCCGGTATCTCGAGTTCAGAGGATATGACGTCACCCATATTATGAACATCACCGATCTGGACGACAAAACCATCGAAGGCTCCGAAGCAGCAGGGATGGAACTGGCCGAATTTACGGCCCGGCATATCGAGTCATTCAAAGAAGATCTTAAAATTCTAAACATCAAGCCTGCCACGAATTATCCCAAGGCCAGCGAACATGTCCAAGACATGGTGTCGTTAACGGAAAAACTGGTCAAAAAAGGCATGGCCTATGAAAAACTGAAGTCATTGTATTTCGATATCTCCCGTTTCTCCGAGTACGGCCGTCTGTCCGGGATCGATCTAAATAAAATCAGGCTGGGGGCTACCGTAGACTTGGACGAATATGAAAAAGACAACCCCAGAGATTTTACGTTGCTGAAGCGATCCAAACTCTCCGAACTCAAACGGGGAATCTTCACCAAAACCGAGTGGGGCAATGTGCGTCCTTCCTGGCATATTCAGTGCGCGGCCATGGCCATGAAATATCTCGGAGAAACCTATGATATTCATGCCAGCAGCCGTGAGCTGGTTTTCCCCCATCACGAAAACGAAATCGCCATCGCCGGTGCTGTGACCGGAAAACCCCTTGCCAGATTCTGGGTACACTGCGACCGGGTACTCGTCGGCGGCAAAAAGGTGGACGAACAGGGCGCCGGGCAAACCCTGTCGGATCTGACCGACATGGGATACACCGGCAGGGAGATCCGGTACTGGCTGATTTCAGGTCATTACCGAAAACCCATCACGTTCTCTGAAAGCCGGCTCGAAGATGCAAAACGATCCTTAAAACGGCTCGATTCCTGTATCAACTCGCTGATTCACATCAAGCCGGGCGGATCGCCCTTTCCAGAACTGGATCAGTTACTGTATGACATTAAGCAGGGATTTGTCAGTGCCATGGATGATGATCTCAACATATCGGCGGCCATGGCATCCATATTTAAAAACGTCAAAAAGATTAACATCCTGGTTTTTGAAAAACGATTGGACCCGGACGATGCCTTGAAAATTTTAGATGCGTTTCGCAATCTGGATGTTGTTCTTAAGATTTTTGATTTTGAAGATGCCGTTCATGACCCAGAGGTCAAGCAACTCATCAAGGAAAGAGAACAGGCCCGGCTGGAAAAAAACTACCCGCTTGCCGACAGGATCCGGGATCAGCTCAAGGCACGGGGGGTTATTCTTAAAGACCCCAAAATAGCGAATTAACGTCTGAACGGAAAGTTATGCTCAAACAAAATCCGAAATTCGAATAAGGAATTCACTGTACAACAATTTAAAAACTCGGAAAAACTACTATGAAACCCATATACTTCCCCTTTACCTATATTCCTGAATCCCTAGGAAAGGCCCTGGCTGCCTGCTTCGGACAAATTACGGTGTATCAGATCTCCGGCGAAAAAGTACCGGAAGACATGCAACACCTTGTCAAAGACGGCATCCTGGACATACGCATTCCCATGGATATCAACGGTAAGCTGCTCGATAAAATCTATAACGACTACCGGGTCTGGATCGATACCCATCAGGGAACCGAAGTCACTTTTTTAAAGACGATGGCCCATAACATCCCATATTTTGACGAAAACGCGTCTTCACAAATCAGAGCGGAAATCAAAAAAACCACCCGGCAGATATCGGCTCAGGAAAAACCCGATCCCCTGTTCAATGCCGGACTATTTCTTCACATGGCCCAGGAATATGACTTTCAAAATGAAAGACTGTTTCGGGATCTGATGGATATCGACGCCATGGAAACAAATTTCTTAAAAGATCTCAAAGGAGAAGAAGACGATATTCAATCCCGGACCCTGACGCACAGGGCAGTTGAAATTAAAGATCCGGGCCGCTACATGACGGAAGAGCGATTAGCGGCCTGGGCATCTTTAATATTGAAAGACCCCCGGGATTTCGGCCTGTTTATCACCACCAGCCGCGCCGTTGTTGAGCATATGGTCGACATCTTGCCTGAAATAAACCGGATCCACCGGTTCGATGCCCTCGTTACGGGTGACGAAAAAGATAATACCTGGGTAAGCTGGCGGCGTGAATTCATGGGATCTCTTGAAATGCTGGCCGCCCGTTCCCGGCCCGACGGTACAGATGATATGCCCCCCTTCCCTGAAGCTTCCGGACCCAAAACAAATATTTCTCTAACCCTTTACAGGGTTCCTGAAAAAACACCCCGTGAATGTTTTTCCGGATTTGTCGAGACCCATGCGCTCCATGACGATTCGATAAGAACGAGCCCCCCCTTTAAAAACACCCTCATTGGACTGGTCGAAGGGAGATAACCGAACAGACGACAACGTTGTGGTTTGGATGGATTGTTCAAACCGGGCTGTTTTTATTGACCATGTCCGGGTTGCGGCAGGTGGTCTTTCGGAGACGCATTGGACGGCTTACGTTTTTCAGGCGGCGGCTTCGGAGCTGTTTGGTTCGTTCCTTCGGTTACTTGGGGGTAGCGCTGTTCCAACCCTTTCAATTGCTCAGCCACACGATTTTGGAGGGCGATGTAAGCTTTTTCAAGAGACGTCTCCATCACTGCGATTTGGCCTTCGCTCATGATAATGCGCTGAAGCTCCGGTATCTTGACCCGCGACGTGGATTTAAGATAGACCGGTTGAATGAAAAGAATGCTCTTTTTTATGGGGAGGATGATCATCTTGCCCCTCACG
The DNA here is from genome assembly GCA_964591175.1 of uncultured Desulfobacteraceae bacterium. Classification (GTDB taxonomy): domain Bacteria; phylum Desulfobacterota; class Desulfobacteria; order Desulfobacterales; family UBA11574; genus UBA11574. The sequence goes on along the minus strand of CAZQAF010000007.1, from coordinate 43,870 downwards.
ACCGACGATCCGGCCTGATCCCAGAGTGTGAATTGCTGGGCGATATCCGGATCCTGGTGGATCAAGGCATTGATTTGGTCAGGCCCGAAGACCAATTCGCCTTTGGGGAAATTATACAGGATGATTTTGCCGTAATTGTCACCGTCGCACCCCGCAATGGCCAATGCCCTCAAATTATCCCGGCCTTTGGGAAACATGGGCAGCAGCAGCAAAAAATCGAGCTGCCCGGGGTCGATCAAGTCCAGGGTCAGATAATAGGGTTTGATTGGCACGGCATTTTTGGCATCCATGGTTTCCGCATAGTTCCAGATATCTTCCTGCTGGAAAAAGACCTGGGGATCGGTTTGATGGTACTTGGCATAAATGGCCATTTGGATATCGAACATATCTTTTGGGTAGCGCACATGAGGCCTGAGGTCGGCCGGCATTTGCTCTTTTTCTTTAAAAAGTCCCGGATAGATACGCTTGTAAGTCTGAATGATGGGATCTTGTTTATCATAGATGTAAAAATTGACGGTGCCGTTAAAAGCGTCGACCACAATTTTTACGGAATTACGAATATAGTTTATCGGACCATCGTTTAATGCATAAGTTTGAGATGCCGGGTACCACGGCGATGTCGTGAACGCATCGACGATCCAGTAAATCCCTTTGGGCGTCACCGCCACATAAGGCGTCTGATCCAGCTTGAGAAACGGCACCAAGTATTTGATGCGGTCTATAATGTTGCGCCGTATGAGAATTTTACTGTCCGATTTGTATTTGGTCATAAAAAATATATTCTTGTCCCTAAAGTAGTAAGCGAGCAAAAATTGTTTGAAAAGCGAACCGATGGGCACGCCTCCTTCACCGGTGTAATCAGCCATCACATTACTGTTGCCTTTGGGATAATCCATTTCTCCGGCTTTGTTGGGAACGATGGCATATGGATATTTTTTTAGGCCAAAGTAGATCCTTTGCTCTTTGATGTTCAGTCCGTGATTGGATACGGCAGGAATGTCGTTGAGAAACCACGTCATGGTATCGCCAGCGGATTGACTGGCGGGTGTCATAACGACGCCGAAACCGTGTGTGTAAGTCAAATGCTCATTGATCCAGTTTTTCGCGCCGAGAGGCAAATTATTGTAATTGATCTCGCGCGCTGAGAGAAACACCTGCTGATAGTTGTTCACCACCGTATAGCGTCCCACGTTGACAAACGGGAATGTATAATATGTTCGCAGTTCCTGAAGCTGCTTAAAAACCGAATCCAAAGTGTCTGCGTCCCAAACGGGAATATTGCGCAAGTCGTTTTTGACTTGGCTAACGTTATAGCCCAATGGAAAGCGTCGATATGAATAATCGCGAATATCCACCTGGGTCAGCTTGTAAGCATCCAGCGTCGCTTGAACATTTTTAGCGATGTAGGGTTTCTCTTTGTTGACCTCATTGGGTTTGACAATGTAGGTTTGGATCAATTGCGGCAGATAGGTTGTATAGCGTACCGTCAGCACCATGGCCAAGAGGACGCTCCATGCGACTAGCAGCTTATAACCCTTTCTAAACTGAATGGCCACGATCAACGTGACCGCCATCGCAGCCAGCAACACCATCGCACCCCATATGAAGGGCAGGATCACATTCATCTGCACATAGCCGGGTCCGTAAAAAAGCGGTTCATGACTCGTATCAAAAAGCAATCCATAGCGCTGGAGCATGAAATTCCAAATTTCGATGCTAAAAACGATCAGAACCAGAATGCTTAAATGCCATTTTGCGCTGCGAGTAAAGTGAAGTGCATGGTGACTCCGTAAAACGTTCTTTACCATGTAAAGACCGAACAATCCGATCAAAAGAATAAGGAACGCAATAAGCAGCCGTTCTTCAATGAGGATATAGATGGGATATTTAAATATGTAGTACGAGGCGTCCACGCGGTAATAAGTGTCCAAAATACCCGTAGGCACGCCGAAGACCTCAAAGAGAAAATGTTCCCAATTGCGGTAAAGCGGCAAGGCGATCGGAAAGCTCAGGCCTATGGAGAGGGGCAAATAAAACATCATAGATACGGACTGAAAAGCCTTGTAAATTGTGCGATAGGCTTTACCTTCCACCTCTTTGACCTCTTGGAGTGCTTTTTTCAGGAATCGTGAGGCAAGCCAAAAATTGATAAAGAAAATCAGGAAAAATATAAGTGAGATACCCAAAAATACAAAATATTTGTAGAGCTTACGCTGCCAGAAGTAAAGCTCATAACCCAGGGTATGGTACCAGAAAATATCGACCAAGTCGTCTACAAAGATAATGCTCAGAGCCACCAGGAGCGCTAAAACGAGGATCAGGACGCCTCCCGCGATGAGCCATCGCCAAGCACTTTTTCTGCGTACTTCTTGATTTTGCATATTTATCCGTGCTTCCCGGGTGTATTGAATAAAAGGTCGCGGAATGACGATCGGCTGGTAAGAAATTCAACTGGAATATTCAACCGGTAAACCGTCCTCGTTTTTGCGTTTTACGTTCCGAATATATATATAAACATAAAATTGTCATATATTATTTTCAGTGTCAATGACTATTGCACGATTCACGGTGCGCCTGCGACCTCGATTCATTGTTTCACTTCTTTTGCAAAGGCAAATGCGATTGAGGACGTTTTGCGACCATTGACGTAATAACGGCGGAAAACACCTCTATATTTTGCTGGTTGGACAGTGATGCCGAAGTGCGTACGATTCCACGGTCCGGTTTGGATTTGGACTCGCGCTTTTCAAGATAGACAAAGGAACAGGAGAGGATATCGTCCGGCCGGACAGCGCGGCGCATATGAAGATCATCGAAACCCAGCGCCGCCATCGATGCGGTTCGCCGCTCACCATGGGTGCCGAACCACGAAAGAATGGAAAAGATATGCGCCGAGCAGGCAACGAGACCTCCGAAGACGGACGATACCGCCGCTTTTGGGTCAACATGAAAATACCGCGGGTCCCAGCGGCTGGCGAATTCGATGATCTCTTCTTTTTTAACCTGATATGTTATGGATTTCACCCATTTTTGCCCGACTTCGATATCTTCAAAATACATGATGCTCATGATAAACCCGCTCCTTTTTCACCTTCTGCGTTGATGAATTACACATTCAATAATACGCATAAAAATAAAAAGGGGCAAGTGTCTCGGATTGGGAAAAATTCGTTATATGGATGGCTCTAAAAAACTTCTCTCCAATATCTGAAAAAGAAGTTGATGGACGGCACCAGCGGATCGATATTTTTAATGCCCGCCACAAGTCTCGGGCCGGAAAGGTCCGAATTTGTGCTTCCCGCTGAAATGAATAATCCGGTTTGGGTCTTGGTGAACCGCATCACCGGTTTCGAAGGTATGCCTTGTCCGATGATAAATGATCGATCTTTGCTCGAATCGCGATCGAAATCCACAGCAGGCTCACCCGTTAAATGATTCAGCGCATACAGTATCGCTTCGTCTCCCGGCGTACAGGGATCGCTTTTGGGTGTATAGGTCGAAATATAAAGCGTTTTGTTAAAAACCATTCCTTCTGCAAGAACCTTTTCACCCACTGCTTTGCTGTTTTTATCCACCAGCCGGATATACCACCCTCGACCGGCAAGGCCATTTGAATCCGCGTTTTGTGCTACCATCAAATTAGGAGGGGCGGCCACTCGGTTCGTGACTTCCACCAGATCCCGCGTAAAAACGGTTCCACTGATACCCCCTTCACCGAGGATGCCTTGACAGGAATGGGTATCCTTCACACCGGCGATGATATCCGGGGCCATAGAAGAACAGACCAAAGAACCGTTGTTACAGCAGGCGCTTTCTCTGTCTCCGGTTCCCATAAAAACCATATCATACCCTTTTTCAAGGGTAACGCTCGGCGGGTAAAAAAATTTTCCGGCATTATTTTCATCGGTTTTAAAGAATATCCGTCCGGTCCAAGCGTTGATGTTTTCATTACAATTCGGAAACGCCAAAGAATTGCCCCGGCTGTCGACAAAACTCGCAAACCGCCACATTTGGCCGCCAAGATCGCCCACATATATTTTATCGACAAAGCCGTTGTCATTTTCATCGATAACGGCAACCGAGCTGGCAAAACTGTATTTCATGCCGGGCAAACCCGAAAACTTTTTTACGACAGCACCGGTCAGCACGTTAACGGCGATGATGGACTTTCCCGACAAGTTGTCCGCACTGTACCCGCCGCCGACAAACAACACGGGCGTCCCAATGGTGTCGCTGTCCGAGGTTTTGACCAGACCGAATCGAGGCTCGGACCAGGTTTGGCCCATTTCCGCAATGACGGCTGTAGGACCTGCTTTGCCGGGTTCGGCATCATCATACGAATGGATCCGCCAGAGATATTGCGGAACAGAAGGATCCGTCACATCCAGTGCAAAGTAACCGAAGCCCCCCTTCCTTTCGCCGCAAACCAGAACCACTTTATCGCCGTCCGCGGCATCCACCCGACCGTCTTTATCCATGTCCTTAAAGTAAATTCCGGGGGTGGAATCGACATAGAACTGATGAACAAACCCTTCTGTCATCTCTTTTAGGCGGGGCAGCTGATCGGGGGGAATAAAGGCCCACTCCTCGGTGCCGAAATTCATCGGGCCGGTTCCCGAAGGCTGCGCGGCATCCAGAACCGCATGAAGCATCCCGTCGTTGGCGCCGAAATACACCATGGTTTTGGAGGAATTGTCTGCATATCTGTACCGAAAGATCGAAGGTTGACTGTGAAGGACATCTCCGGTAATGACGGCCCTGTTTTCCGTAACATCACCATCGCCGTCATCATCGAAGACATCCGCCCCGCGGACCCAGTTGATGATATCCCCGGGACTTCGGAGCGGATTTCCCAGGATGGCCGCCGTCAAACCAGCATTATCGGATGAAAATGCCGTCAAACCGGTAAGATACGTATAGATATGCCGGCTTGCGTTATGAATGTAATTGCTTTTGGTATCATCGGCCCAATCCGATGTCGCCCAGTACGGCCGGGCATCTTCCTTCATGGCGCCATTAAATTGTGTGGCGGTCTTCCCATTGGCATCGACAATCCGGTTGTCTCCCGAAATGCCGTATTTGGCGACATTTCCTTGCCAGAAATTATCCTCACCGGGCTTAAACAGGGCCATATATATGTTGTCACCGCTCATGGTCCGCATCGACGGCACAACCGGCGCCGAAAATGAGCCGGTACTTGACTGGATATTGCTTCCCGGACATTTTGCCGAAACCGGATGCAGTCCGGCCAATGACATGGCATCGGCAGTCCCTGAAAAAACACAGGTGTCATCGCCGAAAACCGGATCTGCCGTAAAAAGAAAGCAGCACAAAAGAAACAGTGTGATGAGTCGGTGATATCCTGTCTTTTTCATAATGATTCCCCCATTAAAATCCGATGCGATAAAACCCCACCGCAATACGTTCAGCCGTGTTGCCGGGAGCGTAGCCGTTGCATACCATGGCATATTGGTGGGCCTTGAATTTTCCCACCGAACACCCGGATCCCCTGGGAGGAGATGAGGTCCGTTGGTATTGAACCTGACCGTTAAACGATTGGGAAACACCAATGGATCGTGCCGGGGGAAGATGGGTTGTAATTGCAGTATAAGGGGTTGTGTTATTTGGAAAATAATGACAGACACCTGCCGTGGTATTATCAGGGCCGTACAAATCCGGGCGGCTTGCGACATAAACGGCTGCAGATTCGGCGGCATAATACGCCAGTTCATGTCGCAGCTCGTTTCCTGCGATCTGAGTTTCAATGCTTGACGTACTTAACGCCGACACGCCCAGAAGCGTCAGCAAAAACAACAAAACCACGGCTAAGACCATTACAGAGCCTTTTTCGTTTTCCATGTTAATTATGCGTTTCATAGGAAATCAAAGATTGGCTTTAAGAAAACAAATATCAACGCTTTTGCCGCGACCGGAAACCGTTACCGTAATATTTTTGGTGTTTGCCGTTGGATTGTCGTCAATTACAGTCCAGGAAACGGTATAATTCCCAGACGCTTCCTGATGGGGGTTTTCGGCTGAATCTAAAGAAGGGTCGGTGTATGGCAGCGCGGACAATTCTTCGATTTTGTCCATGGCCCGTGTCGCCAGATTTGTCAGTTTACCGGCCGTGGAATTCATTTTGACGGCAGAATTCTGCATGGCCGCTACAGCCAGCAGCCCCACTGCAAAAATGGTAAGGGCAACGATCACTTCAATAAGCGTAAATCCGTCTATTTTTTTCATTCTTTCCATCCTGCGTCCGATGTAAAGTTGGATACGTATTCAGCAAGCGCTCCCCCGAGGAACAATATCATCTTATATCCCCAAATTCCGGCATTTAATCCAGGTCGTTAAACATCTTCGGGCGACATGATCATTTTGCGGCGGCAGAATCTTCGTACCCTGCTGGTTGAGATAAACTCTGCTGTTTTTGGAAGACGACAACGGATTGCTGGTCCTGGCCACGATGGTAATTTCTACGGATCTGATTTGATTCATATTGGCCGACGGGACGTCACCGTCGATGAGTGGATCATTGAGCACATGGGGCGGCGAAGACCCGTCCAAATAAACAAAATCGATGGCATCGATGTTTTGCGCCACCACATGATTACCGCCCCCGGTATTTTTCACCAGGTTTTTTCCTTTCAAAGAATAGGTGATGTCTTCGTTAGGGTCGTCCGTATTCCCGTCCGGATCACTGCCGGAACTATTTCCTCTGACATCTTCCGTAAATCTGATCAATGTCCGCTCCGCCTTTATGATCCCTGCATCGGCGGTTCCCATGGGATCACATCCTGCCATTCGAATTTCTCTTTCCATGTAAAGCATGGCCGCCCTGAGATTCTGTTGCATCTCCGCAGTCTCTTCCTGTATCCGGTATGACCGATGCTGGTTTAGAAATGTCGAGTAGATGGCTTCCATAGCCAGAAGGGCCACCACCATGGCAACCAAAAGCTCTACAATGGTAAATCCCCGGTTTGCGTGCCTGCACTTTTGTCTCGTCATTGCTCCCATCAGGTATAAAAAATTTGCAAATTACGTTCCAAAGGCTTATATTTTTCTACAATCGTTTTAAAATGAGCGATTTTTCCAAAACAGATAAACATTCGTATGAATCCGTTATTGCTGACAATAGTCGATGGATTCCTATGCTGGCCGAATATTAAAAATGTCAAATTGAAATATACGGCCAAAATGGATAATTCCCTTTGAATCCACCTGATCATGCACAGATATTTGTGCACGGATGCCCATTTTCATGTGCACGCAACCCTTTGAAATCCAGAAATTGAGGTTTGACTATTCTCTCCTTTTCCAGTAGAAAAAGTATATGACAGTAAAACACGCCATTTCCCTATTTGGTATTCTTTTCACGATGTTCATAGCGGGCTGTGCCGCGGGGATTTCTCAACAGTCCCGATCAATGGTGACGTATACCGGTACGTTCTCAGCGCTGCAAAAGACGCCGGATGTCTATAAAGGCGAAGTCGTTATGCTCGGCGGAAGGATTATAGCAACCCAGGCCGCTTCTTCCCAGTCCGAGATCACGGTTTTGCAACTTGCCCTCGACAGCAATGGACGGCCCGTGCATCCGGACCAATCCGGGGGCCGGTTTATTGTCCAAGCCAGAAAGCTTCTCGATCCTGCGATCTATCAAAAGGATATGTACCTCACCGTAGTGGGCACACTCAACGGCAGTAAGATCGGGTCTATCGGCGGTTTTCGATATGCCTATCCGCTTATTGAAGGCATTGAGATAAAGCTTTGGCCAAGGCGCACGCGAACCAGCCCGGCAATCCATTTCGGCATTGGTGTCGGCACTTCATTTTAATTTTATTTATACATAGGAAAACACAACGCTAAGCCATCTTAAAAGGGAATAATGTATTTTCCGAACAGCAGGTTCCTTCTTGGTTTCTGCAAGGGCGAGTCTATCCGGAAAACCGCCTCTATGGGATTGGTTCTTGCGGTATTTTTGCTTGGAGGCTGCACCACGTACCATCCGATGCCCATCACGTCGCGTGCGGTTGATACCAAGCTGCAGCCTCCCGGCATGGATGAGTTGCGTGTTCTCGCCGGCAAGATCAAACACCCCATTCTCCACCCGGTGAAATTGGAATCGGACAAGGGGCTTTCGCCGGACGGAGCGGCCGTTCTTGCTGTCATTTTAAACCCGTCTCTGCGTTCGATTCGGGATCAAAGGGCTTTGTCAAGCGCCCAACTTCTCGATGCCGGGCTATTGCCCGATCCGGAATTTACCTACAGCCTTGATATGCCGACGGGCGGCAACACGGCAGGCCGGGTAAACGCTTACGGGCTGGGGTTAAATTGGGAAGTGTCCGCTTTTATTTCTCGCTCTGCAAAAATCCATGAAGCAAAAACACATCAAGCGGCGATTGATCTGGATATAGCCTGGCAGGAGTGGCAGGTTGCCCAGGCTGCCAAGAGCGCCGTTTATCAATTGGCATGCCTCAAAGAACAGGTTTTGCTTGCCGAAAATGGCTCCCGGCATATGGCCGAAAACCTGAAACACGTCCAAGAAGCCGTTGCTGACGGTTCCATGACGTCCCCGACCCTGACCGCCGCGCGATCGGCAAGCCGCCGGACGGATGAAAAACTACTGGACCTCAAGAAACAGGCCGATCAACAACGACTGCTGCTTAAGCGACTCATGGGTTTGCCGATTGATTCGCCTGTCCGCCTGAGCCATGATATCCATCTGCCCTCTCAAGTTGAATTACCTGCCGGCAAAGCGCTGTTCGAGGGATTGGAGCAGCGGCGGTTGGATCTTCTTGCCTTGCGCCGCGGTTACGGCAGCCAGGAGGCAGCGGTAAGAGCGGCCGTCTTGGAACAATTTCCGAGGATCGGCATCGGGCCGACGATCAGCCGTGATACGGACAACGTTCGGACGACAGGCTTTGGCTTGAACATCGTATTGCCGATCTTCAACCGCAACCAAGGTAAGATCGCCCAAGAGCGAGCAACCCGGAAGGAACTGTTCGACGAGTATGTGAATCGCGTTTTCGAAGCCCGTTCGGATATCGAACGGATCATAACCGGAATTCACTATACGAACGAACAGATTGCCGCTGTTTTAAAAACCAAAACCGTTCTCGGCAAGCGGGTGGAAAATTATCGCACGGCTTTGGCCGATGGAAGAATCGATGCGCTGATTTATTATGCAGTCTGGAACGATTTTCTCAGCACACAGATCAAGGCATCGGCCCTTAAGGGGAAATTAGCCCGGGCCGTGGTGGCGCTGCAGTTGGCTTCCGGCCTCTATGAGATACCGAAACCCTGCCGTTCACCGGCAACAACCCCCATGATGCCCAAAAAAGAGAGCACCCCATGAAAATCAAACACGGCATCGCTCTGATTCTGGCGGTCACCGCCGCCAGCGTTGCCCTCACATATTGGTATGTGAAAACGCACATGCCGGCCGGGAAACCCTCTGCCGCCGTCGAGACCCATTCTGCCGTTTCTGCCCTGATTACAACGTCACGTCCGGATGTGCGTGCATTCACACTTCGAATACCTTGGATCGGCGCGGTGGAATCCCGAGCGTCGGTTTCGCTGATTGCCCCGGAGGCCGCTCGCGTGGAAGCCTTCGAGGTCCAGGATCAAGCCCGGATCAAGAAAGGCAGGCTTGTGGTACGACTGGGAGGAACCCGGATTAAAGGGATGCGCGCCAGACTCACAACCGAGGTCGAATCCTTGAAATCACAGGTCGATCTTTCCCGGCAAGAAGTCGAGCGGCTCAAACAAAACCTGAAAGAACAACTTTCTACGAAAAATCAAGTGGCGGCGGCTCAGGATGAACATGTCAAGCTTGAGACGCGTTTGCATGAAGTCCGGTTAAAATTGGAAACCTTTGAGGATCGAATTCGCATCCTTGCACCCATCGATGGAATATTCACGAACCGCCGTGTCAGCGCGGGGCAGAACGTCACGGCCGGACAAGTTATCGCTGATATAATCGATGCGGATCATCTGCGAATCGCAGCTTCGCTTTTCCCTCCCCAAGGTACCGAGCTGATAAACAAGGAGGCAAGTATACGCCTGGACCAAAATCAGACTTTGATTGGTTTTGTCCGGTACATTCTGCCCCGTGCCGGAAACACGGGTGCGGTGACGGTGTGGATCGAAGGTCCGCAGATTGACCGGCGACTGCGCCCCGGGCAAACAATAGCAGGGAGCGTGGACGTCAAAGTCACCCCCGGGATCTTGGCGGTGCCGGCGTCGGCCATTGTCTATGACACAAAGGAACGTCCATATCTGTTTGTCCGGAAAGGCAGCGATTATGAGGTTCGCCAAGTCCGCCTGGGAATGATCCAAGACGGTTGGGTCGAGGTCCTTTCGGGTCTGAAAAAAGAACAATTGGTGGTCACCCGAGGCGCTTACCAACTCTTTTATCGCCGATTTTACAAGCAGTTTAAAGTGCAGGACTAATCCATGGGAAAATTCCTACGGTTCATCATTGCCAACCCCATCGTGGTGATCCTTTTGGTCACCATGGCGGCATGGGGCGGCGCCGTAGCGCTGATTCATTTGCCGGTGGGGCTGTTTCCGGGGCTGGACATACCCGTTGTGAATGTTATCTCCCACTATCCCGGTGCAGCCGCCGGGAGCGTCGAATTGCTTATCACGCGTCCTATCGAGGACCGGATCCGAACAATTCCCGGCGTCCGGCGCGTATCTTCCACGTCCATCGAAGGCGTCTCACAGGTTACCGCCGAGTTTGACTCGGGAATCCGGCTGACAGATGCCCGCCAATTCGTCCAGTCAGAGCTCTCGTCCGTGCAAAACGACCTGCCGGCCGGCGTCAGCCCCCGCGTGGAAAACATCGGCACTACCTTACAGGAAGTCGCCGGATATGTGGTTTACGGTGGCGGCAGCCCCATGGACCTTCGCACAATAGTACAGACGGAACTGGCCAATCGGTTGATGGCAGTGGAAGGGGTGTTGCGCGTAAAGGTCCTTGGCGGGGACGCGCCGGCGTTTATCGTAAAGATCCGCCCGGAGGATTTGGCACGGGAACATTTGACCATCGGTGATGTGACGTCGGCCCTGGCCAGTCACAACCAGGTTGCGGCAACAGACTTCTTAGAGCGAGGCTCCCGGGAATATCTCATTCGAGTCGACAGCCGGCTCCGAACCATCGAAGACATTCTCGCGATACCGGTAGTTTCCGACGGAACCAGATCCGTGCTGCTCAAAGATATCGCCGAGGTGAGATTGGGACGGGCACCACGGCATTATCAGGTTCATGGGAACGGTGTAACCGCTGTGGCGTTCATTGTGAGCAAACAATCCAATGCCAATACGATCGATGTGGTCCGCGGCATCGATCGGAAACTTGCGGCATCCAAAACCCTCCTGCCTTCGGGGACCCAGGTCCGAAAGTTTTACGATCAGGCGGGCATCGTCGTTGAAGCCCGTGATTCGCTTTTTCACGATCTGATCCTCGGCGCAATCCTTGCGGGGGCGGTGCTTTTTTTCTTCATGGGAACAATTCGGATGACGTTGATCGTTATCGCCGGCATTCCTATCTCGCTGCTGGCGACACTGGCGATAATGCAGGCATTCGGCCAGACGCTGAACGTGATCACCTTATCGGCGCTGACGCTGGCTGTGGGCATGGTGGTCGACGATGCCATTGTTGTGGGTGAAAGCATTATGCGGCACCTGCAATCGGGAAAAGACCGCCAGACCGCGGTACTGGCCGGTACAGCGGAGATCGCGGGGCCGGATGCCTCCGGGACCTTCACAACGGTTGCGGCATTCGCTCCGCTGCTGTTTTTGGGTGGGATCGCCGGGGTTTTTGTGCGGCCCTTCGGACTGGTCGTTAGTGTCGCCTTGTTGGCTTCGCTCATGGTATCTTTAATATTTGTGCCCATGATGTTCGCTCGCGCAGGTTCAACATATCGGCCGCGCGCCATGGGATCACGTTTGCTCGCCCGGCTGGACCGGGCACTTTATCAGGTGCGGGGGGTTGCCTTTGCTCACCGGCGTATCACAATCCTTCTCGGCATACTGACCCTCGGACTGGGCGGTCTTGCCGCCGGGCTGGGACCTGTTCATGTTTTACCGCCCATCGACGAAGGGGCGATCCTCATCGAATATGTCATGCCGCCGGGCACATCCCTGACGGAAAGCGACCGAATCGGCGACATACTTGAACGTCAGGCCCTTCTTCAGAAAGATGTCGAAACCGTTTATCGGCGGACCGGCTCACAAAAAATCAGCTTTCAGGTCGAAGGCGTCAACCGGGGCGAACTCACCATCAAGCTCTTGCCGCGTTCAGTCCGTAAGCGGACGTTGGGACAGATCATGGAAAGCCTGCGGCACGAGTACAGCCAGATACCCGGCGTGGCGTTTCTGTATCACCAGCCTACCCAGGAAAGGATGGATGAGAGCCTCTCTGGCCTGCCGGCGATATTCGGCGTAACGATCTTCGGCACGGATTTGGACCAGTTGGTGTCGCTGGCCGCGCGGGTCGAGAAAATTATGGCCAAAGATCCGGCGCTGGCCAACATCATCAACAACACGAAAATCACGGGCCCGCAGATCATCGTCCGGCCCGATCCCATCGAAATGGCCCGCTGCGATCTTTCCCCCCGCGATGTACTCAAAACGATCCAGGCCGCCCGCTTCGGTGTTCCGGCGACAACGATCGTTCGGCAGCGCCGGCAGGTTCAGGTCCTGGTCAAAGTCAATTCTTCTTCTGATCCAACCCTTGATTGGCTGAAAAGCCTTGCTGTTTCAACCCCCTCCGGCCAAACGGTTCCGCTCCGACGGGTGGCCGACATCCGAGTTACCCATCTTCCCGCGACCCTCACCCGCTTAAACGGACAACGCGAGGTCACCATTATCGCGAATGTAAGCGGCAGTATTCCTGCCGCCGTGGACCGGCTTCGTCAAAAGTTTTCGGCCGTCTCTCTGCCCAGTGGATACAGTATCTCCTTCACCGGTCAATACCCGGTGATGAAACGAACCATCCTGGACTTTGTTTTGGTGGGACTGGCCGCTGTCATGCTGATCTATCTGATCATGGCCCTGCAGTTTCGTTCTTTTCTTCAACCGTTGATTATTCTGGCGACCGTCCCAATCGCATTGGTAGGGGCGATTGTGCTGCTGGCCGTCACCCGGGTCGGACTGGACATCTCGGTGGGCATCGGGGCGTTGACTTTGGTCGGCATCGCCGTCAACAATGCGATTGTGCTTTTAGACTATGCGAATCGCCGGCAGGCCGAAGACGGTCAGGGCATATCCGATGCGCTGCAGTCGGCGGCTTCGGTACGCCTCAGGCCGATTCTGATGACAGCCGCAACCACGATCTTCGCCCTGATTCCGGTTGCGGTGAACCCGGCCGTGGGATCTCGGATATTCCAGCCATTCGCGATAACCGTCATCGGCGGACTGCTCTCGTCAACCATTGCGACACTGGTCCTGATACCTGTCCTGGCGACGTTTTCGCAGCGCCAAGTGCAGCGGCCATCCAATGAAGACGACAATCAACTTTGATGGATCAACAATTTGCTCGATATGTTCATTAATGTTCGATTCGAGTCTTGTATTCTGTATGAACCCCTTGCAAATTGATTGAATTTAAATTAATTAGAAATCTGCGCTTTCAGACCCGGTTCAAGTCCAATACGGGTAATAACTGCCGGAGGGACCATGAACGATTTCTTGTTGTCCGGTTTACTAGGCATTGTCGAAGGATTGACTGAATTTCTTCCGGTCAGTTCCACCGCGCATTTGCGCATCGTTGAAGCGTTCGCCCATATCGATCTGACCCTTGGTTACTGGAAGATGTACACCGTTGTCATCCAGCTTGGCGCCATTCTTTGCCTCCCGGTGTACTTCAGGACCGAGATAAAAAAGTTTCTACAAACGTTTCCCCGGGGCGAACGCGGCGACCGCACGTGGTTGACGCACCCCCTCGGACTGACGGCCGTGGCTTTTGTCGTTACCGCAATCCCCGCATTTCTGCTGACCAAAGTCATCGGCAAACATCTGGAAAATCTCTTTATCATGGGCTTTTCCCTGGTTATCGGCGGCATTGTGATGTGGATCGTCGATGCCCGGAATGCGGCCTCGGAAGCAGCCGGACCGGACGCGGCCGGAGACGGAAGGATCCGCACCTGGCAGATGGAGGCCATGAATCTGGGCCAGGCCTTATGGATTGGCGCCTGCCAGATCCTGTCCGCAGTATTCCCGGGCACCTCTCGCTCCATGGCCACCATTGCAGCCGGACAACTGGCCGGGATGTCCCGTTCTTCCGCGCTGGAGTTTTCTTTCTTTCTCTCCATGCCGACGATGGTGGCGGCCACGGGCTATGATCTGATCAAGTCGCTGCTGCCGGGTCATGACAATCCCATTGGAACAACTCACATCAACGCTCACGGCTGGATCGTCTTGGGCATCGGATTTATCATGTCATTTATTGTGGCATACGCAGCCGTAGCCTGGTTCATGGCCTGGGTGAGGCGGAGGGGATTCACCCCCTTTGCCGTCTACCGAATCATTTTCGGAACAGCGGTGCTGATCTGGGCGTCTCAAATGGGTTGACCACGAAATTCATCGGTGTAATTTTGAAATGGATTTTCTAAGTGATTGGCTGCAAAATCACATCAACGGCGTGGATAAAAAATGCACCCCCGCGCAACTCTCCCTCAACATGTATGAATATGACGCCAATTTGTGTATTGTGCTATTGGACACCATACGAATATTGAAGGCTTGACTCTCAGACTGTTCCAAGGCAGAATACATTAACTTGCTATTTAAACGACAAATTAAAGAATAATAAGAGCCAATATCTCCGAACAAAGCCACTTTATACCCCTACCCCCTCCAAGCCTCATTACCGTGAGGCTTCAAATGGAAAGTGGCGCCAAACATGTTGTGTTTTATCCGGTTGAACCCGATTCTCCCGGCCATCGATTTATGGGATTTAAGACGACTTTTGAAAAATCCGGCTTTAAATTTATTAAAATAACAGGTAAACGGAGAAACGTCATGCTTTATGAACTTAAAGGAGAAATGTGTGGAAACACTGAAAGGTTTTCAGAAGAAATATCTTAGAGAAGGGATCAATAAATGGACAAATTATTAGACGAACTGAATTTAAAAAAAGAAAATCCCGGAGGATTTTGTGGCGAATGGATAGCCAATGGCAACACTGTGGCAATAATTTCTCCGATAAAGGGTGAGATCATTGCAAAAGTTAAACAAATTACGGTGGATGATTATCAAAAAATATCTAAAGCAGCCCATAACGCTTTTCTTGATTGGCGAGAGGTTTCTGCACCGAAACGCGGAGATGTCGTCAGACAGGTCGCAAATGAACTCAGAGAAAAGAAAAAAGTCTTAGGGGAACTCGTCACGCTTGAAATGGGAAAATCAATTCAGGAGGGTTATGGTGAAGTGCAGGAAATGATAGACATTTGCGATTTTGCAGTGGGTATGAGCAGACAGCTTTGCGGCATCACCATGAGCAGCGAAAGAAAACGGCATCGAATGTTTGAACAATGGCATCCCCTCGGCGTTGTCGGCGTCATAACGGCCTTTAACTTTCCCGTTGCAGTTTGGAGCTGGAATGCTGCCTTGGCGCTCATTTGCGGTGATTCGGTCATTTGGAAGCCGTCGTCAAAAACACCGCTTACGGCTATTGCCGTTATAAAGATTATGGAAAAAGTATTAAAGAAAAATGGCATTCAACCCGCTTTATGCTCCCTTGCAATTGCCCCGGGTGGTGAAATCGGCGATCCTATTACCAAGGATAAACATGTTGCATTGGTTTCCTATACCGGCTCTGTCAGAAGAGGAAGAGAAGTCGGCAAAATTGTTCAGGAACGATTTGGCAAACTAATATTGGAATTGGGCGGTAATAATGCCGTTATCGTCAGCAATAAAGCCGATCTCGATATTGCATTAAAAAGTGTATATTTCGGAGCGATTGGGACATCCGGACAACGATGCACGTCAACACGGCGGGTCATCGTTCATGAAGAAATTTACGATACTTTTTTAACCCGATTAAAATCGCTGTATCAGAAAACGAGTATCGGAGATCCAAGGGACCCAAAAAACATTATGGGTCCTCTTGTCGATAAAAAGGCCGTGGACGTAATGATGAAAGCCATCGAATCCATAAAGAAACAAGGCGGAAAAGTTTTATACGGCGGTGAAAAAACAGATTTGTCCGGAGGGTGTTATGTCACGCCATGCCTGGTTGAAGCCGGCCGCGATATGAAGATGTTGCAGGAAGAGACCTTCGCTCCGATATTATATGTCTTAAAATATAAATATCTGGAGGAAGCCATAAAAATTCACAACGACGTGCCCCAAGGGCTCAGTAGCGCAATCATTACCAATGATCTTATTGAAAGTGAGCTGTATCTGAGTTTTAAGGGCAGTGACTGCGGAATTGCAAATGTTAACATAGGAACATCAGGGGCAGAGATCGGGGGCGCATTCGGTGGTGAAAAGGAAACAGGCGGCGGCAGGGAAAGCGGATCCGATGCATGGAAAGCATATATGCGAAGACAAACGAATACAATAAACTATAGCCAAACCATTGAACTCGCTCAGGGTATAAAATTTTTTGATAAATGATTCTTGCAAAACAAACCGGATGTTTGGCACCCGGACGCAAGTTCAACGTCGAAAGCGCTGACGTGCTTTTGCCTTTGTCCGCCATAAAGCGGCGGACAAATTCAGGCCACCCGCTTCACGGGTGGTAGTTGACTTCGGTCATCGTTTTCCGGCTGCTTAACTGGAGGTTAAAGCCCGCAATTACAAGAAGAATAACAACATAGGATCGGGATATCTCGACAAATTCATTATGCTTAAAAATCTGCTTGGCCCGGAAATTGAAGAAGTCATCAAGGAAAAGGATTACATTAGCCTGAAGGAAGCCATATCGGTTTGGGAACCCCCGGAGGTCAATGACTTATTGTTAAGTCTTCCCGAGGAAGATCAGCCCATTTTATTTCGACTTCTCAGTCGGCAAAAAGCAGCCGATGTTTTTTCAATGTTGCATGCAGAGCAACAAGGACAACTTCTTAAGAATCTGACGAACGATCATATTCGCACACTTCTGGATGAACTGGATCCCGATGACCGTACAAAGCTTTTTGAGGAATTGCCCGCTCAGATCACCCAGCAGCTTATGACGCTGCTGTCTCCGGAGGATCTAAAAGAAGCCCGGAAACTTTTGGGCTATCCCGAAGACAGCATCGGCCGCTTGATGACGCCTGACTTTGTAGCCATTCGGCCGGAATGGGAAATTAGCCGTGCTTTGGATCATATCAGAAATTATGGACGAGACGCCGAAACGATTAACGTTATCTACGTGGTCGACATCAATGGCAAGCTCATCGATGATCTGCGGCTGCGTTCCTTGATTCTCGCGCATCCCGGCAAAACGGTCGATTCGGTAATGGACCATCATTTTGTTGCGCTTTCCGCCAATGACGATCAGGAAGTTGCCGTTAGAGCAATGCAAAACTACGATCGCGTGGCCTTACCCGTGACCGATTCCGATGGGGTCTTGCTTGGAATCGTAACCGTCGATGATATCATTGACGTCATTGAAGAAGAAACCACCGAAGATATACATAAAATCGGCGGTTTGGAAGCGATCGACACCCCATACCTGACCACACCTTTCCCCATGCTGGTCAAGAAACGCGCCCGCTGGCTGGTGGTGCTATTCCTCGGCGAAATGCTCACTGCGGCCGCTATGGGATATTTTGAAAAGGAAATCGCCCGCGCCGTTGTGCTGGCCTTATTTGTGCCGCTTATCATTTCCAGCGGTGGCAACAGTGGTTCCCAAGCAGCGACGTTGATTATCCGCGCCATGGCCGTCGGTGAAATTGCCCTGCGAGACTGGTGGCGGGTGATGCGCCGCGAGATATTTTCGGGATTAGCCCTTGGCGCGATTTTGGGAACCATTGGTTTTTTGCGCATCGCCATATGGCAAAAACTATTCGATCTTTATGGTGTGCATTGGATGCTGGTGGCCGAGACGGTGGCCTTGGCACTTGTCGGAGTGGTCATGTGGGGAACGTTAGCGGGTTCCATGCTGCCGTTTATTCTTAGAAGATTGGGAGCTGACCCTGCCGCTTCCTCGGCGCCGTTTGTGGCAACACTCGTGGATGTGACAGGACTGATGATTTATTTTACCGTTGCAGGATTCATCTTAAGCGGCACCTTGCTGTAAAAATGTTAATTGGACCGGCAGCGGCATCGCCCTTTCAAACAGAGACATGGATGAAGTATGGGATGCCGTTGATGTGGGCACTCCTATTCTGATAAAACCTTAAGGTATTCGTCGATGAACGCTGCGGACGGCATGATTTTGATCAGGGGATATATAGGACTTTTTTCATATATTCGGATGGTTCCGGTGTGATATTCAGGTTTATGTGCGGCACAACAATCTTTTAAAAGTACGGCGTTGAAATCCAGTGAAACCGCATCCAATACGGTCGTCAGCACGCAAATATGGGTCGCTATTCCAGCCACCGAAATGGTGTCGCAGCCCAAAGTTCGTAAGGTTTGATCCAGATCTGTTTTGAAGAATGCACTGAATCTGCGTTTGGGCAAAACAATATCGCTGGTTTTTCTTTCCAATTCATCAATCACGGTAGCGCCGTCTGTTCCCCTGATGGAATGCGGCTTCATTTTTCCTTGAAAAATAAAATCACCCGGCAAAAACGAATCACAAGAAAAAATGACGGGAAGTCCCCTGCCCCTGAACATGGAAGTAAGACGGTTAAGGATTGGAACGAACTTCAGAGCTTCTTTTGTGATAAAGGCATCCGGATGTTCGTTAAACGTATCTTTGAGCATATCGACGATGATCAGAGCAGGTTTCATGGCCATCCATCCTTTGAGCGTCAACGATTATCAGTTCGCAGACAAATCTCGATTCTTTTTATATAAAGTATTGGGAATAAAAATCAAGGTCCCCTTCGGGAGACCTTTAAAGTCGTTTATTTTATCACCGGCCAGCAGTTTTTTGGGCGGCAGGTAATATATTGTTTTTCGATCATTGTATTTGAAGCCGGCAATTTGATAAGCGGATCGCCCCTTGCCAACCGTGTAAGGCCCCCGGTAACCGATAATGAGCTTGGTTCTGGCCGGCAGATCATCCCAGTCGGATATCATCGAACCGTTTTTTATTCGGCCTGAAGGCAGAAAATAAACCGTGGTCTTTAGATTATACGATTGACCGGCAATGGACCATGCCGTTAGTTTGTCGGATATGGTTTTTATGGGATCATCTCTTTTAATCAAAGAAATAGCGTTCTCCTGATTCAGCAGCACAACCGTTTTTGCCGGTATCTTGTCCCAGCCGATTTGATGTGAAATTTGATCGCCCGTGTAGATATGGCCGCCCGGAAATTTGTAGACCGTTGTCTGGCTGTCGTAATCTTCTCCGGCGATGGACCAGGCGGTGTTGGTATGTGTAATCACGTTGGCGTCATCCATCTTCGCATAATATTTCCGCCGGCCGTAATATATTTTGGATAATTGACGATCAGCCATAAGTCGGCCGGCCCGCACATCCGGATCATATTGCCAGGTCGCTCCCAGTCCGGCTTTTTCGCGAATAAAATTCCTTGCACAGCGCTTGCGTCCGCGTTGACACTTCCTAAACCAGCGATTCGGCTTGCCATAAGCAACCTGGCTGTGAGTCAGCACCGCCCGATCGTCCAGGCCGTATATCCTTTGCAAAATGTCGATCAACATCCCCACGGAGCGATACTGCCTGTCAGTGATGGGGGTGTAATGATACCCGACCAATTCAATGCCAATGGAAATTTGGCTGATATCCGTCTCCCCGTTCCACATGCTGAGACCCGCATGATCGGCCACATATTTCTTGTCCAGAATACGGTACGTACGCCCGTTTCTGGCAATCACATAATTGGCATGCCCGCCGGGGGTTCTCCGGCCGTTCCGCAATCGTTTTCCCTTGGAAACAACCTTTAGCGTCATTTTAAGTCCGAGTTCCGAAGTGTGGACAATAATATATTTCGTCCTTTTGCGCCGGACTTTTTCATAACGCGAATTCAGCCGTGAACGGTAATCAATAATGGAATGCTGAAATCTTCTGTACGCCTTTTGAGTGTATGCATAAGACGCATGCTGAAAATTAAAAAGAAGTGCAAAAAATAAAGCGCCGACCACGACAGATCGTCTATTGAAGGACATTGAAAAATCACGCATAAACTTCATCAGATTCAACAAGCTTGCTTTAAAAAAATATTTATGAAAAAGTATCCTAGCCGAAGAGGACACGGAATGTCAACCGCGGCTTTTTCAGGAAAAGGGCTTTTTAGGCTTTTGAATGATTCTACAGGGTCATTATGTCCGCAAAAAAACCGGAGAAAAAGGAGATTTAAGATATCACATGGATGTTAAATGTGTTAAAAAAATGAAAGATAGAAAATGATGAGCGCATCGACCTTAATTTGGGGAATCATATTCGGATCAATAGGGTTGGCATTATTTGTTTACGGTAAAAAACAAAAGGCTTTTGTTCCGCTTTTCAGCGGCATCGGCTTAATGGTTGTCCCCTATTTTATTTCAAATATATATTTCCTGGTACTATCGGGTATTGTTTTAACGGCGTTGCCGTTTATTCTTAAATGACAAAATTTTTTCAACAGCCTGATAGAAGTGGTTTCAAAACCTTCAATCGGGCTCAAGGTCAAGACGGACTGAAACGGCCAACCGCCCCGATTAACAAAATCGGGACAAGCATCCATATCGGGAATATTTCGAGGATTGGACGGTTCAGTCCAACACAGAGACTTGTCCGCCTTTGGCGGATTGAGCCCGAGAGGGGGTTTTGAAACCACTTCTAATAATGCCAGTGTTTGTGGGTATGGGCGACATTGGCGTGAACATGACGATGTTGGTGGATGAGATTCGCCTTTACCAGGATGTCCTCCCGGTTTAATATGTCATGGGTTTCGCCCTTAACCAGCATCTTATGATCCTGGCCCAGGACATAACAGACATTCGTTGCAACATGGGGAATTTCCAGATCATGAGTGGCAATGACCGTTGTTTTTCCTTTTTCGGATAGTTCCAGGATAAAATCGATGACCCATCCCTGGGTCCGTGGATCGAGGCTGGCGGTCGGTTCATCCATGAGCCACACTTCAGGGTCCAGGGTGAGTACCGACGCGATGGAAACCTTTTTCTTCTCCCCTTCGCTCAAGTGATAGGGCGCCCTGTCTTTGAGATGATATAACGCCAGTTGGGTCAGTGCGTCGGAGACCACTTCCGTCACCTTCTGTTTGGAAAGACCCATCTGCAGCGGGGCAAAGGCCACCTCATCCCATACGGTGGGAAGAAAGAGCTGAACATCCGGATCCTGAAAAACCAGCCCCACTTTTCTGTGAAAATCCCGTGCCATTTTTTTATCACGCAGGGTTGTTTCGTTGATGATGGAACCAAATGCCTGAAATTCCCCTTTGCTGGGCGCGTAAAGACCATCCAAGAGCTTGAGAAGCGTCGACTTCCCCGACCCGTTGGCCCCCAGAATCGCGATCGTCTCTCCTTTATGAATTTTCAGATCGATCGATTCGATGGCATGAACATTGTCCATGTAATCAAAGGTGACATCTGTCAGTTCAAATACGCAGTTATTCTCCATCCTTCACCTGAAAACGATCCATAAAATTACGACGGCAAGGGTGATGACCATCCACAACCCGTCGATACGATTGATGGTAAAATCGTCCATGAGCGTCGGGTTCCCGGTCCATCCCCGAGAGGTCATCGCCAGATGCACTTCATTGCTGAGCCGATAAGATTTGCCCACAAGAACACCCAGCCTCGAGGCGATCCAGCCATGTTCCTCTTTTAACTTCAAATCCGATATTTCCCGGCTTTTTTTGGCCAGAAACATCCCCTCGACGGTTCTCAAAAAAAGATGAATATACCGGTAGGTCATGGCCAGGATCATGATGACGACCTCCGGGATCTTTAATACATACAGGGCCTTTAACAGGCGGATCCATTGCGTGGTCACAACCAGAAGAACGGCCATGGACACTGAAGCCGCGACACGCGTCACGAGTATTGCAACCCCTGATACGCCCTGTGCCGTTACGGTGATGTGTTGAGGGATATGAAACGGACCGAAAGTATGCGGCGACATAAAAGAGATGATCGTAAAAAGTGGTTTGCCCGGTGTCACGATGTTAAAGACCGCAGGCAATGCAACAATACCGGTAAAGAGCGGTATAAATACCCAGACCCGTTTGATGAAAAAACCTAAAGAGACCCGGGAAAATGCAGCCAGAACCAGGGTCCCCATATAAAGGGTCAGCAGCACTTCCAGACGATGAGTGAGCCCGATGACGATTAAAAGCGCAAGGGTCGTCAATAGTTTGACCCGGGGATCGATACGTTGCAGAAACCCCTTTTTTTCGGCATACTGATTTGCAAAAACCGAATATTCAATGGCTCTTGTGGTTTCTGCGAGTGTTTTTGCAACAAAATCCTTTCCCATTTTAATATGCCTTATCGGGTAGAATCATTTTCCATTGGGACGGTCATTATTCTTGCGCGCCAGAATTTTTCCGACGCCCCATGTAATCACCAGGACCAGGGCCATCCCGCCGAAAGCCGATAAAATATAACTGATATGGTTTCCGGTCCCGGAAACGGTATAGTCGTGAAACGGAGCGTGCCAGATTTCGGAAAACCGTTCGAGCCCTTTGGGGATGTAGCCGATCATTTGAATAAAGGTGTCTTTCCCCCACTCTCCCCAGGCGGTTCCGGATGCGAGCAGGCCGATGGGAACGAGAAGACCTAAGACAATCAGACCGATAAAAAGTTTGGCCCATCTTTTCATATGCGCGCCTCCTTTGCAATACCGGTTAAGACTTCAGGCATCGATTTTTTCAAAAACACCAGGACCCCGGCGGTGACGACCGCTTCAGCCAGTCCGGCAACCGTGAGGTGGGCAAACATCATCGCTGGGATTGCCTGGGACAGATTGTAGGGGCAATAGAGGGGCGTTCCGTTTGCCGTGTGAAACAAAAGGGGTTGCAGGCCGAATTCAACGGCCGCCAGCAATGCTGCGGCATTGATCCCCACATACCCTCCGACAGCCGCCCCCACCCAGTGCCGGGAGGATTTCATCGGCGCTGAACGTGCAATCAACCGGTATGCCCAGTATCCGATAAGGGGAATAGCCACCGCCATATTGAAGGCATTGGCCCCAAAGGCCAGAATCCCGCCGTCCCCGAAGAACAGCGCCTGTATGAAAAGGGCCGAGGACACCCCGATAATAGCCGCCCACGGCCCGAGTATGATCGCCATCAGGGCCGCACCAGTTGCATGTGCCGTAGTCCCTCCGGGGACCGGCGCGTTGAACATCATGATCACAAAGGAAAATGCCGAAAAAATGCTTAAAAGCGGAACGGTTTTGGAAGTCAGTGTTCTTTTGAGCTTACGCGCCGCCGTATACCAGAAAGGGGCTACTGCGGCATACATGACCGCGCAGGTTTGCGGGCTCAAATATCCGTCTGGGATATGCATGTCTTATGCCTCCTGTATTTAGAAGTCATCTTAAAAAAGGTACCCGACCTCTGCCGCTAGGCAGATCCTGCTGTTTTTACTGTCCCCGTTTTTGTCGGCAAAAGCATGGTCGGCATGTACATAGGCCGATTCGACCCGGATATAGGCATTTTCGCCAAATCGGTAAGTCGGGCTGATCGTTGCCGTGTATATATGTGTTGCATTCGCATCTTCGATGTAAATCCGGCTTTCCCCCTGGTCGATATATTCCAGCCGGAGCGGAATCAGGAAATGACCGAACCGGGGGGCGATATAGAACGCGCCGCCGATGGCCGATCCGCTTGAGTAAAGGTGATTCATATCGCTGTCCCGGTTCCAGTAATCGATGTTGACGGCCAGATAGACATTATTTACGGTCCGTTCGATGACTGCGCCCGTCAGATTTCTCTCTCCTTCGAGATGATAATGATAGACGCTGAATGTATTGTTCAGTAACGGACCGCTGACCCCGATTTCCCAACTGTCACCCGGGGTTGACCCGTTGTCATTGTACTCTGTTTGATCGAGCCTTTTCTTGTAATATCCTGCGCTCAAATGAAACCGGTGAATATCGTAGTCGAGTCTTGCCCCATAGGCGTTGTATGGCTGCTGGGAAGCGATGGCGCCAAGTATTACATTGATATTATGATAGGTATACGTGTTTTCAAAACCCGCGTTCGGCTGGAGCAGGCCCATCTCAATCTTTACATCGGATATCGGCTTGAAAATAAGAGATGCGTACTCGATGTCAAAACTGGTGTTGTTTTCAGGGGTTGAAAGAAGAGACGGCGTCGATGTTTCGCCGAAAGCCCCGACAAACCCCACCGGCATATCCGAATTGTTGGAAGACAGTTGAACAAGAAAGTTTGAGAGGAGAAAATCGTTATCGGATACGTCCATCCCGGGATTGGATGCATAGAAAAAACCGGCGCTGATCCCGCCTTCGAGTTGAAGCCGGGAAAGCGTCGTGACCCTGTTTTTCAAATCGGTTATCTCTTGCTTCACATCCGAGTCTTCAGCCGGCTTTGAATTTTCCGCCCATGCGGATGCCGCGCCCAGGACAGCGCATAAAGCAACAGCAGCAACAAGGATCTTCATAGTTGGTTTTCCTTTTCTTTCCATACCCCGTTTAAACATTCAAATCCGTTGAATTTTAAAAATAAAAAAGCCATGAAGACTCCAGGAATGCCCCGGAAGCCTTCATGGCTTGAATTATAAAGTCGGTTTTTTTAGCTGTAACGGCGGGAGAACATCATTTTTCCTTGTATCCAATCGGATGTCCTTCCGGTGTAGACAACTTCATGTTGTCAATTATTCAATAGATTAACATGACAAGCATTTTTGTCAATATCTATTTTAAGACTCAACGTTGCTCGGTCACAACCCAAGCCTTTTTATAGATATTCGTCATTCCATGCACACCATCAAGTTTACCAAACAATCGTATAATAACCATTGAGGGAATAATGGAAAGGACTTGTTTTCGTTTCTGACTTGTTTTACTAATTCAATATGTGCGTAAAACAATTGGAGCAAACTGAGATGGCAGGTTCACCATGAGCGGACATAAAAACGGAAAGCTCGGATACTGGGAGGTAACTGCGATAGGAATCGGCGGCATGGTGGGCGGCGGCATTTTTGCCGTTCTTGGCCTGTCCGTCGATTTGACCCGGGGAGGCGCCCCCGTCGCATTCCTGATTGCAGGAATCGTTGCGCTCGTCACCTCTTATTCCTATGCGCGACTCTCCGTTGCCTTTCCCAGTCAAGGCGGAACTGTTGCGTTTTTGGATCGTGCGTTCGGCCCGGGCCTTCTGACGGGAAGTATAAACATTTTGCTCTGGATAAGCTACATCGTCATGCTGTCACTTTATTCTTATGCTTTCGGGAGCTATGGCGCATCATTGTTTCCGCCGGCCTCACAGCTTTTATGGAAGCATATTTTAATTACCCTCAGTATCGTTGCGATTACCGGGCTGAACCTTCTGAACGCTAAATTCATCGGCGAAGCGGAAGATTGGATTGTACTTGTCAAGTTGGTGATTTTGATCTTTTTCATTGCCGTCGGGATCTGGGGCATCGACAGGAGCCGGCTGGCACCCTCGGCATGGTCATCGCCGCTGAGTTTGATCGCCGGCGGAATGATCATCTTTCTGGCCTATGAAGGATTCGAGTTAATTGCCAACACAGCTCAGGATGTGCGGGACGCCCAAAAGATTTTGCCCCGCGCATATTATTCCGGCGTTGGCTTCGTGATCGTCCTTTATGTCCTTGTGGCGATCGTCACCGTAGGGAGCCTGCCGTTTGCCAAGATTATCGATGCCCAGGATTACGCGCTGGCTGAAGCAGCCCGGCCTTCTCTCGGCCAAACAGGATTCCTGTTGATTGCCATCGCCGCGATGCTTTCGACGGCTTCCGCCATCAATGCCACGGTTTACGGGGCAGCCCGGCTGAGTTACGTTATTGCAAAGGACGGGGAGCTTCCAAAGGCATTGGAAAGAAAGGCATGGGGAGAACCGATAGAGGGGCTGCTGATTACGTCGGGTGTCACCCTGCTCCTTGCCAATCTGGCCGACCTTTCCAGCATGTCGACGATGGGTAGTGCCGGGTTCCTGTTGATTTTTGCGGCCGTTAACGGCGCCAATACGGTTCTGGCAAAAGACACGATGAGCAAGCGCTGGCTTTCGATCGTTGGAATCGGACTTTGTCTTGGCGCATTGGCATGTCTTCTCTGGCAGACTGCCATGAGTTCACCCGGACAGCTCTGGATTCTATTTGTCATGGCAGGGGCCGCTTTTTTAATCGAATTGACCTTTCGGGTGGCGACGAAGCGGACTTTACGTTTATCAAGGGGCCGAAAGAAGCGCACGTCCGAATAAATAAATCCAAACGAAATACATTTTAAAAGTTCATATATGGGAGGTGGCCATGGTCGAAATCATGCACAGCAGTATTCTGGAACTCTTTGAATTGCGCAAGGACGCCCTTTTAGGCGGCGGGAAAAAGCGGATTGAGATCCAGCACAACCATGGAAAACTTACAGCCAGAGAGCGAATCGATCTGTTGCTCGACGAAGGTTCGTTTGAAGAAATCGATATTCTTAAGGTGGGTCGAAGCGATGCCTGTGACGGTGATGTGTACCCGGGCGACGGGGTCATTACCGGCCATGGAACGATCAGCGGCAGGGAGGTCTTTGTTTTCAGCCAGGATTTCACGGTTATCGGGGGTTCCCTGGGAGAGGGGCATTCCCAGAAAATTTGCAAAATCATGGATCTGGCCGCCCGTGTCGGATCCCCGATCATCGGCCTCAACGATTCCGGAGGTGCCCGTATTCAGGAGGGGGTGGATGCGCTGGCGGCATATGGGGAGATCTTCCATCGGAACGTTAATGCCAGCGGCGTGATCCCGCAGATTTCATGCATTATGGGACCCTGCGCGGGCGGGGCGGTGTACAGCCCGTCTATCACCGATTTTGTCTTTATGGTGGAGCAAACGTCATACATGTTTGTGACCGGCCCGAATGTGGTCAGAACCGTCATCCATAAAGATATCAGTTTTGAAGATCTTGGCGGTGCTCAGGTCCATGCCAAAAAGAGCGGGGTGGCCCAGTTTGTCTATCCCAACGATATTCTCTGCCTGCGTGCGGTGCGGGAGCTGATCAACTATCTTCCCTCAAACAACCGCCAGAAAGCGCCGATTCTGGATCTCAACGACCCCCCCGAACGTACCGATCCAACCCTCGACTATCTCGTGCCCTCTCAGCCCAACCAGAGCTACGATATGAATGTGCTGATTTACAGCATCCTGGATGGTGCCGAATTTCTTGAGGTGCAGCCTCATTTCGCCGGCAACATCATTTGCGGTTTCGGACGCATGGGGGGTCAGACCATCGGTCTTGTGGCCAACCAGCCGGCGGTCCTGGCCGGGGTTTTGGACAACAATGCATCCGTCAAGGCGGCGCGTTTTGTTCGTTTCTGCGATGCGTTCAATATACCGCTCATCTGTCTGGTGGACGTTCCCGGATTTATGCCCGGTCCGGAACAGGAGCATGGCGGTATTATCCGTCACGGTGCCAAACTCCTTTATGCCTTTATCGAAGCGACCGTGCCCCGCATCACGGTGATTGTTCGAAAGGCCTATGGCGGGGCCTATGTGGTGATGAATTCCAAGCATATCCATTGCGACATCAATTATGCCTGGCCCACGGCAGAGATTGCGGTGATGGGGGCGAGGGGCGCCAGCGAGGTCATTTACCGGAAGGAAATCAAGGCAGCCGCCGATCCGGATGCGCTGCTGAATGAAAAAATGGAAAATTACCGTGCGCGCTTTATGAATCCGTTTCTGGCTGCCAAACGGGGGTATATTGATGACGTTATCTTCCCCCGAAATACACGACACCGTCTTATCCGGACCCTGCAGTTTCTGGAGAGCAAAAAGAGCAGCCGGTCTGATCGTAAACACGGTAATATCCCCCTGTGAGGTTAAATATGTTTGAAAAAATTCTAATTGCCAATCGTGGTGAAATTGCCGTGCGCATATTTGGTACCTGCAAACGGCTGGGTATCCGGACAGTGGCGGTTTACTCGGAGCCGGATTTCAGAAGTCTGCATGTTACCACTGCCGATGAAGCGGTTTCGCTGGGCGGTGCCCGGCCGGCAGAATCCTATCTGGACATGGACAAGATCATTGGAGCGGCCCTTGATACCGGCTGCCAGGCGATTCATCCGGGTTATGGTTTTCTTTCAGAAAATGCGCAGTTTGCGGAAAAAGTAGCGCTTGCCGGCCTCACCTTCATTGGACCGCCTGCATCGGTCATTGCGGCCATGGGGGATAAGATTGCGGCCAAACAATTGGCTGCCGAGGCCGGTGTTCCGACGGTTCCCGGGCATTTTAAACCGGTTCTCAATCTGGAAGAGGCCGAGGTTGCAGCTAAAGAAATAAAATACCCGGTGCTGCTGAAACCTGCGGCGGGGGGTGGTGGAAAAGGGATGCGGGTGGTAGACAAACCTGAAGATCTGGCCTCGGCCTTAAGGCTTTGTCAACAGGAAGCCCGAAAGTCTTTCGGTGATGACCGGATCTTCATAGAACGTTATATTACACGACCACGGCATATCGAGATCCAGATTCTGGCCGATCAACACGGTAATGTCGTCCATCTGGGAGAACGGGAGTGCTCGATCCAGCGGCGTTATCAAAAGATCATCGAAGAGTCTCCTTCCTGTGCCCTGAATCCAGATCTTCGCGAAAAAATGGGAAATCTTGCCTGCTCGCTGGCCCGGAAGGCAGGATACACCAATGCCGGTACAGTGGAATTTATTGTGGATGAAAGCCGGGAATTCTTCTTTTTGGAGATGAATACCCGCCTCCAAGTTGAGCATCCTGTCACCGAGATGGTCAACGGGATCGATCTGGTGGAGCTGCAATTGCGGATTGCGAACGGCGAACCCTTACCCATTGCCCAGAAGGACGTATCGCTCTCGGGATGGTCCATGGAAGTGAGGATCTGCGCAGAGAATCCGGATCAGGGATTTGTGCCGTCGGTGGGACTTATCACCCGATATGCCGCCCCAAAAGGAATCCATGTGCGGGTCGATTCCGGCGTGGCTGCAGGAAGCTCCGTAAGTGTCTATTACGACCCGATGCTGGCCAAGATCATTACCTGGGGTGAAGACAGGGAGCAGGCCCGCAAGCGAATGGTTCAGGCAGTAAATGGATACCATATCGAGGGGGTTTTTACCAATGTCGATTTTGCCAATCAGGTTCTGACTCATCCGGTGTTTATCCAGGGAGACCTCTCCACGGATTTTATCCCTGCCTATCTTTTGGATGAAAGCAAAAAACTATCGCCGCCATTGGATGTTCTTCATGCCATGGCCACAACCACTACTTTGATCTATCATCTTAGGGAAAACCTGGTTCAAAATTCACTTCTTCCTCTGAAATCAAGCGTCGGCGCGGCAAGAACGCAAAAGAGCCATTACGATTATATCACCAAAAGTGAAGCGGATATATTTCATATCCGGCTGCAAAGGGACGGATCGGATCAAAAATGGCGGGTCACGGTCGATGATACCACCTATCACATCGTCACACCGCAATTGGAATATTATCGCCGCAGACTAAAGCTTTCCATTAATGGTGAAAAATTCTTTTTTCGCCTGAAATACCTTGGGAATTTCATACTTGCCGCATTTTGCGGCGTCACGCAAACCTTTGAAATCTACAACCCGAGAGAATGGAAATTGGCTCGATTCATGCCGGTTCCGTCTCTAAGCGAGAGAGAAAATACGCTCGAGTGCCCGATGCCGGGCCTGGTTGTAGACGTCAAAGTTTCCGAAGGGGAACGGGTTTTTCGCGGTCAGGAACTGGTTATCCTGGAGTCCATGAAGATGGAAAGCGCCGTCTCTTCTCCCGGAGACGCCGTGATTGAAGCGGTCCTGGTAAAACCGGGAGATGCCGTAGAATCCGGTATGGAGCTCATCCGTTTCAAAGCGTCCTGATAGGAAAAAGGAGATAAAATGAAACCGGGATTGATATTAATTGATATCCAAAATGATTACTTTGCCGGCGGAAATATGGAACTTTTTGATATGGAGCGCGCAGCGGACAATGCAAAAAAACTCCTCGCCTCATTCCGAAATGCGAAGTTGCCGCTGTTTCATATCCAACACATCTCGACTAGACCCGGAGCGACCTTCTTTAAACCGGACACGACCGGTGTTGAAATCAATGAAAGGGTTTTACCCCAATCCGATGAAAGCGTCGTCCAAAAACATTTCCCGAATAGTTTTAGAGAAACCGGCTTGTTTGAACTCCTCGAGAATTCAGGGGTGGAAACCGTCGTGATATGCGGCGCAATGAGCCATATGTGCATTGATGCGACGGTGCGCGCGGCTTTTGACCTGGGCTTCAATTGTATTGTTATCGAAGATGCTTGTGCAACGCGGGATCTTCAGCATAAAGGGGAAAAAATTGAGGCAGGCAAAGTTCACGGCGCTTTTATGTCGGCGTTGTCGGCGCTTTACGCCAGGGTGATTTCTGCTGATGAATATATTACGGACCAGGGGAAAAAATGAAAGAATTGATTTGACAATCGATGCTACAATGAGAATCAATAATAAAAGAAAACCGGGGGTGCTTTTTTAGAATTTGATATCAAAAATGATTAAAGATATTACTGAAAATCTGTATTCGGATATTCCGAAAGAGACCTTATATCATTATACGACCTTTACGGGACTGATGGGCATCGTCCACAGCCAAGTGCTTTGGGCCAGTGATATCAGATACATGAACGATTCGGCAGAGCTCAAACATACGGCGGATCTCATTCGAATGGAGATTACGCAAAGAATTACCGACGGCCATGCAAAACCAAACCTGTTGAATCAGTTTTTGGAGTGGGTAACCCATCGAATAACAAACGGGCATATGCTGTTTGCCGCATCATTCAGGTCCAACGGCAACCTTCTCAGTCAGTGGCGGGGATACAGCAAGTTGGGAAAAGGGGTGAGCCTCGGCTTTAACCCGGGCTACATATTGAAATGCGCACGGGAACAATCATTTCAGATCGGCAAGTGTATTTATAACTCGGCGGATCAACGGCGGCTCATTAAACAAGTTGTCGATTCCGTCGAGGTGCTTGCACAAGCGCATCATGAAAAAAAGGATAGTCCCGAAAAAAACGACCCGCAATCCTATTATGATGTTTTCGAGAAAATAGAAACCGATCTCCTCCGTATCGCAGCTATTTTGAAGCATCCCTCGTTTCAAGAAGAAGAGGAATGGCGCATTGTTTCATCGGCCTTAACGGATTATGTGACATCTCCGGTATTGTTTCGGGAAGGGACTTCCATGCTGGTGCCATACGTCGAATTCAAACTATTGCATGCAAAAGACAAGCCCGTTGCACTGGAACATATCTTCCTTGGTCCGACTCCGAATATCAACATCTCCATGAATTCGCTGACCATGTTTTTGGCAAAAAACGGCGCGAATCCCGAAAAAGGTATAACCTATTGTGAGATTCCATATCGCCAGCGTTAACGTACAGTCTGCATAGCCGTGGACCGTGTTTTTGGAGGGTTATTGTGAACATACAAGTTTGGGTGGCCTTTGTTCTCGCCGCAGCGATTGTTTTGGTCATACCGGGCCCGACAATACTTTTAGTCATCAGCCAGGCCATATCCCATGGGCGCAGGGCGGTGATGCCGCTCGTTGCCGGTGTTACACTGGGTGATTTTACGGCAATGACACTTTCCCTTTTGGGACTCGGTGCGGTCCTTTCAGCTTCTGCGGCGTTTTTTTCCGTCTTGAAATGGATCGGCGCTGCTTATCTCATATATCTCGGCATCAAACTTTGGCGATCAAATCCGGAAAAACACGCTATCCGTTTTCCGGTCACAAAGACTTCAAACCGGTCTTTATTCAAAAGCGCCTTCTTCGTGACCGCATTGAATCCTAAAAGCATTGCCTTTTTTGTCGCATTTCTGCCGCAATTTATCAGCAGGCAAGGCGACACATTTTTTCAATTTTTAATTTTAGGGGCAACGTTTCTATTTCTCGCTTCATTCAATGCGGCATTATATGCCCTCTTTGCCGGCCAGCTCCGTGATAAGTTGCAGAATTCAACCGTGCGCCGCTGGCTGAATCGCTGCGGCGGAAGCGTCCTTATTTGTGCCGGGCTTGCCACGGCAACCCTGAAGAGATCTTCTTGAGGCGGTTTGCCGAGAAGTGGTTTCAAAACACAATTTGAGACTCACCCCGAAAGGTTAAAGGAAAAAATCATGCCGTTCGTTGAAGTCAAAAATACTAGGTTCAACTATCGTTTGGACGGGCCCGAACAGGGAACCGTCATCATGCTTTCAAACTCTTTGGCAGCGGACCTTAGTATGTGGGAATTTCAAGTTCCCGTGCT
Source organism: uncultured Desulfobacteraceae bacterium (assembly GCA_964591175.1). Taxonomy (GTDB): domain Bacteria; phylum Desulfobacterota; class Desulfobacteria; order Desulfobacterales; family UBA11574; genus UBA11574. The sequence continues at coordinate 11,355 of CAZQAF010000007.1, read as the reverse complement.
TGTCCGGGCCGGCTACCGGGTGCTCCGTTACGACAGCCGCGGTCACGGGCATTCAGCGGTGACCAAAGGCCCGTATTCTATGGAACTGCTGGCTGCTGACGCCGTCGGGTTGATGGACGCACTCGGTTTGGAAAAGGTCCACTTCTGCGGCCTTTCCATGGGCGGAATGGTCGGCCAGATGCTGGGGACGCTATACGGCGACCGATTGATCTCGTTGACGCTCAGTTCTACGGCAGCCCATATGGCTCCCAAAGAAAAATGGGAAGAACGCATCGCGGTTGTTCGAAAACACGGTATGGCGTTCGTCACAGACGCGACCATAGACCGGTGGTTTACCAAACCCGGGCAAGTACACCTGGCCGCTTCGGTTGAGAAGATTCGGCGTGCTATTATGAATGCGCCTGTCGAAGGATTTTGTGCATGCTGTGCGGCGATTCGAGATATGGACCAGAGAGAAACCATAAGCGCCGTATCGACGCGAACCCTGGTGATCGTCGGCGAGCAGGATTCAGGGACTCCGATTTCGGCGGCGGAACTCATCCATCGAAAAATCCCTTCGTCGGCATTAAAGATTATTCCGGATGCCGCTCACTTTGTCCATATGGAGCAATCGAGCATTTTTAACAAGGCACTTTTAGAATTTATCAATTCTGACACTGAATAAGGAGAGTTCAATTGAATGATATAACCGTTGGGTCGGAGTCGGAAATCCTGATTCGAAAAGGGCCTCGGATGATGAGCATCATACTCAACCGCCCGCGTGCGTTGAACAGCCTCAACATTGAAATGATTCGTTCAATCCAGAAAGCCCTGAACCAGGCAGAAACGGACAAACGCTTCCGGTTCGTCTTGTTTTACGGTGCAGGCGAGAAAGGTTTTTGCGCCGGCGGAGACGTCAAGGCCATCGCCCGGGCCATTCGGGAAAAAAGCACCTTGCGGGCGGATCTGATTTTAAAAGAAGAATATGATTTGCTCTTGCGGATCCATCGATTTTCCAAACCGGTGATCGCCCTTAGCGACGGAATTACCATGGGAGCCGGTTTGGGTCTGGCTGCCGCCTCGGACATAGCAGTGGCCACAGAGCGTACGCGGATGGCTATGCCGGAAACCCGAATCGGTTTTTTTCCGGATGTAGGCTCCACCGGTTGGATGTTCGCCAAATGCCCGCCGGGTTATCCCGAATATCTGGGTCTGACTGGCTATGAAATGGAAGGCGCAGAAACCGTTCGTGTGGGATTTGCAACCCATTTAACGCCGCTGAGTCGATTGCCGGATCTGAAAAACACGCTGGAAGGATATGCAACACGTTTGCCAAACCAGAGAATTCCGGCGGCCAAAGAGCTGACCCAAGCACTTGATCCGTTTTTTGTAAAGGAGATAGCGGCCAAGCCCGACATGGACGAATGGGTGTCCGCCTACTTTCAAGGAAAAGACTCCCTTGTTGAAATCACAGAGTCGCTTAGACAATGCAGCATACAGATTCGCCTTTGCAACCAGGTCTTTGAGCGCCTGGCTGAAAGATCCCCTACGGCCTTGGCGGTGACCTTGAAACTTTTACGGCATAACGAAATTCGCCCTCTTGAAGAGGTTTTTCAGACGGAACTGGCTGCAGCGCGTTTTATTTTGAATCATCCCGATTATGTAGAGGGTGTGCGGGCACGATTGGAGGACAAGGACGACAATCCCCGATGGCAGCCGGAAACCATAGAAGCGGTCGGCGAACTGGACTTGAAATTTTAAATACACTCCATAGAAGAAAAACGTTCCCATGCGCTGCTGTGCTATGGACAACGATAGAAACAAGCTATATAGTATATGAATTAAAGGAGTTTGATATGTGTATTTTAAAACGCTTATTACCGGCAGTGCTCATGCCGTTTTTTATCACATCGTGTGCGGTTATTTCTCCGCAAATCCGAAACGAGTCCATAGGGCCGGTTCCATTTAAGACACTCGTACACGAAGCCGACAAATATAAAGGGGAAACCGTAATCCTGGGAGGATATATTCTGGAAACGCAGAATTTGGCCGACAAATCCATCATCAAAGTGCTGCAGGCGCCATTGGGATCAGGAGAAAACCCAAAATCCAAAGATCTGTCCCAAGGACGATTCATCATCTTAAAAAAGGGATTTTTAGATCCCGAGATTTACCGAAAGGACCGCAAAATAACCGTAGCCGGCACCGTCGTTGGTATAATGATGGAAAAAGTGAATGATTTTTCCCAGCCCTACCTCGAGATCGAAAGCCGTGAAATACACCTCTGGCCTAAGGAAGAGTATTATTACTCCCAGCCTTACTATGATCCCTGGTATTACCCTTATCCCTTCTTTTGGCACCCTTACCCCTTTTACCCCTACTAGAAGTGGTTTCAAAACCTTCAATCGGGCTCAAGGTCCCCCGCTAAAACCCAGCGGGATAAAAAGGCGGACTGAAACGGCCGACCGCCCCGATTAAAAAAATCGGGACAAGCATCCATATCGGGAATATTTCGAGGATTGGACGTCTCAGTCCAACACAGAGACTTGTCCGCTTTTGGCGGATTGAGCCCGAGAGGGGGTTTTGAAACCACTTCTAATCGATGGCCAATTCAGTTGGCGGTTGTGCTGAAGTGATAAACTGCGGCGACCCTGTCAGGGGTACCTGCGCAGATATTATATCTAAACAATCCGATTTCATTAGATTTATTGATTTACAGCCATACCATATATAGGTATTTATTCTAATGAGCTACAATATATTCTAATTCGACAAAATTATATAATAATTATATATAATTCTACTTGACATTAAAAACCGGTAAATTTATGAATAAAATTCCTGATTTGTTTCAAAAAAACACTCTCTTTCAAGCTTCCAAAGGAAAGCGTTTACCCTTGGGGATGTTATGCCAGGTTCAAAAAATGCCGCTATAAATACAGACTGCTAAGGTTGACATCATGGGGAAAGGAGGCATCTTTGGACAATTTGGCTGAAAACAGATCTGAATCTAAAAATATTCTGGACAAATTCTTCAGCGTCCAGTTCTCCTTAAATGGCAGGGGACCGGTTTATCTATTCAAATTAAGAAACAAATCCACAAACGAGCCATGCATTCTCGTCAAGGAAGATTCCTGTGTGTCCGAACAGCTCGAGGTTGGTGATATTTTATACATGGAATACCACTCCCCTGGATTGTCAAAACCCAATAAGCTATTAAAAACACAAATTATTTCAAAAAATTCTCATAATGTATTTACAGGACATTTTCTTGTCGGGCTGTCCATTGTTGAGGATCGGAGTCAGCGATTATAATTTTTTGAATATTAAAAAATATTTATAACAGCATGGCGGAATATATCAGGGACAACGGAGGTCGCCGTCTGGGGATTGACCGGCGACAATTTTCTTACGACGTACATATTCCCGAACGGAGATTCAGCAAAGAAAGGAGAAGCGGTCTCGATAGAAGACAAAAACCAAGGATATGCAAAGGTGAACATCCCTAAGTGATTTTGGCCACAACCCGCGGAGGTGGCTGTGATGAAAGAAGTACTGAAAAAAATATTTGACGCTCACCCTGGAAAATCGACCATGACAATTAACGGTAAATGTGCAGACTGCGGGTGCAACGTCACTGTTGTCGTGGAATCGACCTCAGGGGGGTATGGTTTGCTGGGTGGTATTTTAGATAAGACTTCATCTGAAAATTTTTCCATCACATGTCTCGATTGCTACAAATCGAATCACAAAATTGCCAAACGCTACGCCTCTAACGCCGCATCCACTCAATAGTTCTCAAACTTTTTATTGACATTCATCGAAAAATACACTTCTCTGCGCTTGCCCGTGAAACCTTTCACCTGTTTCACCACAGTTCTACACAAAAAATTAATGCGCCAAATCTATGTTGCAAATAAGCCATTGAAATATCAATTGTATTTGCAATAGACCCCCCTTAGAAAGCCAATCCGAAATTAACGCCAAAAAATATCGTTTATAACAAGTTATAAAGATAAAATCAGCGGTTTTTTAAAAGTAAAAAAAATATATAACAAGGCTTGACTCACCGAATCAATTGGTATATGGAATTTGCCCGATGACGGGAATTTGCCCGATAAAGGCAGCGGTGTTTTTTTGCCGTGGCCAAACGATATCTAAACGATAAAATGACTATATGAAAGGAGGCTTTTAAAATGGCTTTTATCCCTACTGTTGATGAAGACAAATGTGAAGGTTGTGAAGAATGTGTGGACGTCTGCCCCGTTGAAGTGTTTGAAATGGAAGACGGCAAATCCGTCCCTGTAAATGCCGATGAATGTCTGGGTTGCGAAAGTTGTGTTGAAGTTTGCGAACCCGGTGCAATTACAGTGGAGGAGACATAATAAAATGTCATATATGTTCCCTGGTCTTTTTCCCCGACCAGGGAACAATTCCCCCTGGATTCAATCTCCGCGTAATTTTTTTTAAGGTCTCACTTTCGATCTTCCGGACCTTCAAGTGCTTCAATAAACTTGATCCTTTCGAGCAATGGCGGGTGAGAATAATTGAAAAAAACATAGACCGGATGCGGCATGAGGTTTGAAAGGTTTTCTTTAGCCATTTTCTTCAACGCCCCGGCAAGAGGTTGTGCACGCTTTAAGACCTGAAAGGAATAAATATCCGCTTCCCTTTCGAATTTTCTGGAAATCGCCATGCCAATGGGCGATAGAAAAAAGCTCACGGGCTCCCATAGAATCCCCGCTAAAAATAGGCCCACATAGTAGGGCATGTGTGAAAAGCCAAAACTGACATACATCACACGGCTTGTCATCAGCTTTGATGCCGCATAAAAAATCAAAAGAGACACCAAGCCGGCGATAACCAGTTGCTTTTTAATATGGTTTTTTTTCATATGTCCAATCTCATGTGCCAGAATCGATAGAATTTCCTGGTGGCTGTGAGATTCGACCAAAGAATCGAACAACACGATCCGCCTGGCTTTCCCGATTCCCGAAAAATAGGCATTGGTATGTCGGGTTCTCCGGGTGGCGTCCATCTGATAGACCCCTTCAATTTTGAACCCCTCTTTTTTGACGAGCTGCTCAATGTCGGTTTTAAGATCGCCCGCTTCAAGGGGGGTGAATTTATTGAAAAGCGGCTCAATAACAATGGGATAAAGGACCGTTATGAGCAATTGGAAACATAAAAAAACAGCCCACGACCAAATCCACCAGTCCTTTCCGGTATATTTTAACAGGAGAAGAAGTGCACAAAGGAGCAAACCGCCCAAAACAATCATCACCAGCAGGGATTTGATCAGATCCAAGATCCATATTTTGACCGTTTTTGTATTAAAACCGTGCCTTTCTTCGATGACAAAGGTGTGATAATAATCAAACGGCAGGCCGGCTAACACTTCCGTCAGACCGATAACGGCAAAAAAGATCAAACCCGCCGCAATAAAATTCATGTGCTTCAAACGATCTACGAGCCATGGGAGAATACCCGAAATAATGATAAAAAGAAAAAAAACTTTGGTGACACTTTTTTGAACAAGGCTAAATCGTGTATTATCGGATGTATATCGAACGATCTCTTCCAGTTTTGCCTCATCGATCACGCCTTGAAGATCAACGGGAACCGTTTTGCCGTATTTGGCAAGATATGTGGTGTTGATCCTCGCAATCATCATTTTCATGGTCACGGTGAGAAGATAGATTAAGATATAGGCAATCAAATATCCATTAAACGAAATCATGCGGCACCTATACGTGTTTTAAGGATTGATTAGAAAATGGACAACAGATTAATTTTGAAGATAAAATGCTTTTGGATAACAAGAAATTAAGAAGGTTAGAAAATCAGAAGATCTGAAATTCTCGGATATGCCGACTTGCCGACTGCACCAGCCTAATCCGCGGTAGTAAGGCTTCGAAGGCCGGATAGTAGCCTATGGCTGTGACGGCTGAATCTCACCTTCAACCTTCTTAGCGTCCTAACTTCTTGTTATAGACCTTATCCTCTTTCCCATTTCCTATTTTCTCTTTCCTAATTTCCGGCATATCAATTCGAATATCGTAGCACCCCCGGATCCGGCAATCAAGATACGATCGCATCGACACAGCGGCAAAAACCATAAAAATCACACGTTGAAAGTTTTGAAATCTATGCCAATATACATCTTGCGCGTTGCGGTAAACTGTGATAATTTTATTTTTATGAAACAATACGTTATTGATGAACTCAGACAAAAAGATTATGAATTGATTAAAGCTTATATGGAGAAAAATTTTCTTTCTTCCGATGTGAACGGCATCTACTGGATACCGCTTGATGGGAAAATCCTCACTGAAATTCAGAAAGCGCATGCCGACTGTCAGCCCTTTTACATTGCTGTTGACCTGGAACCCAACCTCATCAGCTTTGAAATGTTGATACGGACCCAAAATAGAATGCGCTGCAGTTGCATGGGGTATGCAACCGACACCCAGCGCAATTGGCTGATCCGGCTTGCAGACGCCATGTGTGATGAGCTCGGAATAACAACATAGCTTCAACGATGAAACGTTTGCCCCGAGCCGCTGATAGGAACCGATCGGTTCCGGTGAACCGTTTTTGATGTTTGCATGATACGTACTTCAATCATCATTTTAGAAATTACCTTTGTAACCGCCTTTATGGCTGTGATGGTGATCGTGCTCTCCTTTTTCAAAGTCGGTGGCGACACTGTGCACAAAGTTGGAAGGATTTGGGCAAAATGCATTCTGGCGATAAGTGACATCAGGGTCACCGTAAAGGGCCTCTCCAACTTGAAACCCGGAAAGTCCTATATCTACATGCCCAACCATATGAGCAATTTCGACATTCCGGTTCTCCAGGCGTATCTTCCCGTTCAATTCAGATGGCTTGCCAAAGCCGAACTCTACAAAATACCGATTTTCGGCCATGCCATGAAAAGCGCCGGTTATATCAGTATCGACCGTTCGGATCGGAGCTCCGCCATAGAAAGTCTGAATCAGGCGGCAAACATTATTAGAAACGGCGTATCTGTCATCATCTTTCCCGAAGGCACTCGCAGCCGCACCCGCAAGATCCAGCCGTTTAAAAAAGGAGGATTTTTTTTGGCCGTGGATTCGGGTGTTTCCATTGTCCCCATCATCATTCATGGAACCGATCAGATCATGCCCACAAAGGAGATCTCCATTAGATCCGGAAAAGTGACCCTTGAAATCACAAAACCCATAAGATCCTCTATTTACACCAGAAAAACAAAAGAGGATCTGATAAAAAAGGTCCGAAATATCATTCTGGAATCCTATGAAAAAGGCAAAAAGAACAGATGAATATAATGAAAATAATTCCCCTTGGCGGTTTGGGAGAAATCGGACTGAACATGATGGTTTTTGAATACGGCGAGTCGACATTTATCGTTGACGCCGGACTCATGTTTCCGGAAGATTATATGCTGGGCATCGATTACGTCATTCCCGACATGACATATATCAAACAAAAAAAATCGAATGTCCTTGGCGTTGTTTTGACCCATGCCCACGAAGATCATATCGGGGCCTTGCCCTATCTTCTCAAAGAGATGAATGTGCCGGTTTACGGTACGCCCTTTACGCTGGGCGTCGTGCGAAACAGACTTGAAGAACACGGTATCTTTGCTCCGGTTTTATTGAATAAAATCTCTCCGGGATCGAAACTGAAATTCGGCGCTTTTGAGCTGGAATTTATCCGCGTCTGCCACAGTGCGGTGGATGGCGTCGGGATCGCCGTCAACACGCCGTTGGGGCGCGTTATCCATACCGGTGATTTTAAAATCAACCACACGTCCGGAGACGGCATGATCACCGACGTCAGCAAATTTGCACAATACGGAGAGAAAGGGGTCCTGGCCCTTCTCTCCGATTCCACGAATGTCGAAAGGGAAGGATATACCATCTCCGACCAGGAGGTCGGCGACACGCTGGGAAGGATTTCGGCCGGCCGGAAAGGCCGTATCATTATCGGGCTTTTTGCCTCCAGCATTGCCCGGATTCAACAGGTCATCGACATCGCACGATCCATCAACAGGAAAGTCATCTTTAACGGAAGAAGCATAGAAACCAGTGTGAATATCGCAAAAGAACTCGGATACGTCAATATCCCCGAAGAGATGGAGATCGATATCGCACAGATCAACGATTTCCCCGATGAAGAAATCGTTATTATTACCACGGGCAGCCAGGGAGAGCCTATGGCGGCCCTTGCCCGTATGGCGGCGGGAACACACAAGCAGATAAAAATCAAAAAAGAAGACACGGTCATTTTGTCTTCAAAATTCATACCCGGGAATGAAAAAGCCATCACCAAGATTATCAATTACTTGTATCGTCAGGGGGCCGATGTTATCTATGAAAAGATATCACAGATCCATGTGTCAGGCCATGCCTTCCAGGAAGAATTAAAACTGATGATAAACCTGACCAAACCCAAATATTTTATTCCGATCCACGGCGAATACCGGCATCTGGTTCTCCATTCACGATTGGCCGAACAGGTTGGCATTTCAAAACAAAACATTCTACTTGCTGAAAACGGACAGATTGTCGCGTTTGATGAACATGGCGGCAGGGTTTGCGACAGTGTTGTCACAGGCCGTGTGTTGATAGACGGCAAAGGTATCGGAGACGTTGGAAGAAGCGTGCTCAAAGAAAGGCGAAACCTTTCGGAAGACGGCCTGGTAGTCGTCAATATGGCCTTTGACGAAGAGACCGGCATTGTTATTTTCGGACCTGAAATCGTTTCACGAGGCTTTGTGTTTGAAACCGAAACCGGCCATCTTTTGGAAGATGCAAAGTGTGTCATCCTTGAAATTGTAGAAGAAATAGGCCCGGAGGTTCCAGAGCGCGCCGACAAAATCCGGTCGCAAATACAAAAAGCCTTGAGAAAATATTTTTCCTTTACCATCAAACGGCGGCCGGTTATACTCCCATTTATTTTGGAAGTTTAGTAATTAAGGATTGTAAATATTTTATTGAAGCAGGATAAGATGCGTAGAGAAATTGCCGGTATATTAGTCTTTTTCTTTGTTATTTTAACACTTGTCAGTCTTTTGTCATACAGCCCCACGGATCCTTCGATCAACACTGCGCGGGCGGCCGGGCATATCCATAATTTTTTCGGCCTGTTCGGCGCACAGCTGGCGGGGATCCTTATCGGCCTGTTCGGCCTCGGATCCTTTTGGATACCGATTCTGCTTCTTCTTATCAGCATCCACTTTTTTGGCGATCATCCCAATAAAGCCATCATTCCCACAATTATCGGCGGGATCATCCTAATGATCACCACAGGGAGTTTGTTGGCCATCAAACACAATCATATCATTATATTCGGGAGTAAATTTTCTTCCGGCGGAATTATCGGCATCCCTTTAAAATCATTTTTTGTAAAGTATTCAAACGTCATGGGCGGGGGGATCATCCTGATTCTGTTATGGATTATCGGTTTGATTCTTGCAACCGGATTTTCCCTGATACGGTTTGCAAAACGGGTCTGGCAAACCGTGCTTTTTTCTGCGGATCGATTGAAACTTCTGATCATCAAATGGAAAGAACAGCGTAAAAAGTCAAAAAAACGATCGAGAACGATCAAAGAAAAAACTCCCAGAGACAAACCCAAAATCACGATCAAGTCTCCTGAACCGCAACCGATAAAACAAGCCCCGATGCCGAAACAGGAAGTATTTGACTTTATGCACAGCGGAGCCGGATTTCAGCTTCCTTCCTTAAACCTTTTGGACAATTTCGATGAAAACCTTTCATCGGCCGACGATGAAAATTTAAATATGCAGTCGAAACTTCTAGAAAAGAAACTGGAAGACTTCAACGTCATGGGAAAAGTGGTTGCCGTATCTCCGGGACCGGTTATTACCACTTTTGAATATGAGCCTGCTCCGGGCGTAAAAATCAACAAAATCGTCAATCTTACCGACGATCTTGCATTGGCGCTCAGAGCCATAAGCATCCGAATCGTTGCGCCAATACCCGGAAAAGCGGCCATCGGCATCGAACTCCCCAACGCTTCAAGAGCAGTCGTAAGGTTCAAAGGAATTGTCGGATCAAGCGCCTTTGAAAAATCCAAATCGAAACTCACCATCTGCCTGGGTCGAGATATCATTGGAAATCCCGTTGTTGCGGAACTCGAGAAGATGCCCCATCTTCTGATTGCAGGCGCAACGGGCAGCGGCAAAAGTGTCGCGCTGAATGCCATGATTTGCAGTCTGCTTTTCAAATCAACCCCGGATGACGTCAAACTCATTATGATTGATCCCAAAAGAATCGAGCTTTCAAGTTATGACGGAATCCCCCACCTGATCACACCGGTCGTCACCGATGTCAAAAAAGCGACCAATGCGCTTTTCTGGGCGGTTCGCGAAATGGAACGAAGATATGAACTCCTGTCGGAAAAAAAATCGAGACATATCCGGCAGTACAACCAAAAAATCGAAAAAGAGACCAAAACCGATGATAGTTTGGAATCGGAGAAACTGCCGTATCTTGTTATTCTCATTGATGAACTTGCGGACTTGATGCTGGCGGCCTCAAGAAACGTGGAGATCGCCCTGACCCGTCTTGCCCAGATGGCAAGAGCCGCCGGGATTCATTTGATTCTGGCCACCCAACGCCCGTCCGTGGACGTGCTCACCGGAATTATTAAGGCCAATTTCCCGACGCGGCTGACATTTCAGGTATCTTCAAAGACAGACTCCAGGACGATCATCGATACAAACGGGGCTGAGAATCTACTGGGAAACGGTGACATGCTCTTTCTGCCTCCCGGCGCGGCCAAACTCCAGCGCATCCATGGCGCCTTTATTTCCGAAGAAGAACTATCGAGAATCATTGAATTTTTAAAAAAACAAAAGGCCCCCGAATACGACAAGTCCATCCTGAATGCGCCGCCAAAAGAGGATGATGAATCCGATGTAACAGAATATGATGAAAGATATGATGATGCCGTGGCGCTCATCACAAAAACAGGGCATGCCTCAATATCCATGATTCAGCGTCATTTGCGTATCGGCTACAACCGGGCGGCCCGTATTATCGAAGTGATGGAAAAAGAAGGCATCGTGGGGCCTTCGGACGGCGCAAAACCAAGGGAAGTTCTGGTTAAAGGGTATGAGGATATTCCTTAGGATTGATGATTGATCTTGAAAGCCGAGAAGTGGTTTCAAAACCTTCAATCGGGTTCAAGGTCAAGGCAAACTGTGAAGGCCAACCGCAGGAATATCGGGAATATTTCGAGGATTGGACATCACAGTTTAACACAGAGATTGAGACCGAGGGGAGGTTTTGAAACCACTTCTAAGCAACATGAAGCCGGATGAACATCTGTTAAAAACCGTTA